>CAZYAW010000246.1:0-6493 GCA_964646045.1 uncultured Victivallales bacterium | reverse complement strand
AAGATGGCAGGTTTTGTCGAATATCAGCTTGAATTCGAGAAGAGTATGGCGAAAGCGTAAAAGAAGGCTGAAAAACCATGAACTGTGAACTGAGAACCGTGAACGGCTACGGGTTTGTAAACCTTCGTGGTGAATTCTCCGGTAATCTCTGCGTTCTTTGCGTTCTCTGCGGTAAAATCGGTCTCTGGTCCTTGTTGGCTATTGGACATTGTTCTCAGAGACAAGACGGGCATCCGAAACACCCTGAAAGGCTACGATTCGTACGCCGATAGCGGTGTTTGGAAGCGGATATCCGCTTCCGCCAGAGCCTCGAATGACAAACTGCGCAATGAAGGCGATACAAATTGCGCAATGAAGGCGATACAAACTGATCAATAAGATGTTGACTGCCCGCCTCGTTTTCTCTAACCATAATGATTGTACGGACAAAGGGGGGCCGGGGGGCGCAGGTGTGAAGAGGGAATATTTGCCAAGAATAGCCGACGAGGTTTTGCGTCGGGCTTTGTCTTCGTCTGGCGCGGTTTGCATTCAGGGACCGAAATGGTGCGGGAAAACCTGGACAGCGATGCAACAGGCTAAAAGCGTCCTGATGATGCAGGACCCTGATCGGACGTCAGGCTACATGAGTATGGCCGATGCGAAACCCTCTTTGTTGCTGGAAGGCGCTACTCCAAGACTTCTGGATGAATGGCAGATGGCGCCGATTCTTTGGGACGCGGTTCGATTTGCCGTGGATCAGCGCGGCGCGATGGGCCAGTTTATCCTGACGGGTTCCACGAAACCGCTCGATAGTGACCTGATGCATTCCGGCACCGGACGGATTTCGCGCATGCGGATGAGAACCATGTCGCTTTTTGAATCGGGAGAGTCGGGCGGGCAGATTTCGTTGGCTCGGCTCTTTGCGGGGGAGGAGCCGGAAGGTCAATCCGCGACGGACATTGATGAACTGGCGTTTGCAACGGCGCGCGGCGGCTGGCCTGCCGCCATGGGCGTTTCCGATGCTGTAGCCTTGCAGCAAGCGAAGAATTATCTGGACGCCGTTGTCGAGACGGATGTTTCCGAAGTGGACGGTCGCGTCAAGAATCCGGCGCGCGTCCGGGCGCTCATGAAATCATTAGCCAGGAATATTGCCGGTCCGGCCACGGTGGCAACGATCCTGTCCGACATAGCCGGCGATGACGAAAGTCTATCCCCCAACACTATACGGGCCTATTTGGCCGCTCTTGAGCGACTTTTCGTTGTTGAGGATCAACAGGCATGGAGTCCTGCTCTGCGCTCGAAAACAGCGTTGAGAACAACGGCCAAGCGGCATTTTGTTGATCCTTCCATCGCGGTAGCGGCGCTGCAAACCAGTCCGGCAGGGTTGTTGCAAGACTTCAGAACATTCGGGTTCCTGTTCGAATCGCTTTGTATAAGAGATTTGCGCATCTATTCGCAACCGCTCAGCGGAGATGTTTTCCATTACCGGGATCAGACAGAGCTGGAGGCGGACGCCATCATTGCGCTGCATGACGGCCGCTGGAGCGCTGTTGAAATAAAAATGGGCCAAGGCAGAATTGAAGAGGCGGCTTCTACGCTCTTGCGCTTGAAACATCGTGTTGACGAACGCAAAATGAACCCGCCGGCCTTTCTGATGGTTCTGACCGGGAATGGCTACGCGTTCAGGCGGAAAGACGGTGTTTTGGTTGTGCCGGCAACTTGTCTGAAAAACTAGACCTGTTTTCCAGCGTTCGGCATTCCGCGCGTTGCCTCATGCCTTTTTCTCTTGCGTTTGGGCGTGACGTTTGTCACCTTGGCTGGCTTTGAAAGCGTGAACTCGGTATGGAAGAAAGGGAATCCGAAGTATGAGCGAATCCGCAAGCCCCTGTTGCCATCCCTACGATCCGTCGCGTTACGCTCTGGATTTGGAAAAATATCCCCGCATCGTCACGGAGGAAGTGCCCGGCCCCAAGTCTCGGGCGCTGCACGCGCGCTGTACCGTCAATTTCAAGGGATTAAGTGAACAGGTCAAGCTGTTCCCCGTCGCCTTCGAGCGCGGCAGCGGTTGTCTGCTGACCGATGTGGACGGCAACGACTACATCGATTTTTCGTCCGGCATTTACGTGACCACGCTGGGCCATTGCCATCCCAAGGTGACCGAGGCCGTGCGCCGGCACGCGGGTCAACTGATGAACGCCCACGATTTCACGACGCCGATCAAGACGGAACTGATGGAGGCTCTGGCCCGCGTGCTGCCGGGCGACCTGAACGGGTTCCAGCTCTACGATTCCGGCACGACGGCGGTCGAGGCCGGCATGCGCGTGTGTCGGGCGGCGACGGGCAAACACGAAATGATTTCCTGTTTCTACGACTATCACGGCAAGACCTACGGATCGGTGTCGCTGGGTCAGATTCGTTCCTCGGTGTACGGCGCCGTGCGCGCGCCGGGCAGCCACATGGTGCCGCGTCCGGATCTGTATCGTCCCATGTGGACAAGGGCGGACGGCACGCTGGACACGGAAAAATATCTGGAATTCTATGCGATGTATCTCGATCGCGCCACCGTGGGACAGGCGGCGGCCTTTGTGTTGGAGCCGATTCAGGGGTGGGGCGGATCGGTGATGCCGCCGGACGATTTCTTTCCCAAGTTGCGCACGTTCTGCGACGAGCGCGGTCTGCTCCTGATGGCCGACGAAGTGCTCACGAGCTGGGGTCGCACGGGGCAGTGGCTGTGCATGGAGCATTGGGGGGTCGTGCCGGACGTCGTGACGATCGGCAAGGGGTTCGGCAATGGATTCCCGGTGACCTGCGTGGCGGTACGCGAGCCCTGGAAAGAATCGTTCGAGTCCATTTCGGCGTCGAGCAGCTACGGCGGCAATCCGATGGCCTGCGCCGCCGCGCTGGCCAGTATCCAGGTGATCGAGGAGGAGAATCTGCTCGAGCACGCCCGTCATCTGGGCGAGGTCGCCATGCGCGTAATGACGCCCTGGCTGGAACGGCATCCGATCGTCGGCGACGTCCGCGCCAAAGGCTGTTTGATGGGGGTGGAACTGGTCAAGGACCGGGCCGCCAAGACGCCGTTCCCAGAAGCCGGTAAACTCGTGTATCAGAAGGCCTTTCGCCAAGGATTGGCCTGGATTCCGGCCGGGCACATCCTGCGCATGAGTCCGCCCATCGTGATGACCGAGGAAACGCTCGTCAAGGGCCTGAATATGATCGAGGAGGCCATTGGCGAGACGGAAAAGGAATTGGGTTTCGCCTGAGGCGTCGCCGAGGAGGCGGAGCAGGAGGGGTCCGAAGACCGCGCATACCCGCCCGCGCGGGGAGACCGGCCCATCCGCTACAAGCGCTGATGAAACCTGGCCGGAACGATTTGGCGACAGAGGAGCCATCATGAGAAAAGTGCGATTCGGAATTATCGGACTGGGTCTTATGGGCCGCGAGTTCGGCAGCGCCATTGCGCGCTGGTGCCATTTAACCGATATGGAGGTGCAGCCGGAACTGGTGGCGATATGCGACCGCAACCCGGCGACGATCCCCTGGTTTCAGGATCATTTTCCCGCCATCCGGCAGGTCACGGACGATAGCAAGGCCTTGCTGGCCAACCCGGATGTGGATGCGGTTTACATTGCCGTGCCGCACCATCTGCACGCGGCATTCTACTGCGACGCCATTGCCGCCGGTAAGCATTTGCTTGCGGAAAAGCCGTTTGGCATCGACCTGGCGGCCAATACGGCCATCATGGACTGCATTGCGCGCCATCCGGACGTGTTCGTGCGCTGCAGCTCGGAGTCGCCGTTCTTTCCGCCGATGCAGAAACTGGGCGAGATGATCGAGGGTCGGGCCTTCGGTCGCATTTTGGAAGTCGAGAGCGGTTTTCTGCATTCCTCGGATTTGAATACCGCCAAGCCGATCAACTGGAAGCGCCGGATCGAATTCAATGGCGAGTACGGATGCATGGGCGATTTGGGCATGCACGCCTGCCACATGCCGTTTCGGGCCGGCTGGATTCCGCAGAACGTGAGAGCGATTTTGTCGAAGATCGTCAAGGAACGGCCGGGTCCCGACGGACATCCGGTTCCCTGTAAAACCTGGGACAACGCCACGCTGTTGTGCGAGGCGCTCGATCCCGACGGCGGCGAGCGTTTTCCTCTGACTATTAAGACGCAGCGCATCGCGCCGGGCGAGACCAATACCTGGTATCTGGAGATCAAGGGCATGCGAGCCTGCGGTCGCTGGTCGAGTCGCAATCCGCGCCGCCTGGAGATTCTGGAATACAGCGGCGGAACGCAGGCCTGGCAGCAAATCGACATGGGCTGGCAGATGGCGTTTAGCGGCATCACCGGCGCCATCTTCGAGTGCGGGTTCAGCGACGTCATTCAGCAGATGTGGGCGGCCTTTCTTTACGAACTGGATCGCGGCAGTCCCAAAAGCCGCTTTGCGGGCTGCGTTACGCCGGCCGAGGCCGCCTTGTCGCATCGGCTCTTCACGGCCGCGCTCAAGAGTCATGCCGCCGGCAGCGTCGAGACCGTATAGCTCTTAAGCCCCATTCCCGTCGGTCTGCTTGGCGCGCGCGCGGAACCAATCCAGCGCTTGACGCGGACCCTGCCGTTCGAGTTGCGCCTCCGTAGCGGCGTCAAAGGCCGGTCCGGCGCCGACGTTCGCGAAGAAGCGGTTGCGGTCCTGCACGCTCGCAAAATCCTGTTGCGCCTGTTCGCCGCCGTAGGGGTAGTCGGCCCAGCGCGCCAGTCGTGTCTGGCCGATTACGATGCGGGCGCCGCGTCGGAAAATCTCCTTGTAGGGTCGCAGCGCGTCGCCGTTCAGATCGTCGCAGAAAGGCAGTCCCCGGCGATTCATCTCGGTGCCGATATTGATCGGAAAACCGAGGTCCTCGGCGGCGGCCACAGTCTCGCGCAGCTTGCGGGTTTTGACCTCGCGCAGAGCGGGATCGGCGATGTTCCAGTTGCGGTCCGGAACGATATTCAGGGCGGCGGCCCCCTGTTCGCGCATTTGTCGTAAATACTCGCGGGCGTCGGCTTCGCCCGCGCTGGTTCCGTCCAGCCAGGCGACGGCGGGAAGGGCGCCGCAGGCGCGTACCCAGTCCATGAACGCGCGCGTGGCCGGAAACGTTTGCGGGGAAGGGGCCTCGTAGCCCAGTCCGCCCCGTTTGACCAGACGCGCCCGCGCTTTTTCCTCGAAGGCCGCTTCGTCGGTGGTCAGCGCGTGCATGGCGTCCTCTGTCATGGCCAGGGTTTCGGCCCAAAAGCTCTTAAAGTCGGGGCCGACGGGGAAGACCTGGCGTGACTTGCGCAGGTAGGCGCGCACCAGTTGTCGTTCGGTGGGCAGGCCGCCCGGCATGAGGGCCACTGCGTCGGCGTCGTAGTCGATGGCGATAGCGGGCAGAGCGGCGTTGACGCGTTGCACGAGCGCCCGGTTGCGCTGGTCGGCGCGCGCGCGCAGATTGCTCAGTCCGGTCGCCGCCGGCGTGCCGGCCGACGGCCGTTCGCCAAAGCCCAGCCCCATGACATAGGCCACGCCGGGCTCGCCCGGGGAACTGATTTCCGCGTCGGCCAATGTGTCCACGTAGGAGCGCGTTTCGATGCTCACCGCCGCGCGCAGGCCCAGATCGCGACCGGCGGCCAGGAACTCGTCCAGTCCGTCCAGCGTGTCGAAATCGCACAGAGCCGCCGCATAGAGTCCGGCCTGGCGCGCTTCCCAGGCGATGCGCGTGGGAGACCAGCCTTCGGCATTGAAGGAGAAAAACGAATGAATGTGCATGTTGACATTTTCGTTTTCCGCCGGCCAGGCGCGGGGCCGGCTCTCGCACAATGCGTTTAGCGCCTGTCGGCGCACGGTCGCATCGTTGTGGTTCAGAGTTTCCGTCGTCGCTGTTTCGTTTGGCATAGCGGGCATAGGGGGATCCTTTCCTGGAAGTTCACCGCCGGATAGTAGGCGCCGGGTCGCGTTTGTCAACCGGCAATCGTGTCACGAGTCTCTTTCGCTTTTGCGTACGAATCGGCCCCGAAGCGCTTCTCGTAGGCTTGGCCGAGCTTGGAGGCCATTTGATCTCCACGGATCCGGCTTTGCCGGGACGTAGGGAATATGTAAGCGTTCACGGTTCACGGTTGAAAAAAAAGAATGTGACAATGAAAATTGAGCGTTTTGAAGATATAGAAGCGTGGCGGCTTGGCCGGAAAACTGAAAAAATGCGCAAAATCTTTTTCTGGGATACCGGCATTCGCAATGCCGTGATCAATCAGTTCGCCCCGCTGGAGTGAAGAGAGCGCAGAGATTGCCGGAGAATTCACCACGAAAAGGGCAGAAGATACACCGGGCTCTTTTTTCGTGTTTTTTCGTGACTTTTTGTGGCCAACCCTCTTGTCTGCCAGGCCGCCGCGCCAAGCGCGGCTTGCTACTCCGGAGTCGGAGCAGGAATTACCACAAAAAGTCACGAAAAGTCACGAAAAGGCAGACCCGGATGGTGTCAGGCCCTGGAAACAGGAAGCCTCGGTAA
>CAZYAW010000245.1:0-14958 GCA_964646045.1 uncultured Victivallales bacterium | reverse complement strand
CAAGGCATCCAAGTTTTCGCATTGACAAAGCGCAGCGTTGGTATGCGCCGCAATGCGCTACGCACCGCCGTCTCGTCCGGATCGTCGATTTCAATGCTGTGCAAACGCAAGTGGCCCAACGGAGAATAGTCGCTTACGCGGGTTTTGCGGCAATCGATTTCCACCAACGGCATGCCCATGGAAAAGGCCAGATCGGACACCCGCGTATCTCGAAAAGCCAGCCGGACAAGAGGGGCTCCGCGAATCGGCGAAAGATCGCTCACACGGGTTTCCGACACGTCCAGGCGCTGAAGCGGCATGCCGACCAGCAACTTCGTATCGCTGAAACGCGTTCGGGCGATTTCCAGCCATTCCAGAGGCATACCGCGCAAGGCGTCGAAATTTCGGGCGGTCGCATCGTTCAGTTCCAAGGACTTCAGCGGCAGACCTTCCAGCGGGGACAAGTCGCGCGCACGGGCGCCGTTCAACCGCAAATGCGCCAGAGGCATGCCGCGCAACGCGGAAAGATCTCGTACGCCTGTATCGTTGGCGCTCAGATACATCAGTTCCATTCCCTTAAGCGTATCGAAGTCGCGCATCCCGATCCCGTCAATGGTCAAGACACGCAAAGGCATGCCGCGCAAAGGATCGATACGATCAACATGCGTTCGACCGATATTAAGATGCGTAAGAGGCATGCCCCGCACAGGCGCAAGATCGGCTAGACGTGTGCCGGAAACATCAAGGTTATCGATCGGCAGACCCGACAGCGCCGCAACGGAATCGATGGCGGTTCCGGCCAGATTCAATTTTTTGAGCGGCATGCCACGCAGCGCCGCAACATCGCCAACCGGAACATGCGCCAAGCTCAGTTCCGTCAGTTTCATGCCGCGCAGCGGCGTCAGATCCGTCACTGCGGTCAGTGAAATATCCAGCGTAGTCAAAGGCAGTCCGCTTAATGGCGAAATGTCCGAGAGCGCTGCGGATCTTTGGCCGGACTCCTGCGGCATGCCGGCGAAAACCAATTCGCGCAAGTCCGTGAGAGCCGCCACAGCGCCGATATTTTTTATGGCGGGCGAAATCACCTCCAAACGCACAATCCGGCCCCCGTCGTCGGCCTGCAGGCGAATGCCGGACGATATCAGGCCGGGATTGTCGGCCAGCATCTTACGCGTGACGAGTAGACCCAGGGAAGCGGAATCATCGTTCTGCCCGAAAGATTCCGGCAAGGAAGCGGAATCATCGTTCTGTCCGACATGGGGGCCGGAAAACACGGATAGCGTGACCGGCATTGCTTCCAAAGCCGCCAGAATCGGCTCGGCCTTTTGCGCAAACGGGGCGCCCTTATGTTTCTCTCGAAACTGGCCGACACTCCACACAAGTCTTGCGACCTCTTCCTCGGAAGCGCTGCGTCCCTCCAGCGACTTCATCCACTCTTCCCGAGAAAACAGACCCACAACCACTCCGGCCGAGCGCATCAATGCCACCATGTCGCGTTCCGCCATGGCATCCGCCAGTCCGCCCTTTCCGGATTGCACGACAAAACGCGTTAGACGCGAACCGAGACCCGCGCCCAGTTCTTCAAAGAGGCCGAGGGCCTCCTCGACCCGACCCAACTCCAGCATCATCAGGCCTTTCGCGAGAGTCGCGCCCGGAGAGATATCGCCTTCCAGCCGAGCCATACGATCAGACACGGACAGATCGTCGACATAATAACGCACCGTCCTGACACTGCGCACCAGCCGGCCCCCCTCCATAATTTCTCCGACAATGCGATTATCCGTCACGTCTTTAATGGCGAAAGCTCGCGGCTTCCCGTCAATCTCCACTTGTACGCTCTGCCCCTTGCGTTCGTCGAACCAGCGCAGAATCGCCTGATCGACCCGCGAAGCCTCCCCCAGCAGTTTTCTGACGTTTTCCGCCACCGCCTTCTGGACGCCCAGATCCGTATCGTGCAGCGCCGACTCCACCCGCGCCAGCGCGCTGGGAACCCCGCGGGTAATCAACCGAAATATGGTGTCGTCCAGAATCGTCATCCAGACTTGCTCGTTCCGCCGGGCCTCCTCGCGCTTCTTTTCCGCAAACAGATCCATTTGCGACTGAACTTCCGCCGCCAGAGCCTGTCTGGCCTCCCGTGTTTCCGCAGCCAGCTCTCCGTCGTAGTCGCGACAAAAACTCAAAGCGTCCTCGAAACGCCCCTCGGCGGTCAGCGCCGCCGTTTCCGACTTTATTTCCGCCATCAAATCGATCTCTCTTCTACGCTTGCGCGCCCGCGTCGCCTGCGCGGATTTACGAGCCAGATCGGCGTATTCCGTTCCCTCCCCCGTCTCGACCAACGCCTCGAAGATCTCCGCGATTCGGTCGTACTGTTCCGGATTCGCTCGCTCCTGCGCCTGCACGGCCGCGTATTCCCTACCCAGGCGTACCAATCGGTCTTGCCGAACCTGTTCCTGCCGCAGCAGCTCCGCCCGTTGCAGATCGCGTTGCCGCGTCACATGCAGCGCCACAGGAACGACCGTCGCCAAAGCCGCCAGCAACACGCCGAGCACGACCAGCGGCGCGACAGATCGTTTCGGTTTTTCCAGCGTTATAGTCGGTAACGAAGAAGCCGTCCCCGACGCGGCCCTGTCGGTTTTGAACTGTATGCGCCGCGGCGTCTTGCGGGCCGCGATTTTGGGCGCGCGCCGGATCACCGCTTCCGCCTCCCGGCTGCGTTTCCCGGTTCCTTTTTGCGGCTTGCGAATGGCGCTGACCCCTTCCAGCATGATCGGCGCGCGCGGCAGGCGATTTTTGCGCACACGCTCCAAATCCGCCAGAAAAGCCGACCAGTCCCTGGGCCTCTGGAGCTTGTCGCGCGAAAGCATTTTCTCGATCAGCGAACAAAATGGAGGTGACAGCTTGGGATTGATGTCGACCGGATGCACCGCCGTCTCCCTGATCTGCTTGCGTAGCATCTCGGTGTCGGTCGAAGCGTCGAACATGTTCTTGCCGGTCGCGAGAAAATACAGAGTCGCCCCGAGACTGTAAATGTCCGAACGGCAGTCGATATCCGACTCGCCGCGCGCCTGTTCGGGAGAAATGTAGGCGGGCGTCCCCGCAATCTCGTCGGTCAGGCCCTTGCCGCTTATCGCCCGGATGGTGCGGGCCAGCCCGAGATCGGCCACCTTGACCGTGGCGTCGGCGTCCAGCATGATGTTGTCGGGCTTGATATCGCAATGGATGATGCTTTCCTTGTTCCAGGCATAGGCGAGCGCCTTGGCCACGTTCTCGGCCACTCGCATGGCCTCCTTTTCCGACAAAGGACCCTGGTCGCGTACAATGTCGCCCAGCGTACGCCCGGCAATGTATTCCATAATGATGTAGCAGGCGCCCTCGTCCACGCGAGCGTCGTACACCTGGATAATCCCCGGATGATTGAGCTTGGCCGCCGCCTGCGCCTCGGTCTGAAAACTGAGCACGTCGGCTTTTTCACCGAGCAACTCCGGTGCCAGCGCCTTGACCGCCACAATGCGGTCCAACGACACCTGTCGCGCCATGTACACGGTCGCCATGCCGCCGCTTCCAATTTTCTCCAGTATGTCGCAACCGGGCACCGCCATGCGCTGTCTCCTGTATCCGAATCTATATCGTCTCCGAAAACGCCTCGCTGCCGAACACCGCCAGCGAGGCGCCCTCGCGCCAGTCGTCGCGGCGCAGCCCGGCCTTGAGACAAAGCTCCGCCAGCGTCTCTTCCCGCGACCATCCCTGTTCCGTCGCCACTTCCGGCAGAAACACCGCGCCCCGCCCGCCTTTCGCCAGCCAAACGCCATGTTCCCCCACATGGAACGCCGCCGGTTCCGAAATGATTCTAAGCGGCTCCAGCACCGACACCGTCGTCCGAATGTCCGCCAACTCGCCTTCCCCAATCGGGTCGTGCGCGAACCGTTCGTCCGCAGCCGCATTCGACGCGCTGCGCCAAATGGAACGGCACAGGGATTCGCGAGCCTCCAGGGTTCCCATACAACCGCGCAAACGCGGCCCGTTGCGGAAAGTCACAAACGTCGCCCGACACGCCTCCAGATGCGACGTCAAATCGTAGCGCTCCCTGTCGAACGAATGTGCCGTTCCGCGCACACGCGCCTCCAGCGCGTCGCGCGCAATGCGCAACGCCATTCGCTTCTCCCTTTCGCTCAGTCCGGCCGTCCAGACCATCGCGCGCCTCCCGCCCTTCCCGACAGCGTCCGGCGACGAGGATTCGCCCCGCCACAGCGGCCGCATCCGGGCTTTCGTTCCATCCGGCCGTTTCCGCCGAAACAAAATACCTCTATTCCGCAAGATGACAGTGAACCTTTTCGAAGGGAACCGCGTTCGATAGGTTCGACAGATTCATTTCCATGTAAATAGGAGGAAATCATCGTGAAAGTCAATCGTATTGTTTCATTATTGATTATGGTCGGCCTCGCCGTCGGGCTGGGCGTCTGGCGCATGCGCGCTCGTCAGGACCGCGACCCGCGCCGGCCCACGCAAAAGAATTCTTCCGTCCCGTCCGCCCCCGCGCTGGACCCTGCGGCGTTGGACGCCCCTCCACCTGCGGCGGGCCAAACGGGCGACGGCGTCGCGCGCCTTTCCGGGCAGCCGGCCGGCACCTTGGGCCTCTCTCTCGAAAACGAAGTCCACGCCGCCTTGCAGCGCGGACTGGACTGGCTCGCCGAGCGCCAGCGCGACGACGGTTCCTGGTCCAACCCCAACTTCCCCGCCATCACCGCCTTGGCCACCGAAGCCTTCATCCGCTCCCGCCATCCGCGCAAGGACGAGGTGGTCCGCAAGGGCATCGCCTTCATCCTCTCCTGCGCGCGAGACGACGGCGGCATCTATCGCCCGGTGGAAGGTCGCAAGGGCGGCGGCCTCGGCAACTACAACACCGCCATCTGCATGACAACCCTGCACGCCGCAGGCAACCCGGAACTGACCCCCTACGTGCTCAACGCCCGCACCTATATCGCCGGCTCCCAGCACTTCGGCGACGACGTGTACAAGGGCGGCTTCGGCTACGACCGTCAGACCGACCGCGCCTATGCCGACCTGCTCAATACCTATTACGCGGCCGTCGCCATGCGCGAAACGGCCGATGCCGAAGAAGCCCGCCCGGCCGGCGAGAAACGCGTCGACATCGACTGGTCCCAAACCGTCAAATTCGTCGAGCGCATGCAAAATCGACCGGAAGCCGGCAAGGAATCTTACGGCGGTTTCTTCTATAAACCGGGCGAGTCCAAGGCCGGCACCACCACCAACGAGACGGGAACCGTCTATTTCCGCTCCTACGGCAGCATGACCTACGCCGGACTGCTGGCCCTGATCTACGCCGATGTGGATCGCGAAGACGTGCGCGTCCGCTCGGCCTTCGACTGGGCCTCCCGCCATTGGACCCTGGAAGAAAACCCCGGCATGGGCGCGCAGGGCCTTTTCTATTTCTACAATGTCCTGACCAAAAGCCTGTCCGCGCTCGGCGCCGACGCCGTGCCGCACGACGGCAAACCCGTCAACTGGCGCGAGGAAATCGCCAAGAAAATGGTGGAAACGCAGACCATCGACCCGCAAACCGGTCATGGCTACTGGGAAAACAAGAGCGGCCGTTTCTGGGAAAGCGATTCCGTGCTGGTCACCGCCTACGGTCTGCTGACCCTGCACATGCTTCTTTAAGGTTCAAAGCCTGCATGGCCCGCGCAAAATCGCGCGGCAGCGGCGCCGTGACCCGCACCGCCCGCGACTCGCGCGGATGCGGAAACGCCACCTGCCAGGCGTGCAGCATCTGGCGCGGCGCGATATCCGTCTGCCAGTCGGAACGCGCGTGACCGTATTGCCGGTCGCCGACGACGGGACAACCCATCTCGCGCAAGTGCCGTCGAATCTGATGCGTACGCCCCGTCTCAATGCGCACGTGCAGGAAACTGGCCCGCCGACTCGCGGAAACCATTCGCACATGGCTCACCGCCCGGCCGCCGTCCATCGTCGAAACCAGCCGGTCGGCTTCGCGCGGCGGACGCCCCCAGACCAGCGCGCAGTAGGTTTTACTCACCTGTCGCTCTCGAAAAGCCCGCACCAACGCCTCGCGCGCGGCCGCGTGGACCGCCAATATCAGACAGCCCGACGTGTCCCGATCCAAACGATGCACCGCCCGCACATCGGCATACTCCGGCGACCGTTGCCGCAAACGCGCCTCTACGCTGTCCTTCTCGTTGCTCAAGAGACCCGCCGGTTTGTCCGCCACCAGACAGTCCCCGTCGCGGTAGAGAAGCGGCACGGACGCCCGGTCACGCGCCTCCCCCGCCCCTTCCGCAACGGTCACGCGAATCTCGTCGCGCGCCCCCAGGCGATGCCGCGCCATCCAGATCCGGCGCCCGTTGACCCATACGGCACGGGCGTCGAGCAGGCCCTTGGCTTTGCCGCGCGAACTCTCCAGACGCCGCGCCAGAAAATCGGCCAGAGCCATGCCCTCCTCCGGCGCCGAAACGGTGAAAGATCGAATTTTCATATTTCCATGTTGCAAAAATCAGCCCAATACGCAAGAGTGGAACCCGTTTTTTTTTCACAGCCCGATCTTTCGAGATTCTGCTGTCCGAGACAACCGCAACGGAGGAAGCCGCATGACGGAAAGCCGAACCGAGGAATGGTTCCTAGGCGCACTCGATACGAACCCGATTCCCGTTCAGGCCATGGACGCCGCCATCTTTGCCGCGCATCCGCAAACGGATCCCGATCGCGCCTGGTCCTGGCTGGAACTGCTGACCGAAAAACTGGCGGAACGCCGCCAGCCCGAACCGCTGGTGACCGTTCTGCGCCAGTGGGGCGACCGTCACGGCGTTGACGACAGACTGCGTGCGCTCTCGCTCAAAACCCTCAAGTCGGCGCTGGACCCCAAAAAAGCGGCTCAATGGCTCGATCATGCGGGCTTCGACAACCCCCGCGTTCCCCTGTCCGAAGCGTTGCGTCGCATCGATGTGCTGCGCGGCCTGGTCCCCGACACCCTGTGTCACGACAAAACTTGGGGCTTCGGGATCGTCCGCAACATCGACGACTTCTACGGAAAGGTCGAAATCGACTTCGACCGGAAAGCGCGTCATGAAATGACCTTGAGCTATGCCGCGGAAACCCTGGAACTGATCGGACCCGAACACCTGATGGCGCGCCGTCACGCCGATCCCGCCGGATTCGCCCAATTAATCGCCGAAAAACCCGCCGAAATCGTCAAAATCGCGCTGCACAGCTTCGGCCCCATGAACGTGGCCGCCCTGCAGGACCGCCTGCGCGGCTCCGTCGTGTCCGAGTCCGACTGGAAACGCTTCTGGGATGCCGCCCGCAAAGAACTGAAGGCCGACCGCCTGGTGGATTTTCCCGCGCGCCGGGCCGACCCCATCGTCCTGCTGGGCTCCGAAAAAGAGTTCGGGCCCGCGTGGTTCGACACCCTGAGCGCCTGTACCGACATGGACCGCATCTTCGACCTGCTCGAAGAACTGTTGCGCGAAGAAGCGACAGACCGTGTCGCCGCACCGGAAATCGAGGCCATCGTCCGCGAACGCCTGACCTTTGCCATGCACGGCGCGGAAAGCCGGCGACACGATCTGATGGCCCGCTTCGCTCTCCTGGCCGAACGACTGGGAATCGAGGCCGCCTCCATCGGCGACGGCCTGCTGGATCGCCTGTTCGAACCGCAGCGCTTCATCGCCGCCGCCGAAGGTCTGCCGGTCCGCGAACGCAAGGATTTCCTCGAACTTCTGGCCCGCCGCAATTCCGAACAAACCCGCGAACTAGTGCTGGACGCCTTGCCGCTGTGCAGCGGACCCACCCTCAACTCGTTCCTGATCTTCCTGCGCGACGGAAACTGCGACGAGACCGTCATGGCGCGCCTGCACGAGCTGCTCGCGCGCCACGAGCCCCCCCTTCCGCTTCTGGCCTGGCTCGCCAAAAACATCGCGGACCCATGGTCCGAAGCCGCCGTACCGGCTGCGGAACTGCTGCTGCGCGCCGTCGCCGCGCTTGAGCGCCGCAGTGCGGGCGACGCGCTCAGAGCCCAGAATCAGCTTCGCGCGCTCATGGAAAACGCCGCCTGGCTCACCCCCGTACTGGATAGCATGACCGCGCAGGGGCGCGCCGACCTCCTGACCAAAGTCCGCGACGCCGACGACTGGGACATTTCCAGCCGCCGCTCGGTCATGGCCATCATCATCCGTCAGTATCCCGATCTGGCGCGCGTAACCGTCACCCCCGAACAGGCGCCCGAAGCGCCGACCGCCCGCCGCTTCACTTCTGTCGCCAGCTACCGCGAACGCAATCGCCAGTACAAGCGTCTGATCGAGGTGGAAATTCCGGAAAACAGCAAGGACATCGGCGTCGCCCGCAGCTATGGCGACTTGCGCGAAAACGCCGAATACGAAACCGCCAGACAGCAGCAGGGCCTGCTCATGGCCCGCAAAGCGCAATGGGAACAGGATCTGGCTACCGTCCGCGAGACGGATTTCGCCGACTTCCCCTGCGAACGCGCCGGCATGGGTACGCAAGTGACACTGGAAACCGACAACGGCCAAACCCTGCACTACCATATTCTGGGCGAATGGGATCGCGACGAAACGCTCAATATCGTTTCCTGCCAAAGCCTGCTCGCGCAAACCCTCGCCAACCAGGCGCCCGGCGCCACCCTGACCCTGCCGGGCTTCGATCCGCCCCGCAACGCGCGCATCGTCTCCATTGCGCCCCTGCCGGAACCCGTCCGTCAATGGGTACGAGGAAACCATAGCTAGATGGGCCCATGAACCTTGACGCCATAGTCAAACTCGCTAGCCAAGCCTACTCGGGAGACAGCGCCAAAGCCGATGTCGCGATCCTGACCCGCTTCAGCCGCCGTATCACCAACCCGCAATACGAACGCAGCGTCGCCTGGTGCGCGCAACGCATGCGCAACCTGCATTTCGACGAGGTCGAAACCCTGGCGTTCCCTTCGGACGGCCGGCGCTTCTACGGCGGCTGGAAAAGTCCGCCCGTCTGGAACGTTACGCAGGCGCGCCTGAGACTGAAACTCGACGGCCGCTGGCACACTCTGGCGAACTACGCCCGCATTCCCACCTCGGTATTCCCCTACAGCGCCCCGACATCCGGCGAAATCCGCACCCGCCTCGTTCCCGTCGGCACGCCGCAAAGCCGGGGCGCACTGGTCTTTTCCGAGGCCCTGCGCGAACCGCCCCGCACTCTGGCCGACCAGGGCGCACTGGGCGTGGTCTCCGACTTCTCGCCCAACTGGAGCGGCGTACGCGAACCCCGCGACTTTCAGGACGGTCATCGCTGGGAAAACGCCTATCTGCTGGAAGACACAGCCGGACTGGTCGGCTTCTCGCTGTCGCGCCGACAGGGCGCGCGCGTCCGGCGCGCTCTGCAACGGCACGGCGCCATCGAAGCCGCCTTCGCGGTCGCCGGCTCCCGCGGCCCCGGACACCTGCTGTGCGCCACCGGCGTTTTGCGCGGCACGGAAAAGCCCGACGAGGAAGTGGTCGTCGTGGCGCACCTCTACGAACCGGGCGCCAACGACAACAACTCGGGCGTCGCCGGCGCCATCGAGGCGCTGCGCACGATTCGCCGCCTGGTCGCGCAAGGGGATCTGCCTCCGCCCCAACGCACGATCCGGGTCGTCTTCACTTTCGAAATCGTCGGCTTTCTGGCCTACTTCGAAGCCGTGCGCAACCGCAACAAAACATACGTCGCCGGCGTCAATCCGGACATGATCGGGCAGAACCAGAAACTCTGCCGCTCCACGCTGCACGTCTATCGCGCCCCGGACGCGGTCGCCTCCTTTGCCGACCCGCTGCTCCGCCATTGCGTCGCGAAAATCGTCGGCTCGCGCCTCGCCGTACAGCCGATGGGCTTCATCGTCAACGACAACATCGTCGGCGACCCCACCGTGGGACCGCCCTGCCCCGCGTTGATCCACTTGCGCGACCGCTACTACCATTCCAACGAGGACACGCCCGACAAGGTGTCGGCCCTTACGCTCAAACTGGTCGGCGGCGCGATGACCGCCTACCTGTACGCCGCCGCCGCGCTGGACGGCGACTTGGCCCGCGAAATCGCCGTCCTCTGCGCGGACGAGGGCGAACGCAGTCTGCGCCGGCCCGACAGTCCGCCTTCCCGCATCCGCTATCGCCTCTCCTGCGAACTGGCCCGTCTGGCGCGTCTCGAAACCCTGACCGGACTGCGCTGCGCCGCGCAACGCCGACGCCTGCGCACCGTCGCGCGCGCGCAAATAGCGTCCGCCGCCGCCGTCCCGCCCCCGGAACGCCTGCCGCGCCCTCTGGCGCAACGCGCCCGCGCGCTCGTTCCGGTCCGCACCCTGGCCGGCCCCCTCACCCTGCAGCACATCCCCCCCGCCTCGCGCGGCCAGGCGCCTTTCGACCCCACCTGGTCGCCCGAGCTGCTGCTGCCCCTCTTCTGGTGCGACGGTCGGCGTACGCTGCTGGATGTGTATCGCTGTCAGCTTCACGAAACGGACCGGCCGCTCTCTCTGGCGAAACTGCTGGAATACTTCGACTTTCTCGAAAAGGAAAAGTTCGTTCGCCTGCGAAAGGCGGCTCCATGAAAACGCAACGTCTCGCCGTCCGCCTCGTCCGCGCCGCCCTCCTGGCGGGAACCTTCTTCGCCGCCGGAACATTGCGGGCGGACGAAAAACCGCGCGCGGAAGAGCCCCGTTTCGGCCCCTACTTCATCGGACACGAAACGGAGCCGGCCATGGACTACGGCGGGCGCGTCATGATTTCCCTGCATCGCGCCGCGTCCGACGCCGCCGCCCTGCCGACCCGCCGCCTGCGCTATCTGACCCCCGCCTACGAATTGCCTTTCGCCATCCTGATTTCCACCCTGCAACACGAGATACACGGACACGGCGCGCGCGGACGGGAATTCGGACTGAAACCCTCCTACGGATTCGGCCTCGACTTCAGCGCCTACACCACCATCGCGCGCGACCCCGCCAGCCTGGAGCAGCTCGCGGCCCTCACCGCCGGCGGAACGGAAGCCGACAGCGTCATGGCGCACCGCATTCTGATCGACTTTTGCGGACCCGACCCCGCTCCCGCCTCGGACGCCATGCTGCTGTTGCTGGCCAAGCTGGACCTGAGCGTCTATGTCCTCGCCACCGCCCAACCGCGCGCCGATCGCGAACGGCGCGCCGACGAAGACGATTCCGCCACTTTCACCGAACAATACGAACAGGGCAACGACATCGCCATCTACCTCGCCACGCGCCAGGCCGCCCGCCGCCGGGCCGACGCCGGCGCCGTCTGGCGCCGCGACTACGCCCTGGACTTCGACGACCCGCTGCTCGATCGCAACTATCGTCAGGCCCGCGACGCGGCCCTGTGGAACGCCCTCGATCCCATGCTCTGGGCCTCCGTCTATCTGTACGTCCGACACCATGTCATCGACGGCCAACGCTTCATGCCGCGCCCCGCCCTGCCCCTTAACAACCGCTACGCCATGGGCCTGGGCACACGCGCCACGATCGAACCGCAATCCGTCAGTCGCTTCCTCGACCTCTATCTGCTCACCCCGCGCGGCGTTTTGAGCCTCTACGCCCGCGACCTGCGCGCCTCCGAAAAAACCGCCTACGGATTCGGCGGCGGCGCGCACCGCATGGCGCTCGGCCCCCGTACGCGACTCTCGCTGGCCGGCGACTACTGGCAACATCCCGAAGCCTCCGAAAACCTCTACGACGGTGCAGGCTGGAACGTCGCCGGCGAAATCGAATTCCCCGCCGGCCCCTTTCTGCGCGTCGGACTGAAGCTCGGCTGGAAAAACGAGGGCTACTTCCCCGGCGCCCCGCTGACCGACGGCGCCTACGCGGGCGGCGGACTCATCGGGTCGTTCTAAGCCTGGTTTTCGTCGCGAGAGTGCGCAAATGTCTGCGGATGCGGTGCCTTGGCGTGCTCGCAGCAGAAAAACTCGCTTATTTCAGGGCTAGGCGACCTCGCCGTTGCGTGGCGCGGATTCGCGGGCGCGAAACTCCAGGACGACCGGCGCCCCTTCCAGCCCGAAACGGCGGCGTAAACCGTGAATCAGGTAGGTCCGGTAGGCCGGCGCGATGGAGCGCGGATGACTGGCGAAAATCTGTACGCGAATCGGGGCGCGCCCGGTCTGGGTGGCATAGAAGAGCTTCGGCCGTTTGCCGCGCACGACAGGCGTTTGCGCCCGGGCCTGCAACTCGTTAAGTACGCGGTTGAGCAAGCCGGTAGGCAACGTCATGTTCGTCTGGGCGGCGACATGGTCCATGGCTTCCAGACTCTGGCGAATATTGTATCCGGTCTTGGCCGAAAAAAACACCAGCGGACAATGCTCCATAAACGGCATTTCCCGGGCGACGCGCGGACCCCATTGCCGCTGCGTCTCCTCGGCCAGATCCCATTTGTTGACCGCTATCAGGCAACCCTTGCGACAGCTCGCGATCAACGCCGCGATTTTTTTGTCGAAAGCGGTCGGCCCCGCTACGGCGTCCAGCAGCAGAACGGTCACATCGGATCGCCGAATACTGTTTTCCGCACGGAATCGACCGAAGCGTTCGACCGCTTCCGTAATCTTGGCCGAACGGCGCAACCCGGCCGTATCGATCAGCACACAAGGCCGGGCCGCGTCTCCTTTGCCAATAGCAAAGGGAATATCGACGCTGTCCCGCGTAGTTCCCGGCACGTCGGACACGATCATGCGCTCCTCTCGCAAAAGGCGATTGATAAAGGAGGACTTTCCGACATTGGGGCGGCCCACAATGGCGATCTTGAGAGGATCCGTCTGCGCCAAAGGCGGCTGTTCCGGCAATCGACCGGCCACATGCTCCATCAGGGCCTGAATGCCCCGGTTCTGCAGAGCCGAAACCGGGAACACCGGAAAACCCAATCCCGCGAAGTCGCCGGCGAGCGCCTCCTTCTCCGGTGAATCGGCCTTGTTGGCGGCCAGCGCCACGGGCAGTCCGGCGCGTCGCACCCGGTCGGCGGCCTCGCAATCCGCCGAATGCAGACCGGACTCGATGTCGGTCGTCAAAATGACCGCCGCCGCATCCGCCAGGGCCGCATCCACCTGCCGACGAATTCCCTCCTCGAAGAAATCGCCGTCGCGTTCACGCCCGGACGCCGTAATGCCGCCGGTATCCGTCAAATCGAAACGCCGATTCCGCCAGCACACCTCCTGCACCATGCGGTCGCGCGTCACCCCGCTCTGCGCATGCACAATGGCCAGACGCCGTCCGACCAGACGATTGAACAGCGCTGATTTTCCGACATTGGGTCGGCCCACAATGGCAACCATAGGCTTCATGGTCAACGTATCTCCATTCTTCTTGTCCGGGCGCAGTGGCCCGGATGATATTGGCCGGAGGGAGAGGGATGGCTGTACGCTGCGCTTGGCCCTGCGGACAGCCTGTGGCGGAGGGAGAGGGATTCGAACCCCCGGACCCTTGCGGGTCTCCGGTTTTCAAGACCGGCGCATTCGTCCACTCTGCCATCCCTCCACGCAACACCTCATTCCAACCTATTAGACACGGCCGACGCTGGCAATCATAAAATATGCCGTTATAATCCGATGCGGCGCATAAAATTCAATAAACACGGGCAGGATGCCCGTGCCACGCTCAATAAACACGGGCAGGATGCCCGTGCCACGCTCAATAACCACGGTCAGGATGACCGCGCCACGTTAGGCCGGCAGGGGCGTTGCAAGAGACTTGAGCGGTAACGGCTTGCATTTGCGGCGTTTTAATTGTTCTCTGCTTTTCCGGTCGCGATGCGGCCGGGCGATGGCGGACGGAATAACGCGCGGAAACGGATGGCGAGCGGGAATGAAGACGGTCATACGGACGATAGATCTGTTTTGCGGGCTGGGCGGATTTCGTCTGGCGGCGCAAGGCGCCGCCCGCGAGGGCGGATCGGTCGCGCAATGCCTTTTCTCCTGCGATATCGATGCGGCCTGTCGCACGGCGTACGAGGCCAACTTCGGCGAAAGACCGCAAGGCGATATCGCCGCGGTCGCGGCCGAGCGCGTACCGGACCACGATCTCCTGCTGGCCGGGTTTCCCTGTCAGCCCTTCAGTATTATCGGGCGGCGGCAGGGTTTCGAGGACACGCGCGGCACGCTTTTTTTCGATATTGCCCGCATATTGGAGGCCAAGCGACCGCAGGCGGTGTTGTTGGAAAACGTCAAGATGCTTAAGGGTCATAATGGCGGCAAAACGCTGGAGCGCATTATGGAGACGCTGCGTGAACTTGGCTACCTTTGCGATTTTCGCGTGCTGAACGCGCTCGATTTCGGGTTGCCGCAAAAACGCGAACGCATTTTCATTGCGGGAACCCGGCGCGCCGGTCCGTTCGAGTGGCCGCAAGGTTCCGGCGCGATGAAACCGCTCGCCGCCATTCTCGAGCGGGATGTGCCCGCCTCTTTTTACGCCTCCGCCCGCATTCGCCGACGGCGCCGGGCGCGGCACGCCCCCGCGGCGGAGCCGACGATATGGCACGAGAACAAATCCGGACATATCGGCGTGTATCCCTATTCTTGCGCCTTGCGGGCCGGCGCGTCGTACAACTATCTGCTGGTGAACGGCGAACGACGACTGACCCCGCGCGAAATGCTGCGTCTGCAAGGATTTCCGGATTCATACCGCATTGCCTGCAGTGACAGTCAAACCCGCAAGCAGGCGGGCAACAGTCTGCCGGTGCCGGTAGCGCAGGCCGTCTTGCGCCGTCTCTTTGCGGCGCAAGGCTGGACCCGACTTCGCGCAGACGCTGCGGCGGGCAACCGACCTGTACCGCAGGCCTAAACCAAGCGAATTATGCGGCCATAGGGCGCTGGCAAAACCCTACAGCCGGTTGAAAGACACGGGGTAAGCGTTCACGGTTCACGGTTGACGGTTGAAAAAAGGAATCTGACAATGAAAATTGAGCGTTTTGAAGATATAGAAGCGTGGCGGCTTGGCCGGAA
>CAZYAW010000244.1:0-3572 GCA_964646045.1 uncultured Victivallales bacterium | reverse complement strand
TCGCGATATTTCGAGTTTTCGCAGATGCATCCCGCCCGGCTGCGTTGCGAAAACTCGAAATATCGCGAATATTCCTGCATTTGCGCGCCTTGCCGGGCGGGCGCCTACACGCCCGATTCTGTGAGTTTATTTTTGCGCGAACCCTAAGGAAGTCAGAAAAAACCACGGACAGCGAACACTGAACCGTGAACGGCTACCAGAAATTGGCCAGAGGCTTATACCTTCGGCCGGTCAAAGTTTAATTGACAAAACGGGCCGTGGCGGGCAGAGTGGCCCTCCGAGTGTTGTTATGGAACATTCCTGTTGCGGGGAGGATGATCAATGACACAATGGAACGAATGGTTGCTGATGGCGCTGGCGTATGCGGTTGCGTTGCTGCTGTTCGGACTCGGAGTGCGAAAAGTGCCGATGCGGAAAAACGGGCGCCGCGGCATCTTCATGGCCGCTTTGTCGTTCTTCCTTGCGGGTGAAGCGGGCACTGCGGAAATCAACCGTTCGGGTTCAGCCGGGACACCGCCCCTCGCGAGGGCGACCGCAACGGATTTGCCTTTGCCGCAAGAGTTTGCGGCGCCCGGCAAATGGGAGGCATTCCGCGTCTTCTGGCAAAAACTAAGCGACATCGACACGAGTTCCTATCATGCGGAATATTCCGGTTCCGATCGGGACGCGAAAGACCTTTCCGCCGATCGTCGTTTCGAAAGCGCCACGGTCCGCGGCGTCTTGACGGCCGAAAAATCTCGGGAACTGGAAAGAGAACTCGCCGATCTGTTCTCGGGCCGGCAACCGCCCTCCCGGTCTTTTTTCCCCGTGCTGAGCGCGGAAACGGCGCCCTTCGCCTCGCGCATGGGACAGCTTCTGCATTTTATTCTTAGCCAACGACTTTCAGCCCTGGGGTTTGATCGCTCCATGACGACGCGCATGATGGTTCCGATCACATCGCGTTATCCCCGTTCGATCCACCAGCGCATCGAAGTGCGGATCGATCTGCTGTTGGAGAAGCAGGCTGCCGGCGAAATTTCCGAATCCGAGTATGCCGCCATCATCGCCTCCATCGAAAACGATATGTATCTTTCGGCATTCATGGCCGCGTTGTCGGGGGTTTTCCCGCAGGGCGCCCTTCATCCCTTGCCGAAAGGCGCAGGAGAAGACCGTTCGCCAGACATCGGCGGGCATCTCGGCGATCTCGTCGCGCCGAACGATGCGCCGCTTTTCAACAATCCCGAAAACTGGCTGCGCGGGTGGGAACATGCGATCGACCTTCGCCGGAAACAGCTTGAACAGCTCCCCTCCGCGGAGCAAACGCAGCCCGAACGGGAAACGCCGCATAAGCGGGCGACACGCCCCGAGCGTTCGGATTCGGCAAAAGTCCTTGCCGATCTGGAAAAAAGCGCAGCGCGTACGCGTGAACTTTTGACCGAACTGGAGGGCCTCCGCAAACCGCTGCGCGTTCTGCTGGCGGATCTCGAACGGCGCCCGTGAAGAACGAGCGTTTCCGAAAGGGCGGCGATGGGTATCGGCTTCGTATATGAAATCACTTCCCGCTGCGATCAGGACTGCGTATTCTGTTACAACATCTGGAAAGAACCGGGCGCCTCCGCTCCGCGCGAGCTTTCCCTGCCGGACATCCGGCGCGTACTGGACAACGCGCTTTCGCTGGCCGGTTCGACATGGCTCGCATTTGCCGGAGGGGAACCGCTGCTGTCGGACAACCTCCTCCCGGCGATACGACACGTTCGCGATGTCCATCCCCGCATACGGGTGGGCGTAGCCAGCAATGGACAAAACGCCGACCGGCGAACCCTGGAGTCGCTTCGCGAGGCAGGCGTCTTTGCACTGGAAATCGCCCTGCATACCTCGGACAATGAACTGTTTGCCCGGCTTGTCCGCCACTCTCCGGAACATCCGCGCGCGGCCATTGCGCAGGCCTCCGCACTTGGCATGGCGGTCGCGGTCTCCGTTATCCTGACGACGCACACCGTGCGCGGACTTCGCAAGACGCTCGAACTTGCGCTTCTGCTTGGCGCGTCCAGGGTGACGCTCAACCGTTTTGTACCGCCCCGCCTCGCCAGAGCGAATGCGCTGGAGTCGGCGCTTTCCTCCGACGATCTGAAGCGCGCCCTGGCCATCGCCAACCGCGCAGCCGAGGAATGGGACTTGCCGATCGACGTGACCATCCCCGTCGAGCCGTGCCTAATCGATCACGGGCCGTACCCGAACCTCCATTTCTCGAAATGCGTTTGCGGCCGGGAAAAGTGGTGTATCGGTCCGGAGGGGAACTTGCGCACCTGTGAACAGAACGCTTCGGCGCTCGGGTCGCTCCTGCGCGAACCGATCGCCAAGCTGGTTTCTACGCAAGCGGTCGAAGCTTTCCGCGCCTGGAAACGTTTCCCCGCATGTTCCACCTGCGCTGCGTTTGGAGCCTGCGCGAGCGGTTGTCGTTTCGTACGGCACAAACAGACGGACTCGATTCAGAGCGGGCGGTAACGGGCGTCCAGCGGAAAGGCGTTCTCCAGGTGGCGGATTTCCGGATCCGCTCCGTCCATGGCGCCGATCACTTCGACAATATCGAAGCGGAAGAAGGGGGGCGGGGTCTTGAGGCGACCGAGATAGCGGACGGCGGCTCGCGACAGAACCTGCCGCTTATGCCGGTCCACGGCCTGGGCCGGCCGGCCGAACGTTTCACTGCGCCGTGTTTTGACTTCGACGAAGACGAGCGTATCGTCGCGCCAAACCACCAGATCCAGTTCGTCGCGACGCCCTATGCGCGCGCGCCGCGCCACCAGGCGATACCCCTGCCGTTTCAGAAACTTCTCCGCCATCCGCTCGCCCCAGCGTCCGACGTCCCCGCTTTTGCGTTCCGCCACAAGAACAACCCTCCTTGTACCGCATGCACCCGATCGGCGCCGGGCATTCACCCTTTTTAATCTCGCACAATTAACGACCCGGGAACAGGAAAAAGATCGGGACAAGGATCGTGTCGAAAAAACTTGGCAACATTGCGCGATGAGTATATGACTTCCCCTCCAGAGTGCCGCAGAAAGGAACGGAGGAGACGAAACATGGGTATAGACACGGCAGACTACATGGAACCGGTTTGCAACCGCCTTGGACGGATTGATCGCGGCCGGACGCCCCTACCAGGGGCTGTTTCCGTCCTTAATGGATCGTCGCACGGGCGCCATGCGCGAGCGAGCCGGCGTGTACATCGAAGGCTTTCTGGCCGCACCGCATGATTCTGTACGACATAACGGGCGACGCCGCATGGCGCGACGGGGCGCCGACCATCGCGAAAACGCTGGCCGCCGTTTATCTCGATGCGCGCCTGCCGCGCGGCGCGGCGGGAATCGACTGGTACGAATCCCAGATGGGTCCTGGATTTCTCCTGCATGGTCTGGCACGTACGGCGCTACTGGCCGACCGGCGCCGGGATTGCCCGTTGGGGCCGGACTACACCGCGCGATAACCGTTGGGGGGGGCGGTTGCAAACCCCCCCGCTCAGGGATAGGTCGCGGCTCGCCGGGAACGGTGCGCCCTGCCCCGCTGTCCCTAAACAGCAGGGCGGGGCCAGGCGG
>CAZYAW010000243.1:0-7285 GCA_964646045.1 uncultured Victivallales bacterium | reverse complement strand
TCGGTCGACGACCTCCGCAACGGAGGCCGGAACCTGGCCGAGGGCCGGGCCATCATGATGGTGCGCGACGCCGAGGGCGTCCATCATCGGATCGCCAGCGTCCCGCAGGACGCGCACAAGACCAATACCCGGCTCGAACCGCTGCCCGTCGTCACGCCCGTGCGGCAGGAGCGCCGCGCGGAAGAGCCGTCGTCCGCCGCTCCCCGCCCGCCACCCGATCTCGCGCGCACGGGCCTGCGTCTCGCGCAATTGCCGCATCTGGCCGGGTCGCATGAAAAAGAGGCGGAGTTGAACCGCATCCACTTCCAAAACATGGCGGCCGTGGCCGCGCTCAAATACGCCGACACCTGTTGGCATAGCGGCGCTATGGACGAAGCGCGCGCCTTCTACGAAACGGAATGGCAGGCCTATCGAACCCGCACGGAGGACGACAATCGGGCCCTGACGCAGGCGCTGGCGGTATTGTGCGCCGCGTATTCCGTGACGGGTCTGTACGACCTGAAAAACGGTTTGACGACGCCGGCGCGCCAACAACTGCGGCGCAGTCGCACGCTGTGGCCCTATTACGACGCCTGGCTCGACGAGCAGGCCGGTTCGGCGTCGGCTCCGCCCCGGGATCGTGCCGGGCTGGCGACCGCCTGGGCCGCCAGTCAGACGCGCGACATGGTCAGCCTGGCCGTCGGCCACATGCTGGACGGGCAGTCCGAGGCGGTCGCGGAGTTGCTTCAGGAGGCGGAAGCCATTGCGCAGCAGGCGTTTGGCGCCAACGTCATGGCACGACCCGCGGACCAACCCTTTGTCGCGCCGACGGCCGTCCGGGAGATCGGGCGCGCGATGGCGGCGCTGGCCGAAGCGCCGCCGGAAACGCCGCCGGCGGAGCGCGCCGTGCGGCTCCATACGCTGGGTCGCGCACTGGCGCAGGTTCCGTTCGACGAGGCGGCCTACGCCTGCTTTATGAAGAGCCTCGCCCTGTTTAAAGAGGCGGGCGCGCCCGAGACGGCGCCGCACGGGAGACCCTATTTCTTTTTGCTGCCCGATTTGGCCGCGACGGCCCGCCGCCTCAACGAGCACGGCGCGGTTACGACCCACCTGTTCGCGGCCGCGGCCCTGGGCGAAAAACTCCTGCGCGAAAATCCGCAAGACGAAGCCGTGGAAGCCGCCCTGGCGAATTGTCGGAGTCAAATTCGACGGCGGCTGCAAGCGTTCTGAAATACAGTGACGGAGAAACATCATGGACCAGGTCAGAATCGGAGTTGTGGGCGCCGCCGGACGCGGTAAAATGGCGAAACACTGGCACCAGCCCGGCGGACGTTCCGTCGTGGTCGCGGCGGCGGACCTTTGCGAAGGTTCGTTGGAGTGGTTCCGTCGGAACGTCAACGAAAAGGGCGAGGTCTATCGCGACTATCGCGCTCTGCTCGACCGGCCGGACCTGGACGCCGTGGCCGTGATGACGCCGGACTTCACGCACGAGGAAATCGTGTGCGCCGCCTTTGCGGCCGGCAAGCACGTCTTCACCGAAAAGCCGATGGCCATCACGACCGAGGGCTGCGACCGCATGCTGCGCGCCTGGGTCGCGTCCGGGAAACAGTTCATGGTGGGCTTCAACATGCGCTACATGAACATTTTCCGAGTTATGAAAGACGCTGTCGATTCCGGCATGATCGGCGAGGTCAAAACGGTGTGGGTCCGCCATTTCGTGGGCGCCGGCGGGAACTACTACTACCACGACTGGCATGCGTCGTCGGCCAACACCACCGGCCTGCTGCTGCAAAAGGCCTCGCACGACCTGGACATGATCCACTGGCTGACCGGCCGCTACACGACGCGCGTGGCGGCCAGCGGCGGACTGGACTATTACGGCGGCGACCAGCCCGACGATCTGCATTGCGAGGACTGCGCCCGCAAAACGACCTGCGTGGAACGCAACTACGAGGAAGGTCCGTCCGACAACAAGTTGGACTTGTGCGTGTTTCGCCAGGAGGTCGATGTCGAGGACAACAGCATCGTGATGATGGAGCTGGAAGGCGGCCTGCGCGCCAGTTACATGCAGTGTCACTTCACTCCCGACTATTTTCGCAACTACACGCTGATCGGCACGGAAGGCCGTATCGAGAACCTGAACGACCACTCCAACGTGAGCGTGCGTCTGCGTTCCCGCTCCAATCGCTGGTCGAATCTGGCCGACCGCGAGCTGACCGTGAAGGCGGCCGCCGGCGGGCACGGCGGAGCCGATCCCCTCATCTGCCGCGATTTCGTCGACATGCTGCTGGACGGCCGGCGCCCGCTCGCCACGCCGCTGGCGGGGCGCATGAGCGTGGCCGTCGGCTGCGCGGCCACCGCGTCGCTGCGCAACGGCTGGCGGCCGACGGCCATTCCGCCGGTCCCCGACGACCTGCGCGAACGGATCTATTAACACCGGACCGGGAACCGTGAAAACCTATGGACCGTGTTGAACTCTGTGAAACCTTTTTGTCGCTGCAGGGCGAATCGTCGCAGGCCGGGCGCGTCTGTTTTTTTATCCGGCTGGCCGGCTGCAATTTGCGCTGTCGCTATTGCGACACCGCCTATGCGCGCGAACCGGGCCGCCGCGTGGCCGTCGCCGAGCTGGTCGCCGAGGTGCGCGCGGCGGGCGCGAGTCTGTGCGAAATCACCGGAGGCGAGCCCCTGCTGCAGGCGGGTTTCCCCGCCCTGGCGCGCAGGCTGGCCGCTCTGCCGAACTTGACCGTGCTGGTCGAAACCAATGGCAGTTGCGATATCTCCGTCATTCCCGCAGGCGTAACGGCCGTGATGGACGTCAAATGCCCCGGCAGCGGCGCCGGCGCTTCGTTCGACGAGCGCAACCTGGCGCGACTGCGGCCCGGCGACGAAGTCAAGTTCGTGCTGTCCGACCGGGCCGACTACGAATGGGCGACGCGCTTTATCGCAAAACACGGCTTGACTTCCGTCTGTCATGCGCTATTTTTCAGTCCCGTTTGGCCAGCCCTCGATCCGAAGCAACTGGCCGAATGGATGGTGCGGGATCGGTCGCCCGCCCGTTTGCATTGTCAACTGCATCGGCTGTGGGGTGTCCGCTGAAATGAATCTGCATCGTGCCGCAATACTGCTGTCGGGCGGCATGGATTCCAGCACGCTGCTGTTTCATGTCAAACGCACGCTGGGCGCCCGCGAGATTCATGCGCTGTCCTTCGTGTACGGTCAGAAGCACGCGCGCGAGCTGGAGATGGCGCGCTGGCAGGCGCAGGCGGCGGACGTCTATCGGCATCAGGTCTGGGATCTGCTCGAACTGGGTCGCATGGCGGCCGGCTCGGCGCTGACCGATCCCGCCGCGGACGTGCCGGATCTGGACGCCATCCCCGAGGACGAGCGGCGTCAGCCGGTCACCTATGTGCCCAATCGCAACATGGTCTTTCTCTCGCTGGCGGCCGCCTACGCGGAGGCTCACGGCATTGAAGACGTCTTTTACGGCGCCCAGCAGCAGGACGAGTACGGCTACTGGGACTGTACGGAACCCTTTGTCGAGCGCATCAACGCCGTTCTGGCGCTGAATCGGCGGCGACCGGTGCGCGTGCACGCGCCTTTCGCGGCCATGACCAAAGCCGCGGTGCTGCGGCTCGGACGCCAATTGCAGGTGGACTACGATCACACCTGGACCTGCTACCGCGGCGGCACGACGCCCTGCGGAACCTGCCCGAGCTGCGCCGAGCGCAACCGGGCCTTGCGCGCCGTCAGGGCGGCGCCGGCCACAACGAAAGGATCCCCCTCGCCATGAAGGTACCTCTGCTCGATCTGAAAGCCCAATACCGTCCGTTGCGCAAGGCCATGCGCCAGGCGCTGGACGAGGTGTGCGACAGCCAGATGTTTATCGGCGGCCCCAAGGTGGACGCGCTGGAAAAAGCCGTTGCCCGCTATTGCGGCACGCGCCACGCGGTGGGGGTCTCCTCCGGCACCGACGCCCTGCTGGCGACGCTGATGGCGCTGGAGATCGGACCCGGCGACGCCGTTCTGACCACGCCCTACACCTTCTTCGCCACCGCCGGCTGCATTGTCCGGCTTGGCGCCACGCCGGTCTTCGTCGATATCGATCCCGTCACCTTCAATATGCGCCCCGACCTCTGTCGCGCCCTGTTGGAGAATCCGCCGCGCCGCCTGCGCAAGCTGACCTTCAAGGCCCTTATGCCCGTGCATCTCTACGGCCAATGCGCCGACATGGACCCGCTGCTGAAGCTGGCGCGCGAATACGGACTGTCCGTGGTGGAAGACGCCGCGCAGGCTATCGGCGCCCAGTATCGCCTGGACGGACGCCCGGTCAAGGCCGGCGCCATGGGCGAGGCCGGCTGCTTCAGCTTCTTCCCCTCCAAGAATCTGGGAGGCTTCGGCGACGGCGGCATGGTGGTCACGCACAGCGACGAACTGGCCGAAAAACTGCGCCGCCTGCGCAACCACGGCGCGCATCCCAAATACTATCACGCCCTGGTCGGCGGCAACTTCCGGCTCGACGCTTTGCAGGCCGCCGTCCTGGAAATCAAACTGGGCCACCTCGAAACCTGGCACGCCGCGCGCCGCCGCCACGCCGCGCGCTATAACCGTCTGCTGCGCGGCAGCGCCGCCGCCACCCCGGTCGCCGTCTATAGCGGTCAGCGCCTGCGCCATCCGCACATTTTCAATCAGTACAACCTGCGCGTGCCGGGCCGCGACGCGGTACGGGCCGCGCTGCAAAAGGCCGGCATCGGCAGCGAGGTGTACTATCCCGTGCCGTTGCATTTGCAGGAATGTTTCCGCTCGCTCGGCTACCGGGCGGGCGATTTTCCCGAAAGCGAACGGGCCGCGAACGAATCGCTGGCGCTGCCCGTCTATCCCGAAATGACCGACGCCATGCTCGACCGGGTGGCCGCCGCCGTGCGCGCCGCGCTGTCCGCCTGAAGCTCGGCCGAAACCAACCGGCGGCGCGCCGTGCGCGTTCGCGCAAAAAAGGAGTGGCACAATGGCCAATACCGTATTGATCGGATCGCAGTGGGGCGACGAGGGCAAAGGCAAGGTGATTGACGTTCTGACTCGGGATGTCGACATGGTGGTGCGTTTTCAGGGCGGCAACAACGCCGGCCACACCGTCAAGATCGGCGACGACACCCACGTGCTGCACCTGCTGCCCTCCGGCATCTTCCACGCCGGCAAGATCTGCGTGGTCGGCAACGGCGTGGTCGTGGATCCGGTCGCCCTGCTCGAGGAAATCCGGCTGGTCGGCGAAAAAGGAATCGACTGCGCCGGCCGTCTGTTTGTCAGCGACCGCGCCCATGTCGTCTTTCCCCACCACCGCGCGCTGGATGCCGCCCGCGAAGCGGTGCGCTCGGCGGGGCGCAAGATCGGCACCACCAAACGCGGCATCGGGCCCGCCTACGGCGAAAAAGTGTCGCGCACCGGTCTGCGCATGATCGATCTGGCCGACGCCTCCTTCGCCGACCGTCTGCGCGAAAACATTCGCGAAGCCAACGGCGTGCTGCAGGCCCTCGACGCCGAGCGCCTGGACGAAGAGGAAATCGTCGCCCAGTCGCTGGCCGTCGCCGCGCAGGTGACGCCCTGGGTCGCCGACACCGTATCGCTCGTCAACGGCGCCGTCCGCGAGGGCCGCTCCGTTCTGTTCGAGGGCGCGCAGGGTACCATGCTGGACATTGATTTCGGCTCGTATCCCTTTGTCACCTCCTCCAACGCCTCCGTCGGCGGCGTCTGTTCCGGCACGGGGGTCGCCCCGCACCGCATCGACCGCGTGGTCGGCGTGGTCAAGGCCTACACCACCCGCGTGGGGGAGGGCCCGTTCCCCACCGAGCTGGACGACGAAGCCGGCCGCCACATGCGCAGTGTCGGCGCCGAGTTCGGCGCCACCACCGGGCGGCCGCGCCGCTGCGGCTGGTTCGACGCCGTCATCGCCCGCTACTCGGCCATGATCAACGGCGTGGACCGCTGGGCCATGACCAAGCTCGACGTGCTCGACAAGCTGGAAACCATAAAAATCGCCGTCGCCTACCAGTGCGACGGACGGCGCTACGACACCGTGCCCGCCGGCATCGACGCCTTTGCGCGCTGCGTGCCGGTGTACGAGGAAATGCCCGGCTGGATGGCGGACACGCGCCAGGTCGAACGCATGGAAGATCTGCCGCCGCGGGCCCGCGACTACGTCGAACGCCTGTGCGAGATCACCGGCGTCAAGCTGGGTCTGCTCTCCGTGGGACCCGGCCGCGACAGCACCATTCTGGTGGATCTGTGAACGCCGCGCAGGCCGACCATGCCGTTCCGCGCCATGTAGCCGTCATCATGGACGGCAACGGACGCTGGGCCCGGCAGCGCGGACTGACGCGCCTGAAAGGCCACGAAGCCGGCGCGGAATCCGTCCGGGCCATCGTGCGGGCCTGCCGCGAGGCGGGTGTGCGCTACCTCACGCTTTATGCGTTCAGCGTCGAAAACTGGTCGCGACCGCGCTCCGAAATCGAAGGGCTCATGCGGCTGCTGCTGCGCTTTCTCAAAGAGCGCGAAAAGGAAATGCATCGTCATCGCATTCGCTTGCGCGTGGCCGGCGATCTGACGGATTTCCCCGACAACGTGCGCGCCGCCCTGCGGCGGGTGCAGGAGCAAACGCGCGACTACGAAGCCGGCCAGCTCATTCTGGCGCTGGGCTATGGCGGGCGGCGCGAGCTGGCCCACGCCGCCCGCGCCATCGCCCGTCAGGTCGCGGAAGGCCGGCTCGATCCTGAAACGGTTGATGAAAGCACGGTGGCCAACCATCTCTACCTGCCCGACGTACCCGATCCCGACCTGCTCATCCGCACCAGCGGCGAAATGCGCGTGAGCAATTTTCTGCTGTGGCAGATTTCCTATGCCGAGCTGTATGTCACGCCGGTGCTCTGGCCGGACTTCCGCGAAGAGGAATTTCGCGCCGCGCTGCGCGAATACGCCGGCCGCGAACGGCGTTTCGGCGGAATCGGCCGGGAAGGCACGTAACGGGCCCAGGCGTGTCCGCAAGGGGTTTGGCAAGAGCCTCGCATGCCATAGGTGCGGGAGGTCGCCATGAAGCGATTCAGCCGACGCTGAGAATCGATAACTTTTTTCTAATGAATCGTTTGCAAAGAAAACAGGGGTTGTAGAGGGTCTTGCCGCACATTTTTCGCATGATTTTTGGCTGCAAGGATAATCGGCGGGCCGGTGGCGGGTGCGTTTCCTTATCTTCTCCTCGCGTCGCGATGGTTGCTGCTTGCCATTTCACGTCCGGATGTGCAAGAGTACACTTAGTTTTGCA
>CAZYAW010000242.1:0-4325 GCA_964646045.1 uncultured Victivallales bacterium | reverse complement strand
GCGCCTGCTGGAAGGCGACCTGCGCGACGCCGAGCGCATCCGCGCGGCGCTGCGCGAGACGCGGCCCGACGCCGTCCTGCACTTCGCCGCCTACGCGCTGGTCGGGGAATCCATGGAAAAGCCCGAAATGTATTTCGACAACAATGTCAAGGGCGGCGTCAACTTGCTGGACGCCATGATTCGGGCGGACACGCCCAAAATCGTTTTTTCCTCCACCTGCGCCACCTATGGACAGCCCGAGCGCGTGCCGATCACCGAGGACGAATCGCAGACGCCCGCCAATCCCTATGGCGAGTCGAAGCTCATGTTCGAACGCATGCTGGACTGGACGCGCCGTTTGCGCGGCATGCAAACGGTGGCGCTGCGCTATTTCAACGCCTGCGGCGCCACGCGCCGGTACGGCGAGGATCACGAACCGGAATCGCATCTGATTCCCCTCGCTCTGCAAGTGGCCCTGGGCCGACGCGAGAAGCTGACGATTTTCGGGGACGACTACGATACCCCCGACGGTACCTGTCTGCGCGACTACATTCATATTGTCGATCTGGCGCAGGCTCATATTCTGGCCTTGCAAACGGACGTTTCCGGCGCCTTCAATCTCGGCAACGGCAACGGATACTCGGTGCGCGAAGTTATCGAGGCGGCCCGCGCGGCGACCGGTCACGAAATTCCGGCGGTGGTCGGTCCGCGCCGCCCGGGCGATCCGGCGCGGCTGGTGGCGGCAGCCGACAAAGCCCGCGCCACGCTGGGCTGGCAGCCGCAGTTCCCGGCCCTCCGGGACATGGTCGAAAGCGCCTGGGCCTGGCATCGGGCGCACCCGCGCGGGTACGAGGCATGAAAGACGATGCGCCCGAAGCGCGGATTCTACACAAGATCAAGGCCGCCGGCGTGACCGTGGCCGTGGCGGAATCCTGCACGGGCGGTCTGCTGGGCGCGGCGCTCACGGCCCTGCCCGGCAGCACCTCCTTTTTTGTCGGGGGCGTGATCGCCTACGCCAACGAAGTCAAAAGGCGCTGTCTGAACGTGGAAGCGGACCTGCTGGAGCGCGAAGGCGCCGTGAGCGAGCCGGTCGCGCGCGCCATGGCGCGCGGCGCGCGCAACGCACTGGGTGCGCAGGTGGCGGTCGCCGTCACCGGCGTGGCCGGACCCGAGGGCGGCACGGAGCAAAAGCCGGTGGGCCTGGTCTGGATCGGCATGGCCGGCCGTGAACGCGAGGAAGCACGGTCCTTTCACTTCGCGGGTCATCGCGAACAAATTCGCAAGGCGGCCTGCCAGGCGGCTCTGGTCTGGCTGGAATCGTTTGTTGTCACCGAAAACAAGGAGAAAAACCATGATCGGCAAACATAGAGAATCCCGTTTCGCAACCTTCGCCACGATGCTGGCGGCGGCACTGCTGCTGTTTTCGAGCGCACGGGCGCAGGGGGCGGGACAGGACGTCCCCGTCGCGCCGCGCGCCAGGCTGCAGGAGATGGTGAAAGCCTTCGCGGCCTATCACGCCCGTCCGCCGCATCAGCGGGCCGGAACGCCGCCGCCCTCCTACGACTATCCGGCGCTGTCCAAAAAAGCGGCCGAACAATGGCGAGCCGCCCTGTGGGACGTCTGGCGCGACCACCTGCGCCAGGGCCGCAACGAGCTGATGGGCGAGAAGGACCCGCTGGAAAGCGGACGGGGCGGCGTGCGCGCCATGGGCTACGACGAGTCCGGCAAACCCAAAGAGCAGACCATGCGCTACTATCTGCGCAAATTCGGGAAGAAGCCCCAGGGCGGCTGGCCGCTGTACATCAATTTGCATAGCGGCGGCGACAACAAGGATCTCAACGACCGGAGCTGGCAAGCCACCCTCAATCAGTACCCGATCCAGAACGCGCTCTACGTATGCCCCCGCTCCGTCGCGGACACGGGCGAATCCTGGTATGATCCCAGCGTCTATGCGCTGCTGACCCGTCTGACCATGGAGGCCATGGCCCTGTGGGACGTCAATCCCGACCGCATCTATCTGATGGGCTACTCGATGGGCGGCTGGGGCACGTTCCATCTGGGTCCGGCCATTCCCGACTACTGGGCCGCCGTCGCGGCCACGGCCGGGGCCGGTTTCACCGGTCCGACGGGCCGCAGCGTGCCGGACAATTTGCGCAACCTGCCCATGATGATCCAGATCGGAACCAAGGACACGGCCTTCCGACGCTATGCGCTGAGCCGCGCGTTCGCCCAGACATTGCAAGCGCTTCGGACCCGCGACCCGGGCGGGTACGTGCTGGCCTACAAGGAACACAAGGGCGCCGGCCATGCCGTCAACGACCGCAATACGCCCGCCTGGCTGGCCCGGCATACGCGCCAACCCTGGCCCGAAAAAATCGTGTGGCAGCAGATTGTGCCGCGCATCGGCACTACGCTCGAGCAAGTCGCCCAAATGCGCGCGGCCAATGCGGGCTACAACGCGCATTTCCCGAACCGCAGCTACTGGCTGCGCAACGAGTCGCCCAACGCCTTCCAGCGCATCGTGGCCACGCGCAGGGGCAATCGCATTGAACTGAACGAGACCCGCTACATGGACCGCGTCACCGTGCTGCTGGACGATCGTTTCGTCAATCTGGACCAGCCCGTCGAAATCGCGACCGACGGCAAGGTCGCCGGCCGCGCCGTCGTGCCGCGCCGCGTGGACACGCTGCTCTCGACCCTGACCGAACGCGGCGACCCTCAATTGACGTTCAGCGCCCAGGCGACGGTGCCGGTGCCCGATCTGGCGGCGCTCTCCGACCGTACGCCACCGAAAAACGCCGAAGAGCTGCTGGGTCGCGCCGCCTACCGCGTCACCGTCGGTCGCTTCCGCGAGGCGCTCGACGATTACACGGCGGCGCTGGACGCCAACCGGACACTGGCGCAGCCGTCCGTCTTCCAGATGATGCTCAATATCGCGCAACGCATCGAGGGCGGCGATACGGCCCGCACGCTGGACATTTATCGCCGCTGGGCGGCGGCGGATCCCAACAGTCACATGGTGGCGCGCATCTACGCCTACATGCTGCTGCAAGTCAAAGACGAGAAATTGCGCGATCTCAAAACGGCGCGCGCCATGGCGGAGCGAGCCGTGCGGCTTTCGCAGCGCAAGGACCCCATGAATCTGCACATTATGGCGCAGGTTCACTATCTGCAGGGCGAACTGGACCAGGCCATCGCCGTTCAGCGGGAAGGCGTCAAACTCTTTCCCGCCAAGACGCCCCCCAACATCCTGGAACTTCGCAAGACGATGGAAGAACGCCTCAAAGTCTACGAGACTGAAGCCGCCAAGGGCGGGCGGAAAAACTAGCGATTCCATCGGCTGCTTTCGACTGCCTTAAGGCCGTTGACGACGGGACCGGAATCATCGCAAGGAAAACGCTTTAAAGGGATGCCCGAGGAGGAATGCCGAACAGAGGAGACAACATGACGCATTGCGAAGAAATTCAGTACGGACCCTGGGGCCGCTGCGCGCGACTGGTGGGCGGATCGACGGAGGCGCTGGTGACGCTCGACGTCGGGCCGCGCGTGATCCGGTACGGCCTGGTCGGCGCCGCGAATCTGTTCGGGGAGTTTCCCGCCGCGCTCGGCGCGGATCGGGAATGGGTCAATTACGGCGGGCATCGGCTGTGGCATTCGCCGGAAATTTTTCCGCGCACCTACGCGCCGGACAACGCGCCCGTCCAGTCCGACTGCCGCGACGGACGTCTGATCGTTACGCAGGCGCTCGAAAGTTCCACCGGCATTCTCAAGCAGATGGAATTCGAAATGGCGGAGGACGGCACGACCACCGTACGGCATCGGCTGACGAATCGCAACTTGTGGGCCGTAACGCTGGCGCCCTGGGCCCTGAGCGTCATGGCGCCCGGCGGTACGGCGGTGGCGCCGCAGGAACCCTACCGGCCGCAACCGGAGGCCCTGCTGCCGGCCCGTCCGCTCGTGCTCTGGCCCTATACCGACATGGCCGATCCGCGTTTCGCCTGGCGCCGCGACGGCATTCTGCTGCGGCAGGATGCGACCCGCAAGGAGCCGCAAAAATTCGGCATCATGAACCACTGCGGCTGGAGCGCCTATTTCCTCGACCGCCTTCTGTTCGTCAAGCGCTTTTCCGCGCAGGGTTCCACCCTCGACTATCCCGATTTCGGCTGCAACAACGAAATCTTTACCAACGCCGACATACTGGAGATCGAGAGCCTCGGCCCCCTGCAAACGCTGGAACCGGAAGCCTCGGCGGAACATGTCGAGACCTGGCGCGCCATCCGGCTCGATGCGCCGCCGGCGTCCGACGATGAACGGGTCGCCCTCGCGTTTGCGCACAGTCGAACCGC
>CAZYAW010000241.1:0-2866 GCA_964646045.1 uncultured Victivallales bacterium | reverse complement strand
CTGCCGCGGGCCGTTCTCGGGCCGGCGCTGCGCGACACGCTGGTTCGCTATTGGCGCATCGCCCGCAAGGAAAAGGCCGTACCGGGCTTCATCGGCGGATGCCGCGCGTTGCCGTTCGCCCTGTGCCGGGGCTTTGCGCATCGCCGTCCGCTCCCGAATCCGATTTTTCGCAAAATCGTGCTGCTGGACCCGCTGGTCGGACTTTGCCGCGCGTTGCGCGCGCGAGGCGTACGCCGTGTGACACTATGCGGCGTCGGGAAATTCCCGACTTTATGGCGTTCGGCCATTCGCGCGGAAGGCCTCGCCGTCGAGGCCTATTGGGACGGCAACACCTGTTGGCATGAACAAACCCTGTCCGGCATACCGGTCCGCGTCTGCGACCCCGCCGCGGAAACGGCCCCGCGCTTTCCGTCGTCCGCAGACCACGCTTTAATCGTCGGGCTCGCCTCTCTGGGCGAAACCGCCGCCTGGCACGCCCGACTGAGCGCACTCGGCAAAAAGCCGTGTTCCCCGGCCGGCGAACCGGAAATTTTTTCCCGTTCCGGCACCATCGACCTTCTTGAAAACATTCCCGTCCGAGCTTATGTTTATTAACCGGATGCTTCATGGTAGACGCGAAACCCTTTATCTTTCACCCTCATCTTCCGTAGCCATTCACAGTTCACGATTTTTCAGACTTCCTGAGCACTTTCCTTATCTTTAACCGTGAACGCTTACGCTATGCAAGACCCTCCAAAGAATGGAACCTTCGTCTGCGGTCCGATCGGTCTTATCCGACGGATCACCCCCGTCGATCCACGCCCCACTCTCCACGCATCACGCGCCCGTCCCCCTGTGGCGCCGAAATTGCTTTGACTGTCGCCGTGCCGAAACATCGCGAACAAACAGCAGGGGGAGTTGTGTCATGAATAATAATGCCAAGGACGACCAGACCCAAAAAGCATTCGAAATCAAGCCCTATGGACGACTGTCCTGTCTGCCGATTCACGCGGAAAACATTTTCAATTTCCCGGAAGGACTGCCGGCCTTCGAGCACATCAAGCGGTTCGTTTTCGTGCACAAGCCGAACACGTCGCCGTTTCTGTTCATGAACGCGCTGGAACCGGCCGACTTGTCCTTCGTGTGTGTCGATCCGTTTCTGATCTGTCCGTCCTACGCGCCGCGGATCGGCGCGGCCGACCTGAATTTTCTGCACGTGGAAGACGTCGAATCGCTGCTGCTGCTGAGCATCGTCACCGTAACGCCGGATCCCGCCAATATCACGGCCAACCTGCAGGGTCCGCTGGCGATAAACATCAACGCCTGTCTGGGCCGTCAGATTGTGTGCGAAAACAATGTTTATCCGGTGCGCTATCGCATGTGGGATTGCCTGAACAAAATCAGGCGGGAAGACACGCCCCGCGCCGCGGAAAAAGCGCGGCAACCGGTGGCGTGAGGCGTGACGGGCGAACGGCGGCGCCGCAACGCGCCCAATCCGCCCAATCCGCCCAATCTGTCCGATCTGTCCGATCTGTCCGATCCGTCCGATCCGTCCGATCCGTCGAACGTGTCCGACACGTCGGACATAGCGGACATGGCCGACAACCGAAGACACTGAACCCGCCGGACACGGATGTCCGTGCCGGGGCGCGGCAGGCCGCGCCCTGAACTGAACAGCCAGGGAGGGCTCCATTATGCTGGTCTTGACCCGCAAAAAGGACGAGAGCGTTATTGTCGGCGGCAACATCGAGGTGAAGATTCTGGAGGTGCGGGGCGACCAGATCAGCCTGGGCTTCGCCGCGCCGCGCGAAATACCGATTTACCGCAAAGAGGTGTTCGAAGCCATTCAGGAAGAGAACCGACAGGCGGGCGGTTCGGGCGACGGCCAAGTCGAAAAGATCGAGACGCTGCTGAAACAGTAGAGAAAGGAGGCGATGCCGGGAAAGAGACACGGCGAGATTCGGCGGAAACGGAGACGGACGCGCCGCCGAACCGCGTCGGGAAACAAACGAAAAGGCGTGCATCGAGTCCCGCAAGACCGCTTGCCCAGGCTCACGACTTCGGTAGGCTTTTGCCGGCGGGGCGCCGCCGCGTGCACGGACGCGCTCGGCGAAAAACGACAGAACATTCAAGGAGGAACATATCATGCAAGTACTGAACAATGCATCCGCGTTTCAGGTTTGGAAAAGCTACACGCAAAACGTCACGAACATGCGCAATTCCATGTCGAAACTGTCGTCCGGTCTGAAAATTCAGACGGCGGTGGACGATCCGGCAGGTCTGGCGATCAGCGAACGTTTGCGCGCGCAGTATCGCAACAGCGCCCAGGCGGCGGTGAACATCGAGAACGACATCGCCTACATGCAGACGGCGGATTCGTGGCTGCAAAAGGTCCACGACATTCTCGGACGCATGTCGGAACTGGCGGTGGCCGCCAACGACGGCACCAAAAGCACGGGCGATCGCGCCAACCTGAACACGGAATACAAGCAGATGCAGTCGGAAATCAGGCGTATTGTCCAGGGCGACAATGCGGCCGGGAAATACGGCGGTACGCATTTGTTTACCGGCGCCCAGATCTCCGTGCAGGTCGGCCCGGATTCCGGACAGTTGTTCGAGGGATCGGCCATCGATCTGCAGACCACGGTCGGAACTTCGCAGTGGGCGACAATGTTCAATTACAGCATCGCCACGCAGAGCGCGGCGAACAATGCGGTGGCCACGGTCAACAAGGCCATCGACTTCATCAGCTCCAAACGCGCCGTGCTGGGCGCGGAGCAGAGTCGGCTGACCCACACGCTGGAAGGTCTGCGCAACTACGAGGACAACATTCGGGCGTCGGAAAGCCGCATCCGCGACGTGGACGTGGCCAAGGAAACGACCGAAT
>CAZYAW010000240.1:0-2991 GCA_964646045.1 uncultured Victivallales bacterium | reverse complement strand
GGTCCACGCGGGGACGCCCGCGCTCGCGCGGGCGGGCGGCGTCCGCCGCGGCGGGCCGGGCCGCCGGCGCGGCCCGCTCCGCGGCGGGCCAGTCCTCCTCCGCAACCGTCTCCTTCTCGATATGGTCGGTCGCCGCGGACCAGCGCTCGTCGAGCAGCCGGTTCAGCGCGCGCTCGCCGCTGTCTCCGCCGCCGCCCGTCACGGCGTACAGGCAGACCCGACTGGCGGCGCGGGTCAGCGCCACATACGCCAGCCGCACATCCTCCTCCAGATTTTCCCGGCGCGCCTTTTCCAGGGCGACATCGTTTTTGAGGTCCAGATCGAGAATCATTCTGGACGGCCCGTCGGGAACTTCCTCGTGATAGGCCAGAAAACGGGTGGCGCCGCCGGACTTCACCGGCTTGGCCGTGCGCCGCCACAGGGTGGGCGCGAATACCACCGGAAACTCCAGCCCTTTGCTCTTGAAGACGGTCATGATGTTGACGGCGTCTTCGTCCGAACAAAGGCGCACGGTCTGGTTCTCGTCTTGTTCGCGCGAGGCCTCGTCCATTTGACGGCCGAACCAGCGCAACAGGCTTTCGGGACCCCAATGCCGTTCGCGCGCGACCTGATGCGCAAGATCGGCCAGATGCAGCAGATTGGTCAGCTTGCGCTCGCCGTCGGCCAGCCCCGCGATGTGGGCGCGCCATGCGATTTCGCGCTCGACACAGCCGAAGGCCTCCACAAACGAACGTTTCTTCCAGAGCGTCCCGGCCCGACTGAAAAGGGTCATCCAGTCGTCCAGCGTCCTTTGCGGCCGATCGTCCGCGGCGGGCGCGCACGGGACGTCCGCCGCGCCATCGGTCGGCTCCGGGCGATAGCAAAACCAGTCGCGTTCGTCGCAGGGCATGATCTCGGCGCACAGCGCGGCACGGGTCGCGCCCGCATGGCCGGGCGCGATCCAGGCCGCCATCAGACGGCGCAGCGCGTCGGCCTCCTCGCTGTCGAAAACGTTGCCGCTCTTTTGCAGCGTGGCGCGTACGCCCAGCGCGTGCAGCTCGTCGTGCAGGGCCTGCGCTTCCTGATGCGTGGTCGTCAGTACGGCAATGTCCGAACGCCGCAGCGGCCGGCCGCCGCGGCGCAGCGCGGGGTCGCCCAGCAGCCCGACAATCTCGGCGGCGGTGCGCCGGTAGAGGTGACGGGCCAGCGGACTGTTCTGACCGGGGAAGCGGCCGCGCGGCGGCAGCGCATAGCGGCGCACGATCAGCGGCCGCTCCAGCGGCTGCCCGTCGCGGGTCAGCGTTTTCTCGTCGGGCAGTCCACTGGCGCGCACCGCCTGGTAGCGGATATGCTCGTTGAGAAACGCGCCGGGCCTGTCTGGCGGCCCGTCGAACAGCTCGTTGACGGCCGCCACCAGATTCGTCTCGGAGCGGTAGTTGGTGTCGAGAAGGTGAACGCGCGCCGCGTCCACATCCCGGCGGGCGTCGTAGTAGGTGAAAATGTCGCCCCCGCGGAAACCGTAAATGGCCTGCTTGGGATCGCCCACGAACAGCAGCGGGTGGCCGCTGTCGGCGAAGAGCGTATGGAAGATTTCGTACTGAATCGGATCGGTATCCTGGAATTCGTCGATCAGCGCCGCGCGAAAATCGTCGCGCAATACCGCGAGCAGGCGCTCTTGGCGCCGGGGATCGCGCAAGGCGTCGCGCACGCCGAGCAGCATCTGGTCGTAGGTCAGCAGGCGCCGTTCGCGGATGCGCTGTTGCACCCGGTCGCGCAAGTCCCGGATCATGGCGGCGGCGCCTTCCGGTTCGGCGCCGCGCAGCTCCGCGTCGGGACGCTGGAGGGCTTCCGCCACGTCGGCCAGCAGTTCGCCGACATCCCGGAAGGGCATGGCGGCCGCCTGCGCGGCGTCGGCATAGGTCCGGGCGCGCCACCAGTCGCGGCAGATCTCGCCCAGCAGCTCGCGGTTGTCGGCCAGCAGCTCGGCGTCGGGATCGTGTCCGCACTCGAAGGCGTAGCGTTCGAGCACCCGATGGCAGAAGCCGTGAATGGTATGAATGGCCGCGCAGTCGAAATCGGCCAAAGCGCGCCTGACCCTTCGCTGCCGCTCCCGCATGTCGTCGTCCCGCCCGCCGTCGGGCGCGGATTCGCGCCGCCGCAGCGGCAACGCCGCCATGCGTCGCACACGGTCGTAGTCGGCGTGGCCCTTTGGCAGCCGTTCATGCAGAAAGGCGTCGCAGGCGGCCAGAATCTGACGCAGCCGCTCGCGCAGCTCGCGGGTGGCGGCTTCGGTAAAGGTCACCACCAGGATCTGGTCCGCCGACAGCCCTTCGGCCACGATCAGTCGCAAATAGACGTTCTGGATCTGATAGGTCTTGCCCGTGCCGGCGGCGGCTTCGGCCAGCGCCGGACCGTCCAGTCGGTAGCGGCTGTCGAACAGGGTCTCGGCGAAATTGCGCATGGCTACGACTCCTCCCCGGCCGGACGGCGCGCTTTTCGGCTCCTGGCGCGCTGCCGGGCCGGCAGGGCGCCGCATATCGTCCGGGCGATCTCCGCGAATGACGGCTTGCGCATCGGTCCCGCCTCGCCGAAGGCCCGGCGCAAATACGGATCGTCGCGCTCGCCGCGCCGATAGCGGTCGGAACGCCACGCTTTTTCGGCGGCTTCGAGCGCTGCGGGGTCCGCCGGCTCGACCGCCGCGCCGGACTCCGCCCGGCAATAGGCCAGCGACGTTTCCGGAGCGAAGGGCAGGGGATGGCGCAGGCCGCGCGCAAACATCTCCACAAACGTTTGCAGTTGCGCGCGGGCGGACGCCGTGTCGATCGGATCGAAGACGGTGACGCTCAGTTTGTCGGGTTTCTTGCCCTCGACGCAATAGCGGGTCTCGCCAATGCCGACGGCGCAGGCGAACACGTGGCGCAGATAGGACGCGATCTTGCGACGGGCCCGCTCGTTTGCGGCATGAAAGTCCAGAGCGAGCGGTTGCGCTTCGGAGCCGAAGTGCGCCGTCTC
>CAZYAW010000239.1:0-2772 GCA_964646045.1 uncultured Victivallales bacterium | reverse complement strand
TCGATGTTAGTACGGCCCATCAGAGCTACGCGCCGATCCTCGAACATCCCCTCCGCTTCCGCCGGCCAGAGTTTCCTGATCTGGTTGGATCCGATCTGCGCTCCGCTCTGTCTGGCCACCAGATTCTCAAAACTCAAAGTATGCGCCGTGCGCTGCCCGACAAGCAGCAGTCTTCGCCGCAGCAAATCCCGCACCGGCCGGTCCTCCTCCGGGTAGATGTATCCTTCGGGCAGAATGCCCAGACGATCCATCTCCGTCAGGAAAAACGCGTCCGTCTCGTCATCCGTGTTCTTCAGTTGTTACCGATCAAATTGACATCGTAAGCCGTTCCCGAATTAAACCTGTCTGATTGGCCCTTTTTTCCCGCGCTGCGGTCGTAAAATGTTCCCGTCTTCGTCGTAGACTTCGCCGCGGCAAGCCCGTTCGCGTCGTACGTTTCCCGCCTGTAATTTCATTTTAGTCGTATGGGCGACGTCGATCTACGACGGGATTGGGCGGCCGCGGTTGCGTGGCGTTTCGCAAAAAAATACGACGGCTACGGGAAGAACACCGCGTTTTTTCGCATGGGTTATCCGACGGCTGCGGTACGGCCGCTATCCTTGGTCGTCCGGCTCCGCGAGCAGACGCATGGCCTCGTTGAAGCTTTTGTTCCGGAGCGTGACGAAGAAGTCGATGGCGTTGCCGGCCGCGCCGTCGTCGAGGCGCACCCAGTAGTGATCCTTGACGACGATGTCGGCGTCGAGGCCGACGAGCGCGTAGTTGCCGTCGCGGCGCGGCGGGAGCCGGTAGCCGAGGGTTTCGAGCACGGGTTTGAGCGGGCGCTGGCGGGCTGCGCGGATTTGCGAGCGCGTCCATGGCGTGTTTTTCATAGGGTCTCCGCGTCGTGGTCCCGGCGCCAGTGGGGCTGCATGAGCACGCGGTTGACCTGTTCGAGGCCGACGGCCTGCTTTCGGTCGCGAACGGTTTCGATCAGGGCCGAGACGCAGAGGTTGCGGACGCGGCGCAGGACGCCTTCGCTGGAGCGGGCGATCAGATCGACGGCTTCGTCGGCAAAGGCGTTGTGCCCCATCCCGACGCGGTCGAGCTGGGCGAAGATGAAGGAACGGATGTCGTCGGGCGCCAGACGCCGGACGGCGGCCGAGAAGGTGATGCGGCTGCGGATGTCCTCGTTGACGGTCAGGCGCAGCTTGTGCATCAGCGATGTCTGGGCGATCAGCACGAGGTTGTGGCTTTTGGGAAAGTCCTCGAAGAGGAGGCGCAGCTTGCGCAGGCACTCCATCTCCATCAGGTGGGCGTCGTCGATGATGGGCACGAGCATTTTGCCGTCGGCATTGATTTTCCAGGCGGCTTCGATCAGCAGCTTCTCCGAACGGGTGTCGCGTCCTTTGCTCTCGAGGCCGAAGGCTTCGCAGAGGATTTGCAGCGTGCTGGAATAGGTGTGCAGCGTGCGGGCGATGGCCGGGGTGATCATGCGCTTGGGGTCGTGGCCGACGATGGCCCGCTTGATGACGCTCTTGCCCGTGCCGGGCTCGCCCATGACCAGGCACAGCCCGCCCTGCCGCGCATGGACCTTGATGGTCTCGAATATCTCCTGCTGATGCGCGAGCAAAGCAGGCTCGGGGTCGTCGAAGGGGTTTTTTTCCAGTCCGAAATGCGATCGTATCATGGTGGCGTTCTCCTTTATTCGCTGATGTGTTTTTTCGCCCGGTCGTTGCCCGGAAAGTCGAGTTTCGCGGCCTCGCCCATGCGCTGGCCCTGATAGAAGACGACGATGCGCCCGGGATCGGCGCGATTGAAGCGCACCTGGATCTTGCGGCTCGCCAGATCGCGCGGAGCCTCGTAGCGGACGCCGGCGACGCTGAAAGTGTTGTCCTTGCGCACCGCGCGGTCCTGCTCGAAGAAGAACAGTTCGTCGTTGGCGTCCATGGGGTCGAGAAAGCGGATGCGCGCCAGGTCCATGCCGAAGCGGTCGACCGGCTTCATCTGAAGCGTGCCATGCACGCTGGCGTTGTATTCGTTCTCGACCCAGTCGCGGAACTGGTCGCGGCAGGTGCGGAAGAAGCGTTCGATCTTGCCCTTGGCGGCGCCGTCCCGGACGGGCGCGTGGCACAGCAGCGTGCCGATGCGGGAGCAGATCTGGTTGATTTCCGCGCAGGTGTAGATCGCGCCGTTGTCGACATAGAGCGTCTGGGGAATGCCGCGCTTGTACAACGCGCTTCTGAGGGCGGCAATCAGGCTGGCGGTGTTCTCCGCGAAAAAGAACTGTCCATGAGGCACGATGCGGCTGGCGTCGTCGATGAAAGCGATCAGTTTGGTTTGCGTCGAGGTCCGCCCGTTTTTGACATGGGGGCCGAACATCGTGTCGAGCTGCCACATCTCGTTGGCGTATTCCTTCGAGAAGGCCAATCGGCGCTTGTTGCCCGTCCGGTTCTCCGGGACGAGCAGGTCGTACTCCCCGACCAGGCGGAAGAAACTGGTTTGGGAACACTCGGCCTGGGACAGCGCGCCGCGCTCGATCATGCGGCGGTAGATCATCATCTTGTTGTAGCGCGTGTGGCGGAACTCGCCCAGAACCTGCTCGATGGCCTCGCGCACCTGCTCCGGACTCACCTTGCGATGCCGGCCCTTGTCCGAGCGCGGCCGGCTCCTGAGCTTCTCGACCCCGCCCTGCCTGTAAAGCGTCAGCCATGTCTGGATCGTGCGCCAGGGGGGAAAAGGGGTCAGAGCGCCAGGAAATAGTCAACAGGTTTTTTTCGTTTTTTTTGAGACAAG
>CAZYAW010000238.1:0-39146 GCA_964646045.1 uncultured Victivallales bacterium | reverse complement strand
CCCGATAGCGATAGCGATTTCGATTTGGATGGAGACAATAAGGAACCCCAACCAAGCGTTCCAGGCGACGCTTAACAGCGCGCCTGAACGCAGACGTTCGGCCAGAAAACAAACCAGATAAATTGACTTGCACCGGAACACTCTGATCCGTACAGTATACGTATGAATGACATCCGATTCGAATGGGACGAGAATAAGAGTCGAGAGAACAAGCGCAAGCATAGGGTTGCGCTCGATGAAGCTCAGACGGTATTCGTTGATGAAAATGCGATCCGCTTCTTTGATCCTGATCACTCGGCCGATGAGGATCGTTTCATCATGCTAGGCATGAGCTTCACTCTTCGCGTTCTCGTGGCGTGTCACTGCTACCGCGAAAATGACTCGGTCATTCGAATTATATCCGCCCGAAAAGCAGATAAACGTGAACAAGCAAGCTACTGGAGTTAAATTATGAGAGAGCACTACGACTTCAGCAATATGAAGGGACAAAAGAACCCCTACGCAAAACGGCTGAAACAGCCCGTAACAATGCGCCTAGACAAACCGACAGTGGCCTACTTTAAATCACTGGGGGAAGAACTAGGGATGCCCTATCAGAGCCTCATCAATCTCTATTTGCGAGATTGCGCCTTACACCACAAGAAACTGGAACTCAAGTGGGCATCCTAGAAAGGCTGAACATCCGAATCGGCACGTATTTTCAAAAGCCGCGCTTCGCTTGCTTTTGAAAAACGGTCATTCAAGCGTTGCCAGAAAGAGTTTGACGCCGACAGCAAATGCAATTGGTGGAGCGCGGGTTCAGGTCCCTGATGAAGATTTTGAAAAAGCATTGATTTTGTTGCAGGAACAACGGCCTGTCAGCATAAAGCCAGACGACGAGTTGGTCTGTCCCGTAGGAATTAACAGGCGAACAACACAACGGAGAGTATTTGTCGCTACCGCGCCAGAACCCTCCTTTGCGCCGTTCGCACAAGAGAAAGGCTCACTGAAATGGACTCTTGGAGATTTATCCAGGTGGCGGAGATGCAGCCGGGGTCGCCGAAATCTTGTCGATCGACCACAAGAACGTACGCTTCACGGGACTCGCGGACATGATGGTGACCGGACGCAAGTCGCACAGACGTTGACGATGGTGTGCTCGCAGCGGGAAAACTCGCCTATTCCAGGTTTAGATTGCTTTGTCGAAGCAAGGACTATGAATCATCCATGATCTGGGAAAGACTGCGATTGTCGGATTTTATGCGTTTCCGCCTGCTACCGTTCATGGTAGGAAATCGGGGGCGCCTTGGTATGCTGTCGGTCGCACCGGCGGCGGCCGGTTTGCTTGCCGTGCTTTTCGCCTGGGTGAAGATTTCCGCGAAGGAAGCGCAAATTGTCTCCGTAGAGAAGGCGCCACAGACGATGGTCGGACTTGTCCTGGGCTGCAGTCCCGCACTCCGTAACGGGAACGCCAATCTATTCTTCCAAAATCGAATCGCGCGGGCGGCGGAGTTGTTTCACAGCGGGAAAGTCGTCTTCCTGCTCGTGAGCGGAGACAACTCCCGTACGGATTACGATGAACCGACCGCCATGCGAGACGCCCTCGTCAGCCGGGGTGTTCCGCCCAACCGTATCATCCGCGATTTTGCCGGATTCAGCACGCTGGACTCCGTGGTGCGGGCGAAGAAAGTTTTCGGCCTGAGCGCGTTTGTGGTCGTCTCCCAAAAAGACCACGCCATGCGCGCGATCTACCTCGCGGAAGCCCACGGCATCTCCGCCATCGGCGTTGCCGCGGAGGATGTTCGGCTGCGCTATGCCTATCGAACGAAGGCGCGCGAGACCTTTGCGCGGGTGCGCGCCGTGCTCGATGTTGCGGTTCTCGATCGCAAACCCCGATTCTTACAGACGCCATGGGATGACAGTGGAATCAAACCAAACATTCGTTGCAAGGAGAAAGCGCTATGAGCATGACCGACGAGAGGATGGAGAAATCTGGTCGTATCCGTTTTCGATGAGATTCTTCAAGTGACGCAGATTGGAAACGGTCGATTCGAGGGTGCGCGAGAAAGCGTGAACATATCCGGAGAAACGCCATGCCGCCGCTAAAGGTGCTCATCGCCGACGACGAGGAGCTGATTCGTCGGTCATTGACCCGTCTGGTCTCGGCGTGGGGATACGAACCGATGCCGGTCGCAAACGGCAGAGACGCTTTATCCGTCTTGTGCGGAGACCATGCTCCGCATCTTGCTCTGATCGACCGCAAAATGCCCGAGATGGACGGCGCGGACGTGATCCGACACGTTCGCAATCGGGCCCACCGCTTTCAACCGTATCTGATCCTGCTGACGGGCATGGGAAACACAGAGGATCTTGTGCAGGGTCTGGACAGCGGCGCGGACGATTATGTGGTCAAGCCCTACAACGAAGAGGAACTGCGCGCGCGCCTGCACGTCGGTTGCCGCGTACTGCAATTGCAAACGGCGCTGGCCGACAAGATTCGGGATCTGGAAAGCGCGGTGGACCATATCCGGGTTCTGCGCGGCATCATTCCCATCTGCGCCTATTGCAAAAGCATCCGGGACGACAAAGGCGCCTGGCAACAGATGGAACAGTACGTGAGGAACCATTCGGAAGCCGAGTTCAGCCACGGCATGTGTCCCGCCTGCGAGAGGAAAATCCTTGCCGAACTGGACGACTCGCCGGGCTGATAGAGCCCATTGGGTCTTCGTGCGACCCTTGTCGCGGAGCCTGAAAAGACGATGATCGGGAGAAACACCTCCGTTTCAGAACGTATGTTTACAGAAACAAGAGGGAACCTATGAACGGTATGATCATGCGATATCCGGCTACACGCTGGCAGGACGCGCTGCCTACGGGCAGCGGAGCGGTGGGCGCCCTGGTGTACGGGAACATTCAGAATGACACTATTCTGCTGAACCATGAGGCGCTCTTCTACCCGAAGCCGCCACCGCGGACTGTCGATGTGTCGGACCGGCTGCCGGAAGTGCGTCGGTTGATCCGTGCCGGACAGTACACGGAGGCCGCGCAGCAAATGCCCGAGGCCTATAGGGAAAGGTCCGGCGGGGAAATCGGCACGGCCAGCGCCGAATGCGATCCCTATCAGCCCTTCTGCGCCATTCAACTGGCCATGAAAACCGATGGTCCATTCCGCCAGTACCGGCGCGGGGTTGATTTCTCGACCGGACGCGCCTGGGTGAAATGGAGCGACCATGCCGCCACCTTCACCCGGGAAGTCTTTGTCTCGCGGGTGACGGACACCGTCTTTCTGCGAATCCGCAGTGACACGCCCGGTTCGGTGGCATGCCGCCTCTCCCTGAACAAAGCACGGAACGAGCAGGCCGACGGGATAGCCTTCTCCAGCTCTGTTCCCGACGACGCCACGTTGTCGGTCTCGCAACATGCTTCACCGGAAAATCGGACGTTGCGCTTTGTCGGATGCTACCCCAACGGTTTTGCCTTCGGGGGAACGGGTCATATCGAGACGGTGGGCGGCAGGCTCGGCGCCGTGGACGAGGCCCTCGTGGTCGAAGCCGCCGACGAAGTCGTGCTGCGGGTTCGGCTCTTCATTGGCGACGACCCGGAGGCGGCGACGCGACGCATGGCTGCCGAACTGGCCGCCGGTCCGGACGCATTCGAACCCTCCTTTAACGAGCATGCGAAGCTGCACGGGGAACTTTTCGGCAGCATGACGCTCACGTTGAGTCGATCCCGGCCACAGAGCAATGAAGAGCTGCTGATGGCGGCCTATGACGGAGAAGCGCCGCTGTCTCTCCTGCAGACGATGTTCGAGTTCGGACGCTATCTGCTGATCTGCTCAAGCCGTGCCGGCGGATGGCCGGCCAACCTGCAAGGCGTCTGGAACGGGGACTATACCCCCGCCTGGAACTCCGACGTGCATACCGACGAGAATATTCAGATGAACTACTGGGCGGCGCTGCCGGGCGGTCTCGCAACAGCGACCCTGCCTTTTTTCGACTACTTTGAGAAGCGGCTGGACGATTTCCGCGAGAACGCGAAAAACATCTTCAACTGTCGCGGGGCGCTGGCGCCGGTCGCCATGACCACCCGCGGCCGCGAGACCCCCCGAATCTGGTCCAACTGGACGGCGGCGGCCGGATGGATCGGACAGCATTTCTACGACTACTATCTCTTTACAGGCGACAGTGAGTTTCTCAGGTTGCGTACCGTTCCGTGGCTTAAAGAGGTGGCGCTCTTCTACGAGGATTTCCTGGAGGAGGGAGAAGACGGCCGCTGGCGGTTCAGTCCGTCCCTGTCCCCGGAAAATCAACCGCTGGGCGGCCATAGTCTGCTCACCGTGAATGCCGCCATGGATGTGGCCGTTTGCCGCGAGACGCTTACGAACCTTTGCCGCGCCTGCGAAATGCTGCAGATCGAGAGCGCAGGGGCGGCCCGCTGGCGCGCCATGCTGCAGAAACTTCCCGACTACAGCGTCAACGAGGACGGCGCCATGACGGAGTGGCTGCATCCGGCGTTCAAAGACAACTACCATCACCGTCACCAGTCGCATCTCTACCCGGTATTCCCGGGTCTGGAAATCACCGAGGAGTCGAACCCGGAAATGTATGAAGCCTGTCGCGTCGCGGTCGAGAAGCGCCGGGTGATCGGCCTGACCAGTCAGACGGGCTGGTCCATGGCCCACATGGCCAATATCTACGCCCGCCTGGGCCAAGGCGACCGCGCGCTCGAATGTCTGGAGATTCTCGCGCGAAGCAGCACGGGACCCAACCTTTTTACCTATCATAACGACTGGCGCCAAATGGGGATGAGTTGCGTTTGGGGTCAGCCGCCGTTCCAGATCGACGCCAACTTCGGACTGACGGCCGCGATTCTGGAAATGCTTGTTTTCAGCAAGCCCGGCCTGCTGAAACTGCTGCCGGCGCTGCCGGCCCAATGGGCGAGCGGCAAGGCCACGGGCATCCGCTGCCGCGGCGCGCTCACCGTAGATGTGGAATGGAACCGGGAGATCGGGCTTTTCCGCGCCACGATTCTGAGCCAAGACGATCAGAATATCCTACTCCGAATGCCCGATGAGGCCGGGAACATGACGTTCGATCCCGCAGCAGCGGCGACCCCGGCCATGGAGTTGGGAGCGGATTACTGGAATGTCGCGTGCCGCGGAGGAGCGCCCCTTCACATCGACTCTCGGTAAAGGACGAAATCAAGGAGAACCAATGAACCGTTTTCATGATCGAGACAAAGGTCGACAGGCTATCGGCGCGGGCGCGCCTCAGGCCGACTCGCGAGGTGGAACAGCGAAAGAGGTCTTATGAACAAACCGAACATTCTCTACATCCATTCCCATGATACGGGAAGGTATATCCAGCCCTACGGGCATGCCATTGCCACTCCGAACCTGCAGCGCCTGGCGGAAGAAGGGACGCTGTTCCGCCAGAACTTCTGCGTGAACCCCACGTGCAGTCCCAGTCGGGCGGCCCTTCTGACCGGCTGCTATCCTCACGAGAACGGCATGGCGGGACTGGCCCATCGCGGCTGGTCGCTCAACGACTACCGTCGGCACATCGTTCATGCATTGCGCAAAGAGGGCTATGTGTCGGCCTTGGCCGGCATTCAGCATATTGCCACGGCTACCGATCAAAAGGCGGCGTGGCAGGTCATCGGCTACGACCGGGGGCTGGCGGGAGACCCGTGCGAACAAGCCGTGTCGTTCCTGCGGCGACCGCAAGAGCGCCCTTTCTTCCTCTCCGTCGGGTTTGCGGAAACCCACAGAGAGTTTCCGGATCTGGCCGCTGCGCCCGACGATCCGCGCTACTGCCTGCCGCCGTCTCCGCTGCCGGACGTCCCGGAGACGCGTCGGGACATGGCGCGATTCAAAGCCTGCGCCCGAAGGCTCGACGACAAGATGGGCATCGTGCTGGACGCGCTCGGCGAGACCGGACTGGCGGACAACACGCTGGTCGTCTGCACTACGGATCACGGAATCGCCTTCCCCCGCATGAAATGCCATCTGCACGACTCCGGGATTGGCACAATGTTGATACTGCGCGGCCCGGGGGGCTTCACGGGCGGCAAGGTCGTTGACGCCATGACAACGCATCTGGACATATTCCCGACCGTCTGCGCCCTGCTCGACAGCGAGCCGCCCGCCTGGCTGCGCGGCCGCTCGCTCCTCCCGCTGGCCGGCGACGACGCCGCCGAAATTCACGATGAGTTGTTCTTTGAAGTCAACTATCACGCGGCATACGAGCCCATGCGGGCCGTGCGGACGAAGCGCTGGAAATACATCAGACGTTTCGACGGACGTACAACGCCGGTTCTGCCCAATTGCGACGATGGAGAAAGTAAGTCGCACTGGCTCCAGCACGACTGGAAGAACCGTCCCGTACCGACGGAAGCCCTCTTCGACATGGTCTTCGATCCCAACGAAGCGCACAATCTGATTGACGATTGCGCCGCCGCATCCATACGGGAAAACTTGCGGGGCCGCCTGGCGCAATGGATGAAAGCGACCGGCGATCCGCTTCTGGAAGGCCCGGTGCCTGCGCCGCCGGGCGCCGTTGTGAACGATGCCGACGGGCTCTCTCCGCGGGAAAAGCCCGTCGCTGCGAAATGAGGCCGGCCGCCGCCGATTCGGAAGCTGCGCCTGGCCGCCGGGATATATAGGAAAAGATAACTACTCAGCTATCCATTCACTACGAAACACGAAAGTCACGAAAAATCCTCCCGCGAAACGCGGGAGGATGGGTGGATGCATCTTTCGTGTTCGATTTTTGTAAACTTCAAAACAGGCTCCGATTGTCCTGGCCTCTTTTCCCTGTCAAGAACGACGGCACCCGTTTTCGCGTCCTTCGTTTGCCCGTCTCCGGTGGTGCGGGCGTCTCGCCTGCGCAGCGTAAGCGGGCGGGATGCCGGCACCACAGAGTCCTCTGGCGCATTTTATTCTCTGACGATCCCCAAGAGTTGGACGAAGCCGAACGATTGGCCTGCGATAGTTCCGGGATTCTTGCCCGCACACTGGTCTGACTGACAACCTCTGAACTTACAGAACCGACGAAAAAGTTTTTGCCGGCGCCTCGCTATTATTCATTTGCGTTCCTCCGCTCTCTTTCATATTCTGCCTTTCCACAATAACGGAGACATTGCAATCATAGAGAATAGAGGCGCATTCGCCCTAGCGCCCGCCCTCGAGAAAGACCAGACTATGAACGGTTTTATATGTCCATCCATGTTTCCGGTGAAATGCGGGCGCATCGCCTTCCGGCCGCTGGGCGGCGAGGCCGTCGACCGGCGCGATACACCGCTGGGTCCGGTCACCGTGGTCGCGCCGCAGGGCCTGCGGCAACTGGCCCGTGAAGCCTTTCGCGATCTGGCCTTTTTCCTGCGCGCCTCGCATCTGGAGCAATTGGCCGCCACGTTGCGAAACGAGCGGGCCACGGCGGCGGATCGCTATACGGCCCGGGCTCTTTTGCGCAACGCGACGGTCGCGGCCGGCGGCGAACTCCCGCTTTGCCAGGATACCGGCACCGCCGCGATTCTGGCGGCCAAGGGCGAGCGCGTCTTCACCGGCGCCGACGATGTCCGCGCTTTGACGCGCGGGGTACAGGACGCTTACGCCAGGGAAAACCTGCGCCACTCCCAAATCCTGGCGACCGATATGTTCCGCGAAAAAAATTCGGGCACCAATTTGCCCGCGCAAATCGAAATTCAGGCGGCGCGGGGAGATCAGTACCATTTTCTGTTCATGGCCAAAGGCGGCGGTTCGTCCAACAAGACCCGTCTCTATCAGCAGGACAAGACGCTACTGGCCGACGAACGATCCCTGACGGAGTTTCTGCGCGAAAAAATCGCCGCGCTCGGAGTCTCGGCCTGTCCACCCTATCATTTGGCGGTCGTGATCGGCGGGCTCTCGCCCGAGATGAATCTCAAGGCGGTCAAACTGGCCACCACCGGATATCTGGACGGACTGCCGACGGAGCCCGCCGGCGGCGGACAGGCCTGGCGCGACCCGTACTGGGAGGCCAAGGTCATGGAAATCGCGGCCGCGACCGGACTGGGCATGCAGTTCACCGGCTCGTGTTTCGCGCTCGACGCCCGCGTGGTGCGACTGCCCAGGCATGCGGCCTCTCTGCCGGTCGGCATCGGCGTGGGCTGCAATGCGCATCGCAATATGCTCGGCAAAATCACGGCCCGCGGCTTGTTTCTGGAAAAGCTGGAGCGCCATCCGGAGCGCTTCGAACCGGACCCGTCGGAGGAGGAGGCCGCCGCTTCCGTTGCCATTGATCTCGAACGCCCCATGCCTGAAATCGTCCAGGCCCTGAGTGCATGCGCGGCGGGAACGCGCGTGCGCCTGAACGGCACGCTGATCGTGGCGCGCGACGCGGCGCATGCCCGCCTGAAGCATCTGCTGGACACGGGCGGCGCCCTGCCCGCCTGGTTCCGCGATCACCCGATCTACTATGCCGGTCCCGCCAAAACCCCGCCCGGCAAAGCCTCCGGCAGTTTCGGACCCACCACGGCGCTGCGCATGGATCGCTACGTGGCGGACTTTATGCGCGCGGGCGCCTCGCGGGTGATGCTGGCAAAAGGAGAGCGGGGCGAATGTGTACGCCAGGCTTGTCGCCGCTACCGCGGCTGCTATCTGGCTACCGTCGGCGGCGCGGCGGCGCTCATGGCGGAACGTCATATCGTCGCCTCCGAAATCGTCGATTTCGCCGATCTGGGCATGGAGGCCGTGCGCAAACTGCACGTTCGCGATTTGCCCGCCTTTGTGGTGTTCGACACCCGGGGCCGCAGCCTCTATCCCTGAGGTTTCCGGCCGGCCCGCCGCGACACCGCGATTCCGATTTCGAACAGGATCATCATCGGCAACGCCATCAGAAACTGCGTTACGATATCGGGCGGGGTCAGAACGGCGGCGATCAGGAATATCAGCAGAATGGCGTACGGACGGCGCCGGGCCAGAAATTCCGGTGTCACCAGTCCGATGCGCGTCAGGAAAAAAAGCGCGACCGGCAACTGGAATATCAGTCCGAATGACAAGCAGACCGTGGTCACGAGCGCAGCGTATTTGCCAAGCATCAGGGTGGGTATCAAGCCTTCGCCGGTGACGAATACGAGAAAATACAGCACCACCGGCAAAATTACGAACCAGGCCAGCAGGATGCCGACGACGAACAGAGCCAGCGAAACCGGCAAAAACACGCGGGCCGCCCGTCGTTCCTTTTCCGTCAGACCTACCGCCACAAAGGCCCATATCTGCCAGAAGACGACCGGCGCCGACAGAACGACCCCGGCCAGCAGCGAGAGCTTGAGTTTGACCATGAAGACTTCGATCGGACTGAAAAAATGCAGGTTGATGGGCTCCGCGACATAGGGATCGGGAACGGGCAGCAGGCGACGCCAAAAGCCGGATTCGGCTACGAAGGGATTGTCGGTTCTGCCCGCCAGAGTGTCGAAAGGAACCCGAATCAGATGGAATAAGCCCAGGTCGTAAAGGCTGTATCCGATCAGCGTACCAACCGCGACGGCGGCCAGAGCCACGAGGAGTCGGACGCGCAGCTCGGCGAGATGTTCCACAAAGCTCAAGCGCTTGTCTTTCATGCCTCGCGATCCTCCGGTGCGGGAGGATCGGTGGCGCAGGCGGAGGGCGAGGCGGCCTTTCGGCCAGTATCAGACGGCTCGGCCGCCGGCGTTTCCAGCGGCGGCAGCGTCGGGGCGGTGGCGGACGGGGGCGGATCTTCGTCGTCTGCGATCCAGTCGTCAAAACTGCGCATGGCCCGTTGCAGCTCGCGCAGTCCGCGACCGATGGCGCGGGCCAGGGGCGGCAACTTGCGCGGCCCCACAATCAGGAGCGCCATCACGAGCACCACCATCAGTTCCGGAACGCTGACGCCGAACATCGCTTCTCCACTTCACACCAGCAGACGCGCCACCTGGTAGAACACGGCCGTGACAATCCAGGCCAGAACGGTGAGTCCGACCAATTGCAGCGCGGCCCAGCGCCAGCCGCCGGCTTCCCGCCGCGTGATGGCGACCGTCGCCATGCAGGGCATGCTGATCAGACAGAAGATCATGATCGCCATAGCCTGTGTCTTCGTGTAGTCCTCACGCAGACGATTTTGCAAGCTGCCGGACTCCTCGTCGGTTTCGCCCATTGAATAGACAATCCCCATTTGGGCTACAAACACTTCTTTGGCCGCGAAAGCCCCGATCAGGGCGGTGGAAATGCGCCAGTCGAAGCCGAGCGGACGCAGGACCGGCGCCAATGTGCGCCCGACCCGTCCGACCAAGGAATGACGCAGCGCTTCCTGCGCGTGCCGATAGTCCAACTGCTGCAAGGCTTCCGCGCGGACGTTTTCGTTCGTCGCGCGATCGGCCAGAATTTGTTCCTGTTCGGCACGAAAATCGGCCTCGGCGTCCGCCGGCAGCGCGGGCCAGACGGACAGCGCCCAGAGGACGACGGAAGCGCCGAGAATCAGGGTGCCGGCTTTGCGCAGAAAATAGCCCGCGCGTTCCCACATGTGGATCAGCATGCCGCGCAGGGTCGGCAGACGATAGGGCGGCAACTCCATGACAAAAGGCACGGTCTCGCCCTTGAGCAGGGTGCTGCGCAGCAGTTTGGCGGCCAGCACGGCAATCAGAATGCCCAGGGCGTAAAGTCCCCACATCACCGGAGCATGCCAGTGTTTCGGAAACAGGGCCTGCAGAAAAAGAACATAGATCGGGATACGGGCGCCGCAACTCATGAGCGGCAGCACCATAATGGTCGTGATGCGGTCGCGCCGGCTTTCCAGTGTACGCGTGCCCATGATGGCCGGCACGGTACAGCCGAAACCCAGCAGCATCGGAATAAAACTCTTGCCGTGCAGTCCGATGGCGTGCATGAAGCGATCCATAATGAAAGCCGCGCGCGCCATGTAGCCGCTGTCCTCGAGAATGGCGATCGCCAGAAACAACAGCAGTATGGTCGGCAAAAAGGCGACGACCCCGCCGACGCCGGCAATGGCGCCGTCCACCAGCAGACTGCGCAGCAGACTTTCGCTGTCCGGAGCCCACCATGCGCTCACCCACCGGCCCAACAGCGAGAAGCCGCCGGCCAGCCATTGCGTCAGCGGTTCGCCCAGCGAAAACGTCAGATAGAACGCCAAATACATCAGCCCCCCGAAAATCGGCAGGCCCAGCCAGCGGTTCAGCACGACACGGTCCACCTGCTCGCTGCGCGAGATGCGCGCGATGCCGGTTTGCGTCACCGCTTCCGCGCAGATGCCGGCAATGGCGCCGTAGCGGCGATCGGCCAGCAGGGCGGCTATTTTTTCATCGAAAATCTGTTCGATGTGCTTGCGATGCTGTTCCGCATAGGCCTTGAGTTCGTCCGCCGAATCCTCGCACAGCGCTTTGACGCGGCGCCCGGTTTCGGCGTCGCCCTCCAGCATTTTGAGGGCGAACCAGCGCGCGCGGCTCTTGAGCGCCGGCAGGCTTTCGATGCGAGCCTGTATTTTTTTGACATGCGGCTCGATTTCATTTCCGTACTGAATATGGAAAGGGCGCACCGTTCGTTGTCCGTCCGCCACCTGCAACGCGATCTCGAACGCCTCGCGCACGCCTTGGCCCTTGTGACCCGTCGTCGCCACCACCGGGACGCCGATGAGACGACTCATGCGCTCGACATCCACGGTCAGACCCTTTTCCTCGAGCATGTCCCACATGTTGAGCGCGATCACCAGGGGAACGCCCAGCTCCAGCAGTTGCATGGCCAAATAGAGATTGCGCTCCAGGTTGGAAGCGTCCACCACGGCGATCACGGCGTCGGGGCGCTCTTCGATCAGCACGTTGCGGGCGACAATTTCCTCGGCGCTGCGGGCCGAGAGGCTGTAGGCGCCCGGCAAATCGATCACGTCGACGCGACGGTCGCCCTGTCGCACTTCGCCTTCCTTGCGCTCGACAGTGACGCCCGGATAATTGCCCACATGCTGGCGGGCTCCGGTCAGCATATTGAAGATCGTCGTTTTCCCGGCATTCGGGTTGCCCGCCAGGGCAATCATCGTACGCCGGGGAGCCGGAGCGCCGGCTGAATCTTCGGATTTCATACGGGACGTTCCTCCGCCAGGCGCTGCACCACTATGCGTTTTACCATGCCGTGCCCCAACAGCAGGCGCGCGCCTTTGGCCCACACCACAAAAGGCCCGAAGCGACTGCGAGCGGAAATTTGCAAACGCGAGCCCGGTCCGATTCCCATATCGGCGACCCGCTGCAGAAATCCCCGTCCGCCCTGCACGGAGAGCACTTCGACCCATTCTCCGGTCGGCGCCTGCGACAACGGCATCCCCGCCCGCAGGGCGGCATGCCCGGCTCGCAGGGCCGCCACCGCTTCCGGTTCCTCGCCGTTCCTGTCCGCAATCCTTCGCTTAGGCATCGTTCCCCCGTTTCACGAGAATGGCTTTGGCTTCCGCCTTGCGCAGGGAAAGCTTATAGCCCCGCACTTCTATTTCAACCGGATCGCCCATCGGCGCCACGCGCACGGTCTTCACCGGCGTACCGCGGGTAACGCCCATCTCCAGCAGTCGTCCGCCGGCCCCGCCGCCGACTTTGACAATGCGAACGCACTCGCCCGGCAGCGCCTCCGCCAACGAAACGACCCCTTCCCCGGCGGCGTCCGGGTTGTCGATGTCGGCCGACCGTTTGTCGGCGGGCTGGCGACTGGACCAGAAATCCCGAAAGGCCTGCGGCAAGGAGCGAGCGGCGACCTCGCTGTCTTCCATGAAAGCCACAAACGCGCGCAGTCGTTGCATAACCTCCTCGCCCGCGGCATGTTCCAGGCGGCAGGCGCTGGTTTCAGCCGTCTGCGCGTCGGCGCCCAGCACGTCCGTCAGGAAGCGGCGCCAATCGCGGTGCCGTTCCAAAATGCGATCGGCCAGTTCCTGGCCCTTGTCCGTCAGCGAAACCAGTTCGTAGGGTTTGTAATGCACCAGATCGCGCTTGCTCAACGCTCGGAGCGCAATGGAAACGGAAGACTTGGCCACCGACAAACGGCTGGCAATATCGCGCACCCGCGCCGCCCCCTTGGAGCGGATGAGTCGCACAATCATTTCGAGATAATCCTCCTGGGAGGCGGAAAGCGCATCGTCCTTGATCATAGCCGTCTCCTATACTTTTCCAGCTCCTGAAGGCTCTTGCAAAACCCGTGCCTGTCGGACCTGGCGCGGGCGCCTTGCCCGACGGTAGACAGGCCAAAGGCGCGCTTACACTTAGATGCACACTTTCTGTCACCCGCCTAACCGCCACCCATGTTCGGTTACCCTTGCCCGATCCGCTTACACGGTCTAATCTTCTTTTGCGAATAAAAACGCCGGCCGATTCGCAACAAAGAGGCAAAATAGTTTGCCTAGCCTAACATTGCAATATAAAAATGGACAAAAATGCGATTTGTCTCTATAGCGTTATGTATGTGCGCGTACAAGCACGCGCACGGGAATAAGAAGTCCGACGTACCGTGAACGGTGGACGAGGAGGAGGGGACCTCTTCAGTCCCTTGAAAAATATGAGGGCGCTCGCGATATCACAAGGCCCGGCTGAACTGTAAACGGTTACAAACAAGGAATATGTCCATGGAAATTGAATTGATCGCGGTGACACCCGACCCGGAAGCGGTCATCGAGCTGGCCGCCCGCACCTGTTACATGAGCCAGGAGCGCATGCGCCCCGGCAGCGCGCCCGCGCTGCTGCCCAAGTTGTTGGCGTCCGGCCACGAGTCGCCGTTCGAGCATGCCGGCGCGACTTTCCGCATCCGCGGCTGTTCCCGCGCCATGACCCACCAACTGGTGCGGCACCGGCTGCTGGCCGTTTCGCAAAAGAGTCAGCGCTACGTGTCCGAACAGGGCTTCGAGTATGTGACGCCTCCGTCCATGCAGGGCGAACATCGCGCGGAGTTCGACCGGGATATGGCCACCATACGCGAAATGTATTGTCGATGGAAACGGCGCGGAGTGCGCAACGAGGACGCCCGCTTCGTACTGCCCAACGCCTGCGCCACGGAGATTATGATCTCGGGCAATTTCCGCGAGTTCCGCCACATCTTTCGCGTACGCTGCTCGCCGCATGCGCAGTGGGAAATTCGGCAGGCCTGCAGAATCATGCTGAGCAAACTGCTGGACATCGCCCCGGCCGTTTTCAACGACATCGCCCGGGAAGTGGCCGAAAAGGAAACGGCGGGCGGAGACTGAATCAGGCCGACGGGTCGCTCACGCGCACCAGCCGATAGTGGCGCTTGCCGGAACGCAATACGAGAATCCGTCCGTCCGTCAGCCGTTCGGGGGCTATGCGCTCTTCACGGGAGGCGACTCTCTGGTTATTGACGTACAGGCCGCCGTTTTCCGCCAGACGCCGGGCCTCGCCGTTGCTGGCGCACAGTCCGGCCGCCACAGCCGTTTCAACGGCCGTGCGGTTCGCGACCTGGCCCCATGTCAGTTCGGCGGAATCGACATCCGCGAAAATGTGCGAGAGGTCGTCGGCCGTCAGCCCGTCCAGGGGTCCGCCAAACAGGGCGTCGGTGGCGCGCAGCGCTTTTTGCAGACCGCTCTCGCCATGCACCCGTCGCGTGGTTTCGGCGGCCAGCGTCTTCTGGGCTTCCCGTTTCTCCGGGTGGCGCGCCTGACTGGCGGCCAGTTGCGCGATGTCGCGCGCCGGCAGCAGCGTGTACACCTTGAGCAGGCGCACCGCATCGGCATCGTCGGCGCGCACGAAAAACTGGTAGAAGTCGTACTCGCTCGTCTTGCGACGGTCCAGGTAAATGGCGTTCCCTTCGCTCTTGCCCAGCTTTTTCCCCGTCCGGTCGCAGATCAGGGGCAGCGTCAGTCCGAAAACTTCCTGTCCACGCGCTTTGCGCACCAGTTCGATTCCGGCCGTGATGTTGCCCCACTGGTCCGATCCGCCGATCTGGCAGACGCATTGTTCGTCGTCGTACAGCTTCAGGAAGTCGTAGGCCTGCAGGAGCGCATAGCTGAACTCGGCAAAACTCATGCCCGCTTCGCTTTCCATGCGCAGGCGCACGCTTTCTCGGCCCAGCATGGCGCCGACCCGGAAACGCTTGCCGATCTCCCGCAAAAAATCGATAAAGGTGAAATGTTCGAACCAGGCGTAGTTGTTCAGAATTTTGGCCGGGGCGGTCGGATGGTCGAAATCCAGAAAACGCGACAGGTTCTCGCGGATGCCGACCAGATGGCGTTCGACGGTCTCCGAATCGAGCAGTTGGCGCTCGCCGGTTTTCCCCGACGGATCGCCGATTCTGCCCGTCGCGCCGCCGACCAGCGCCACGACCCGGTGACCGCAACGCTGAAAATGCGTCAGCGCCATGATGGTCGCCAGATTGCCCACTTGCAGACTGTCCGACGAAGGATCGAAGCCGGCATACACCGTCTTCGATCCCTGCGCCAGCACGCGCGGCAGGTCGGGGCTGGTCATGGCTTCGACCAGCCCCCGCTCCCGCAATATGTCTACGATGCCGTCCATGGAGTTCCAAGCGTTGCCGAAAGACTCTACTCGGCAGCGTCCGACTTCTCCTCCTTCTTCTGACCCGGCCGCCATTCCTCACCCAGCGCCTGATCGAACGCCCCGGCGAGATCGACCATGTGTTCGCCCGGCATGAGGCCTTCCGCACCCGCGGTTTCCTGCTGCTGCACGAACTCCTCTTCCGGCATGGACGCCGCCTTGATGCTCAAACCGATTCGCCGTTCGGCCAGATCGATTTTCACGATGCGGGCCTCGACTTCCTGGCCGGGTTTCAGCAAATCGGCGGCCTTTTCCACATGCTCGTCGCTGATCTGGGAAATGTGGACCAGTCCGTCCACCCCTTCGCCGATCTCGACAAACGCGCCGAAGGTCGCCAGCTTGGACACCTTGCCCTTCACAAGTTGACCGGGCTTGTACTGGGTGGCGATCGTCGTCCAGGGATCGGCCTGCGCCTGTTTCATGCCCAGACTGATATGCTTGGTGTCGGCATTGACTTCCAGAACCACGGCTTCCACCGTCTGCCCCTTTTCCATGACTTCGGAAGGATGGCCGACCTTGCGCGTCCAGGACATGTCCGAGACGTGAATCATGCCGTCGATGCCCTCTTCCATCTCGACAAACGCGCCGTACGAGGTGAAATTGCGCACAATGCCCTTGATACGCGAACCCACCGGATAACGCTCCTGCACGGTGTCCCAGGGGTTGTCTTCCGTCTGACGAATGCCCAGCGCCATCTTCTGCGCCTCGCGATTGACGCTCAACACGGCCACATCGACTTCGTCGCCCAGCGCCAACACGTCCGATGCGCGCGCAATGCGCTTGGTCCAGGATATCTCCGAGACATGGACTAGACCTTCCACGCCCTTTTCAATCTCCACAAACGCGCCGTAGGGCGCCAGATTGACCACCTTGCCGCGCAGCCGACTGCCGACCGGATAGCGTTCCTCGATGCCGTCCCACGGATTGGGCTGCGCCTGTTTCAAGCCCAGCGAAACCCGCTCGCGACTGCGGTCCACATCCAGAATCACCACTTCGAGATCGTCGCCCACCGCAACCATTTCGGAAGGATGCTTGATGCGGCCCCAGCTCATGTCCGTGATGTGGAGCAGTCCGTCCATGCCGTCCAGATCCACAAAAACGCCGAAGTCCGTGATGTTCTTGACGCGGCCTTTGCGCATTTGCCCCTTCTCCAGCGTCTCGAGCAGCTCCTTGCGCTTGCCCTGCATGCGCTCCTCGATCAGCTTGCGGCGCGAAAGAATGATGTTGCGCCGCTCCGCATTGACCTTGAGCACCCTGAATTCGTACTTGCCGCCGATATAGGAATCCAGATTGTGAACCGGCATGACGTCGATCTGGGATCCCGGCAGAAAGGCTTCGACTCCGTCGACATCCACAATGGCGCCGCCGCGCACCCGCGTCTTGATGATGCCTTCCAGAACGACGCCTTCCTCGTAGGTGGACAGCACTCGATCCCACAGCCGCTTTTCGTCCGCCTTCTCCTTGCTCAGCACGACCATGCCGTGCTCGTCTTCGATTTGCTCCAGCAGCACCTCGAATTCGTCGCCCGGCTTAATCTCGCCGGCATGGCGGAATTCGGAGACGGGAATGGCGCCTTCGGACTTGTAGCCGATATCCATCAGGACTTCGTTGTCGCGCAGACTCAGCACTCTGCCGACGACAATCGAGCCTTCCGTGAAGTTTTTCAGTGTTTCGGAATACATCAAGTCCATCTCGGCCCGTTCGTCGCCCTTGAATTGCGCCAGATCGAAATCGACTTTTTTCTTCTGCTGCTGCTTGGCCTGAACTAATTCTTCCATAGTATCCTCGGGTCGCCCCATGTTTTTGTGGTATATCCGGCTCGGGTTGCCGCGAACGGCGACGGGAACGGTTGCGCCCCTCCTTCAAACGACGCGATGTTCCTGTGTCTTGCGGCGGACGCATTGGCCTGTCGCCCGCGTTCGTTCCGCTGTTTCCCGGACGGTACGCATGTTATAAAATCGCGCCGCCTCGACCCGCATCCCCAGACACGGAGGCCACGCCCAAACAAAACGGAGGAAAGTAGAGAAAAGACGCATATTGATCAAGCATTAATTTGCCACACATTACCGCGACGGTCACCGGCGCTTCGGTTGCTTGAGCCGGGAGCGCGGGCGGGACGCCCGCCTTCCCGGTTTTTCTTTGTCCGTCGTCATCTGATCTCCCGGAATACTGCGAGGCTCCGGACGGCAAACCACTTTCCGCGACGGTTCGCTTTGTGGCGAACCATAAAAAAGTTGTTGACAGGGACGGCCTCGTGCGCTATACCTCGCCGCGCCATCATAGTGAAAGCCGTTGTGACGCATCGCGCGGAAAGGATCTCCATGGACCATCGCCCCTATGCTCTGGACACTCTGACGCTGCACGCCGGACAAACACCCGACGCGACCACCGGCTCGCGCGCAGCGCCCATTTACCAGACAACCTCCTATGTGTTCCAAAACTCCGAACAGGCGGCCAACTTGTTCGCTCTTAAAGAGTTCGGCAACATCTATACGCGCTTGACCAATCCGACCACGGACGTCTTCGAACGGCGCATGGCGGCCGTCGAGGGCGGAACGGCCGCGCTGGGCGTGGCGTCGGGCCAGGCGGCCATCAGCTACGCTCTGCTGGCGATCACACGGCCGGGCGACGAAATCGTGGCCGGCAACAATCTGTACGGCGGAACCTATCAGCTCCTGCACTACACCTTCCCCCGCGTCATGGGGCGCACGACGACCTTCGTGGATTCCCGCGACCCGGAGGATTTCCGGCGGGCGATTACGCCGCGCACGCGGGCCCTCTACGTGGAGACGATCGGCAATCCGAAACTGGACGTGCCGGATTTCGAGGCGCTGGCCGCCCTTGCGCGCGCGGCCGGCATTCCACTGGTGGTGGACAATACGGTCGCCGTCGGCCTGGTGCGTCCGATCGAGCACGGCGCCGCCATCGTCGTGGCTTCGGCGACCAAATACATTGGCGGCCACGGCACGTCGATCGGCGGCGTGATCGTGGACGCCGGAACGTTCCCGTGGAACAACGGTCTGTTCCCCGATTTCACCGAACCGGATCCCGCTTATCACGGCATAGTGTACTGGGACGCCTTCCGCCAGGTTCCCGGTCCGGGCAATATCGCTTTGGCCGTTAAAATCCGTGTTACGCTGCTGCGCGATCTGGGGGCGGCGCTGAGTCCGTTCAACGCCCATCAGTTTCTGCTCGGACTGGAAACGTTGACCTTGCGGCAGCGGCGCCACTCGGAAAACGCGCTGGCTCTGGCGCACTGGCTGGCCGCGCACCCCAAGGTGGCCTGGGTCGTCTATCCGGGCCTGCGCGACAATCCGGATCATGAGCGGGCCGCCCGCTATCTGAAGCGCGGCTTCGGCGGACTGGTCGGCTTCGGCGTAAAGGGCGGCGTGGCGGCCGGCCGCCAGTTTATCGACCATGTGCGCCTGCTTTCGCACGTGGCCAATATCGGCGACGCCAAAACGCTGGTGATCCATCCGGCCTCGACCACGCATCAGCAACTGACGCCGGCGGAACAGGCGGCCAGCGGGGTGACGCCGGACTACATCCGGCTCTCGGTCGGACTGGAGGATGTGGAGGATATCAAGGCCGATATCGAACAGGCTCTTCCGTGAAGTCCGGTTCGCCGGCCAGGCGGGCGAGGGCGTTTCGGTCCAGCAGGGTAATGGTACGACCGGATACGGTGATCAGGCCCTGTTCCTGAAACTTGCGCAGTGTGCGACTGAGGGTCTCGGCGACGGTCCCGATGCGGTCGGCCAGCAGCGCCTTGCCGGTGGCCAGCTCGCAGACGTTGACGTCTCCGGCCTGCGTGGCCAGTTCGGTCAAATGGCGGGCCAGACGCGCGGCCACGTCCTTGAGAGCCAGATCGTCGATTAGGTCCACGAAATGACGCAAACGCCGCGACAGATTGGCCAGCATGGCCAGCAGGATTTCAGGCCGGCGGCGCGTGACGGCCAGGAAGTCGGAACGGCGCAGGTACAGGGCGCGCGTGGTCCCCTGACATTCGGCGGAAGCCGGGTAGAGGGAACCTTCGAATACCGGAACTTCCCCGCACATCTCGCCGGATTCCTCGAACAGATGCAGAATCTGGCGCTTGCCGTCCGACGCGGTGCGATACACCAGGATGCCGCCGGAGACCAGTACAAAGAAGCCGGCGGCTTTGGCCCCGTGCAGGAAAAGCGTTTCGCCCGCCTCGTATTCGCGCATTTCGCACAAAGCGGCCAGTTCGCGCATACCGTCCGCGGGCAATTCGCGAAAGCCGCGACAGGTCTTGAGCGCGACGCTTTTCAGATACAGATCGCAGGAGACGGTGCGCATGAAAAGAAAATAGCGAATCCTTGACATAAGTCAAAGCGTATTCCGACGGTCGGCGCTATCTTGCTTTCGAACAATGCAGCCACCTCGGAAAGGACGGAAGCATGAAACGCAAGATCATCACCATCGACGAGAATCTCTGTACCGGTTGCGGTCGGTGCATTCCCAATTGCGCGGAGGGCGCCATTCAAATGATCGACGGCAAGGCGCGTCTGATCGGCGATTTGTTCTGCGACGGACTCGGCGCCTGCCTGGGTCACTGTCCGGAAGGCGCGATCGCCATCGAGGAACGCGAGGCCGAACCCTACGACGAAACAGGCGAAGACGCATCACGGCCCTCGCAACTGAGACACTGGCCCGTCCAGATGCATCTGGTCTCGCCGCGCACCCCGCAATACCAAGGCGCCGACGTGCTGCTGGCCGCCGATTGCGTCGCGCACGCGGTGGGCGATTTCCATAACAGATGGCTCAAAGGCAAAGCGCTGATGATCGCCTGTCCGAAACTGGACAGCCGTCAGGAGGTCTATCTCGAAAAAATCAAAGCCTTGATCGACGAAGCCAAAATCAATACGTTGACCGTCATGATCATGGAGGCGCCCTGCTGTTCCGGGCTCCTGGCGCTGGCGCAAAAGGCGGTGGCCGAGGCGCAACGCAAAACGCCGCTCCAATGCGTCGTGGTCGGAGTGCGGGGCGAAATTCTGAAGGAAGAACGGGTGTAAACCAGCAACAAAAGGAGAGAGCGATGAACATGTTTTGCCGACAATGCGAACAAACCGCCCGCGGAACCGGATGCACGAACGCCGGAGTGTGCGGCAAACAGCCGGATGTGGCCGCCCTGCAGGATCTGCTGGTGCATGCGGTCAAGGGCGTCGCCATGTACGCGCAGCGAGCGGCCCAACTGGGCGCGCGCGACGAATCGCTGGACCGCTTCGTGGTGCAGGCGCTGTTCGCGACCATCACCAACGTGGATTTCGATCCCGCGCGTTTCGAGGCGCTGCTGCAGGAGGCGGCCCGCATGCGCGACCGCGCGCGAACCCTCTACACCGACCGTTGCGCCCAAAACGGCCGCACGCCCGAGATTCTGGACGGACCGGCCGTCTGGCAGCCGGCCGCCGACCGCGACGGTCTCCTGGCCGAAGGCCGCCGACAAGGACTCGACGCGCGACGCGAACGACTGGGCGAGGATCGGGCCGGCCTGCAGGAGCTGCTGCTGTTCGGGCTGAAGGGCATGGCGGCCTATGCCGACCACGCCTGGATTCTGGGCAAGTCGGATCCGGCCGTTTGGGCCTTCTTTCACGAGACGCTGGATTTTCTGGTGCGAGAAGACGCCACCGTCGACGAGCTGCTGGAGCGACTGCTGAAAGCCGGAGAAGTGAACCTGCACATCATGGGTCTGCTGGACGCCGCCAATACCGAAGCGTACGGGCCGCCCGTGCCGACCGCCGTGCGGGTGGAGCCGCTCAAGGGCAAGGCCATTCTGGTGTCCGGCCACGACCTCAAGGATCTGGACGCCCTGCTGCAACAGACGGCGGGCCGCGGAATCAACGTCTATACCCACGGCGAAATGCTGCCCGCGCACGGCTATCCCGGCCTGAAGAAATACCCGCATCTGGCCGGCAACTACGGGGGCGCCTGGCAGAACCAGCAGAAGGAATTCGAAGCCTTTCCGGGCGCCGTCCTGATGACCACCAACTGCATTCAAAAGCCGCGCGACAGTTACAAGGCGCGTATCTTCACTACCGGTCTGGTCGGCTGGCCGGGAGTCGAACATCTGCCGGATCGCAACGATTTCTCGCCGCTCATCGACGCCGCCCTGGCCCTGGACGGGTTCGCCGCAGACGGCCCCGACAAGACCATTACCGTCGGCTTCGGACATAACGCCGTCCTGGGCGTGGCCGATCAGGTGGTCGACGCGGTCAAGGCCGGCCGGATTCGGCATTTCTTTCTGCTCGGCGGCTGCGACGGCGCCAAAAGCGGACGGAACTACTACACGCGCTTTGCCGAGGCGGTCCCCGCCGACTGCATGATTCTGACTTTGGCCTGCGGCAAGTACCGTTTCAATAAGATGGATTTCGGCACGGTGGCCGGCCTTCCGCGCCTGCTCGATTGCGGACAGTGCAACGACGCCTATTCCGCCATTCGCATCGCGGCGGCGCTGGCCGACGCCTTCGGCACGGACGTCAACGGACTGCCCCTGTCGCTGGTCCTCTCGTGGTACGAACAAAAGGCCGTCTGCATTCTGCTGACCCTGCTGCATCTGGGCATCCGCGATATCCGGCTCGGCCCCTCGCTGCCGGCCTGCGTAACGCCGGCGGTCTTGCGGACGCTGGTCGAAAAATTCAATATCATGCCGATCACAACCGTAGAGGAGGATCTGGACACATGTCTGAAATCGTAAACACCGCCGACCGCCCGGACGAAAAGGTCTTGACGCTGCGCGACGCCATCGAGTATGCGGAGGGCTCGGTCGTCAGTAAAACCCTGCTCGACAAGAAGAACGGGACCCTGACCCTGTTCGCGTTCGATGTCGGACAGGGGCTCAGCGAGCACACCTCGCCCTACGACGCCACCGTCATGATTCTGGACGGAGAGGCGACACTGACCGTTGGCGGCCGCACGCTCAAGGCCGCCGCAGGTCAACTGACGGTCATGCCGGCCGGCGTGCCGCACGATGTGCGGGCGCGGACCCGCTTCAAAATGCTGCTGATCATGATTCGGTGACAAGATGGAACGGCATTGGGAAGACGGCGACGACCGCAAACTGGCGGAGCTGCTGCGCATTTTGCGCGAGATGAAATCGATCGTAGTGGCTTGCAGCGGCGGCGCCGACAGTGTTTTTCTGGCGGCGGCCGCCCACCATGCGCTGGGCGCCAGGGCGCTGATCGTCACGGCGGTATCGGCCAGTCTGCCGCGACGCGAACTGGCCGACGTGCAGCGGCTGGCCCGCGCATACGGCTGGACGCATCGCGTCGTCGGCACGCGGGAACTGGAAAACGAGGCGTACGCCGTCAACGCGTCCGACCGCTGCTATCACTGCAAAGCGGAATTGTTCCGTCAACTGCGCGCCCTGGCCGATGCCGAAGGCTACGAGTGGGTGGCCGACGGGTCGAATACCGACGACCTCCGCGACTATCGGCCCGGCGCGCGCGCGCAGCGCGAATGGCAGGTGCGCTGTCCGTTGCAGGAGGCGGGTTTCGCCAAGGCCGAGCTGCGCGCCGCGGCGCGCCGCATCGGCCTGGCCACCGCCGACAAGCCGGCCTCCGCCTGCCTGGCGTCACGACTGCCCTACGGTACGCGCATCACGGCCGCGGCGCTCAAAGCGGTGGAAGACGCTGAAGCGGCGCTGCGCGACATGGGGTTCGGACAGGTGCGGGTCCGGGCGCACGGTCCGATAGCGCGCATCGAACTCGACCCCCGCGAGTTGGAACGGGTGGCCGACGAGCCGTTGCGCGCCCGCATGGTCCGGACTGTCAAGGCCTGCGGATTCCGCTATGTCGCGCTCGACCTGGACGGCTATCGCATGGGCAGCCTGAACCCGGAATAAACGGTTGCAAAAAAGCCATTCTCATTCCCGCATTGACATGGACGGCGCCGGCGCGCTACAGGTAGTTTCCTCCGCAATGGCGGGGGTGGCGCCGTACCCCCGCCGGGCCGCCGCAACAACCCCGAGGGGTGTCGATGAAAAAAAAGCGTGTGGGCTATTTTGAGTGCGGGACGGAAGATCCCGCGCCGCTGTGCGTTGCGACCAAGTGCCGGGTGGCCTTCAGCGAAGTCGACCTGATGGGCATTGCCTGGCACGGACGCTACGCCTCTTTTTTCGAAAAGGCCTCGACCGAGCTCTGTCGCGCGGCCGGACTCTCCTTTCGCGACCTGCACGAAGCCAATCTGCGCGCCCCTATCGTGCGCCTGCATGTGGACTACGCCCGGCCGCTGCTGCTCGACGAGGAAATCGTCGTGGAAGCCCGCCTGATCTGGAACGCCGCCGCCCGACTCAATATCGAATACGTGATCCGCAAGCCCGACCGTTCCGTGGCCGCCACCGGGTACACGATACAGCTCTTCACCGACGCCGCAAGCGGCCAACTGCTCATGGCTTCGCCCGATCTGCTGATCCGCCGGCGCCGGGAATGGCAGGAGCGCGCCGCGGCGCCGACATGAAAGCGCCGCCCCGCCATGCGGATGTACGGCGCCCGGTCATCGCCGCCGCCGACGCTTTGTCCCCCTTCGGGCTCGGACTCGATGCGCTGTGGCACGGGACCAGCGCGGCGCAAACGGCCATTGACAAGGTGGACCGCTTCGCCACCGAGCGCTTTACGGCCCGCCAGGCCGCGCTCGTAGCCGGACTGAATCCGACCGCCGCCGACTCGCTGGTCGTCCAAATGCTGCAGCGCCTGATTCCCCGGCCCGCCTTCCCGCCCGATGCCGCTCTGCTGCTGGCCACGACGGTGGGCGAAATCGATCTTATGGAAAAAAGCGTGCTGCGCCGTCAAGACGACGGACAGGCGGGACGACCGGATTTGTTTCTGGAGCGCGTCCTGCACCGCCTATGGCCGAAGCGCGACCCTACCGGCGCGCAGCCCCCCGCACGAATCGTTTCCGCCGCCTGCGCCTCCTCGTCGCTGGCCCTGGCGGAAGCCGCTTCCATGATTCGCGGCGGCGAACACGAGGCGGTTCTGGTCCTCGCCTGCGACAGTGTCACGGAATTCGTCTTCTCCGGATTCTCGGCCCTCATGGCGCTGGATCCGCAGTGCGCCCGACCGTTCGACCTTTCGCGCAAAGGCCTGACGCTCGGCGAGGCCGCCGCCTGGGCGCTGGTCGCCAGCGCGGAGCGCGCCCGCCGTGAAAACTGGCCTGTCCTGGGCGCGATCGCCGGATACGCCTCCGCCTGCGACGCCCATCACATGACCGGACCCGCCCGCGACGGAGACGGCCTTGCGCGCGCCATTGAACAGGCCCTGCGCTTGGCCCGACGCGAACCGTCCGCCGTCGCCGCCATCGCCGCGCACGGTACGGGAACGATTTACAACGACAGCATGGAAATGCAAGCCTTTCAGCGCGTCTTCCAGGATGCGCCCCGTCCCGTTTTCTCGGTCAAAGGCGCCATCGGCCATACCCTGGGCGCCGCCGGCTTGCTGGAGGCGCTGCTGGCGCTGCGCTGCCTGCGCGAAAAATGCGCCTTGCCCACCGCCGGTCTGCAGGACCCCGATCCCGCAGCCCGCGGCTGGGTCGCCGCCACGCCGGCGCCCCTGCCCGCCCGCAAGCCTTGTATCCTCTCCACCAACTCGGGTTTTGGCGGACTCAATACCGCCCTCGTTCTGGAGCTATGTCATGAACACTCCTTCTAATTTGACTCTTTGCGGAGGCGGCTGGGTCGCCCGCGACCGCTACGGCGAACTGCGCGCATATCCGCGTGGTTGGCCACTGATCGATCCGACCCTCAAAACGCTGGAACAGGACGCCTCGCTCTTCGCGCGACGCGTCCCCAACTATGCGCGTTTCGACTACACGGCGCGCGCGGTCTGCTGCGCTGCGGCCCTGGCGCTGCGCGACGCCCTGCGCCCCGTCGCGCAGGAACGGCACAATGAAATCGGCATCGTCGGCGTCTCGCGACACGGCGCGCAGCGGGCGCAGCAGGCGTATTTCAGCGATTACGCCCAGTGCGGACGCACCTTGGGCCGCGGCAACCTCTTCATCTATACCCTGCCGACCAGTCCGCTGGCCGAGGCCGCCATTTATTTCGGACTGGGCGGACCCTGCTTCCACTTGATCCCGCAACGCGATCCGCTGGCCACCCTGCTACGCGCCGGCGCACGCCTGCTGCACGAGGGAGCCTGCGCCGAACTGCTGCTGGCATTGATCCATGCGGACCGCTGTCTGGTTTTCCTGCTGGCGCAGCGCAACCCCGACAACGGCTTCGACGTCCACCCCGGGCTGTGTTCCCTGGAATCCGCTTTGGCCTTTGCACAAGCGCATCCGGACCCCGATTTTCCGCTCGCCGCCAACCGACTCCCGTCGCATCAGGACGCTCCATGAATCTTGTGCTGATCGAAGCCGACGAGATCGCGCCGGATGGAAGCGTGACGCTTGAGGACCGTCGCGCCCGTCATATTCGCGAGGTGCTCGGGGCGCAGACGGGGCGCCGTCTGCGCATTGGCCGACTCGACGGTCCGCTCGGGCATGGATGTGTAACGGAAACGGCCCCCGCTCGTGTCCGCCTGCAATGCGTATTCGAAGACGAAACGCCGGATCGACCCGCGCTCGATCTGCTGCTGGCGATGCCGCGCCCCAAAGCGATGCGCCGGCTCTGGTCGCAACTGGCGGCGCTGGGGGTGGACCGCATCGCCGTCACGGCGGCGCGCAAAGTCGAGCGCGGCTACTTCGACTCCCACGTACTGCGCCCGGACGTCCGGCGCCGATTTCTCATGGAGGGTTTGGAACAGGCTGCGGATACGCGCCTGCCCGCCGTGACCGTGTACCGTCGCTTCTCCGACGCCGTCCGCGAATTCCCGGACACCGGCCATCCCGATGCCATCCGATTGCTGGCCGAACCCGGCACGGCGCCGACGGTCCGCACCCGGATCGTGGAATCAGCCGCTACCCGCGCCCTGCTGGCCGTTGGACCCGAAAGCGGATGGATGCCGGAAGAACGCGCCGCTCTGGTCGCACGGGGTTTTACGACCGTCTCGCTGGGCCCGCGCATTCTGCGCACCGATACCGCCTGTCTGGCCCTCATGACGCTGATTCACGACACACTGTCCCCAAGGCGGGCCGCGCCCGCAGACCAAGTGCGTTAGTCACAACTATTTGAAATCTGTTTCCGTGTGCAAGGCGTGCGGTCGCATGAGTTCAAAAAAAAGCGCCGTACGGATTTGCCATCCGTACGGCGCCGTAGATTTCGTTGTGATCGGTGAAATCAGCCCTGAACCGAGCGCACTTTCTGCGCGCAGGGCCCTTTACGGCCTTCGCCGACTTCGAACTCGACCTCGTCGCCCTCCTGAAGATCGTAGCCCTGGATTTCGCTGTGATGCACGAAAAGATCCGCGCCCGCTTCCTGCTCGATGAACCCGTACCCTTTTTCCTTGCTGAACCACTTTACTTTGCCTTGAGGCATGACCTGCTCCTTGTTTTGTTTTGCGGCTTGCGGCTGACGCCGAAGCCTTTTCTTGGTTAGTGAGGGGGGCAAAGTAGAACAGCTCCGCGGACATGGCAAGCTTTTTTTTATTTTTTTTACAGTTGACAAGCCGCGCTCCGTCCCGTACCCGAAGACGTGGATGGTGCGGGCATAGGCCTATTCGCGGACCTTCACATGGCTTGCGGGGGATTCACGCCGTTGGACGAGGAGATCGACCATGGAAAAACCACTGACCAAAAAAGCGATTGTGGAGGCGCTGTCCGAAAAAACCGCCCTGTCCAAAACGGATGTCGCGCGACTGCTGGCCGAGTTGACGGAACTGGCCTATCGCGAGGCGGCCCGGGGCTTCACGCTGCCGGGCCTCTGCAAATTCAAACGCATCCGGCGCGCGGAAGGGCGTCGCTACAACCCGCGCAAACGCTGTTACCAACTGATTGCGGCGCACGACATCCTCAAAGTGGTCCCGCTCAAGAAAGCGCGCGAGGCCATGGCGCCGCCGCCCGCCCAGTTGGTGATCCAGGACCGTGTCGCGGCTCCGGCACGCAAGGAATCGGCTCCGTTCCCGTCGACGCCAAAGGAAACAGCCCCGCCGCACGACGAACCCGTTGCTCCGGACGAGACCGGTCACGTCCTGTTTGCCTGCCCTCACTGCGAGCGCACCATCATGGCCCATTACGCGAGCCGCGGACAAGTGGCACAGTGCCCCGAGTGTCGCGGCAGCATGATTGTACCCGATCATTCCCTTACGGCGGACGACGAGCCGCAAGGCGATCCAAACGCCAACAGCGTGACGGACGCCTCGGATTTCGTGACGTTCGTGTGCCGGGATTGCGGACAGGAAATCGAGGCGCCGCTGGAGATGATCGGCATGGAGACGGCCTGCCCGACATGCCGATCCCCCTTGAAGGTCCCTATTCACGAAGCGGAGCCCTCCTTGCGCGACGAGCCGGACGAGCCGGCCGCCCCGGGCGCAACCGATCGTAACTCCATGACCATTCGCATGGATTTGACCGATTTCAAATGAGCGGAGACGGCTATGAATTTCATACCATGGAAACGGACCAAGACCGGAGCGGGCGCGCCCCCCGAACGGAAAGCCCGGACGGCGAACCCGGAACCGGACGGCGAACCCGCCGCTTCCTCCGATCCGCTCGGCAGTCTGTCCGCCATCCTGTCGCTCGACATGGATAACGCCGCGCCGGAACCGGTCCGCCCCGTCGCACCCGCCCCGTCGCCGCCGCTGTCGGACGAGGAGTTCCAGGCCCGCAGCCAGCGGCAACAGGATCGTTCCCTTTACAAATCAATTCTCAAAAGTCTTTATGACGCCATTCTGATTGTGGATCCGAACGGATCCATCATCGCCAGCAACGGACGGGCGGAGCAATTTTTCGAATTCAACGAGGGTGAATTCTGGAATATGCCCTGTGCGCGACTGATCACCGGATTCAACGCCAAGGTCTTCGCCAAAATTCGCAATCACATTTCCGGCGGACGTTTCACCGTCCTTAACGCCAACTGCATGCGCAAGAACGGCGAACCGTTTCCGGCCGAAATTGCCATCGGCAAAATCCGCTATCTGAACGAGGGCGACCTGCTTCTTTCCGTGCGCAACCTGGAGCGGCGCAAGAAAGGCGACGAACGGCGTGAGCTGGAACTGTGCGCGGCACGCCATACCTGCGTCGGACTGATGGTCTGCCGTCACGACGGTCTGATCGAATACGTGAACCCGACCGTGTCGCGCATGCTCCAGTGCGAAAGCGAAAAGAGCGTCGTGCAGCGCATGCTGGGCGATTTTTGCGAATCGGACGCCACCGTGCGGGAGATGCTGCGGACACCGTCCGCCGCCGCCGCCTGGACGGGCCGGATCGCCTTGCGCTCGGCAGAGGACCGCGCCGTCGAGTTCGCGGCCACCGCCTCCCTGTGCCCCGCCCGCAAAGACGGGCTGCGGCGCGTCGTGCTCTCGCTGACGCCCGCCCCGAAATCCGTCTAACCTCCCCAACAGGCGAATGTATGTCGTTCGAAACGCGACATGCCTCTTCAGTAGATCAGTTCCCGGAACTTCTTCACCCGGTGGAAGGTAACGATGTTTCCGTCGTGCGGGCTCCTCGCGCGCTGATCGCCCGAGCGGCTCAGAATCGCCAAATCGTCATCGTCAATCACCATGGCGGCGTAGTGTCGCGAGGCGATCTCTACGGACCCTGCGGCCACCAGCCCGGCAAAACACCAGTCGATCATATTCCCGGAGAAATGGAGTTGCAACCGACGACGCTCGTTGTTCGGCAGATTGTACCGATCTTCGGGCATCCTCTCGGGGCGGAGCATGCTGTCCGTCGCCTGGGTGGAGAGCAGCCAGAACTTTTCGGTCACATCGTCGTACAGCACATGGAACTTCATCTGGCCGCCGGGACAGGGCGTATAGAGCATGGTCTTGCCGGAGGGGGCCTTCTGCAGTTGCGTGATCATCTCGCCGGCGCCGGGGCGCTCGCCCTGTTCCACGACCTTGGCGATGCATGCATAGCCTGTGCCGCCGGTGTGGGCGCGCATCCAAAGGTGGAAGGTCTTGCCGGCGGGATCGTGCCAGAGGTGATCGGGATCGTGAATCCGAACGACATTGGACTCGAGCCAGCCGATGGGAGCCATCGCTCGGCCGGGGGCGGGGAATGTGACCGCGTCGAAATGCGACTCGAAAAACGGAACCCCGAATCCGTCGAGATCGGCGGGCGTAACGCAGTCCCGGAATACCAGGGTCGAAGCGAATGTCCAGCTTTCGCGGCGTGTCAGGTCGTCGCCGATCCGACCGCGCATGAGGATCGGCGCCTGAACGCTGACCGGCCAGATACCCTTGTGCGGATAGGGTCGTTTCATCATGACGAGGTACACGCACCCGTTCGCGGTGATGACATTGCAGGGGGCCGCAGTCCAGTCCTCGCCCTCGGTCAGCGCATGAGGTTCCGACCAGGTGGCGCCCTCGTCGTCCGAACGGACGATCATCAGGTCGCCCGCCAGCCCAAGCAGGTACAACGCCTTCCCGGCCGCGAACGGACGAGCCATCATGAATGGAACATCGACACGATGCGTCCAGCTCACGCCGCCGTCGTCAGACGTATAGGCCTTGGTTTGCACCGGATGGCCGTAACGTATTCCCTTGGGCTCGGGCCAGTCTTTCATTCCCGGCCCGCCAAGATCGAAAGAGGCCACCAGACGTCCGCTCTCAAGACGCGCAAGGCCCGGACTACGAGGGAAGATATGTTGCGGCTCCGGCGACTCGAAAACCGTCACGCAGTCATTCGCAAGCGGACAGATGCTATTCACGCCCCTGATCATGGGTTCCACCTCCAATACGATGCGATTCATGCCTCCGTCGAGAGTCGGAGTCGGGTTGGCGCATAAGAGCGTCACCCCATGCTATAAGGAATTGCTCGGACCTTCTGCCGGAGCGCATTTGCTTTTACAGTGTCGAGACGCGGAGTCATGGTTGTCATGTTTTTTCCAGTGTTGCCCGAACGTGTATCACGCCGGCGAGTTTCCCGCAACCCCTATTTTCAGCGCGTTCATGCTTGCCGGAGACCGGTCGGCGGCCTCCCCGGACAGAAGGCGTCGTTATGCGACGCAGGAGGGTGAAGAGGGGTTCGAACATATTGTCATTTTGTTTTGACGTGGGGCCAAGGAACAAGATAAAGGGTGGAGGCATGGCACGAACAGTCAGGATAGAAATGCGAAGGCGCGGTGAAAGCGCTGAGAGTCAGACCGCGAAGAATTGTGATGAAAATGACGATATGGTCGGACTGACCCCTTTTCCCTCCACTTGTTTTGTGCCAGATTCAAGAAAAGTAAGCGCTCAGCAAAGGATTTCCGAGCGCACTGCCCGCCCATCGCCCCCATCGATCCCCGGAAATACCATTCCTCCATCTTTCTTCTTGCCATCTCCGCCTAATCTTGCAACAACTTCCCTCATGTATTGACTTCCTATAACCAAGGATGTAATCGGATGCTTTTTCCGCATCTTCCCTAACGCCTTTTTCGCGGTGCGCTTCAGCATCCTGCGGATGCGATGGAAGAGAAGCAACGTGCGGGGAAGTTATTTGAAGAAAACAGAGACGACCCAGCCATTGAAATTGCCAACAAACTGATCAACAGGAAGGCGCGTCATATGCCGAAGAGAAAAGCAACCTCGGAGCAAGCGTCCTCGTCGCTTCTGGCAGTCGCCGTGGCTCGCAAGGGCACGAAGGAACGCCGCTTCCTAGAAGCTCTGCGCAACGTCTTCGTGGGCGCCACCGTCTCCGGGCAGTCGGGCTACATCAACTTGATGCACATCAAGGCCAGCTACTTCACCCGCATTGTCGAGCCCGCCCTCGTGGCCGATGTCGAGGCCGCCGTCACAGAGTTTCCCGACTTCCGCGAAGAACTCTTCGACAAGCTCCACGCCTTTTTCTCCCGCTATTTCAGCAAGAGCGGGTCCATCTGCTTCGCCTACACGCCGAATCACATGAGCGTTTACGAGAAGATCTACACCGACGAGGAGGATGTTGTCCTCTTCTGGAAGACGCACATGCTCTACTTCGTCAAGACCGACCGCCTCTTTCGCGATCTTCGCGTCGAGGTCGACGGGCATGCCTTCTTCTTCGACTGTTCCAACCTTCAGCACAAGAAGGCCAACGAAAAGCGTTCCCTTGTCTTCGCGTTCGACAAAGTCGAGAAGGATACCGTCCACTTGGGCGTCACATATTCGGAACGAGGCCGCATCACGAAGACCGACGACATTCTCAAGGCCCTGAAGAAGGCGCAACACCCAGTTACGGAGGCCGTCCTCGACAAGGCCATGCAGGTCTTCGCCCGGCAAAGCGAAGTCGATTACTTCATCAACAAAGACGCGGCAAATTTCCTCCGGGAGCAGTTCGATCTTTGGATGTATCAGTACATTTTCAAAGACGAAACCCACTGGACCGACACCCGCGTCCGCCAGCTCCAGGCGCTCAAAGACATTGCCTTCAGGCTCATCACCTTCATAGCCCAGTTCGAGGACGAGCTCGTCAGAATATGGAACAAGCCCAAGTTTGTGCGCGGCTCCCACTATCTAATCACGCTCGACCGCATCGCGGCCCAGGACGGCGGTGTCGCGGTTATTGATAAACTTTTGAAGCATCCCGGCATGAAGGAGCAGGTGGCCGACTGGAACTCCCTCTCTATCGTTGAAGCCTCCTTCAAGCCGGCGGGCATTCTCGAAGGCAAAGGGAAGGATCGATCACTCGCCCAAGGTTCCCAGTCTCTGCCCATCGACACGATTTTCTTTAAGTCGCTTGAACTCGACATTCTCGGCCTCTTCCCCGATCTCGACCAGGCTATCGACGGTCGCCTCATCAAGAGCGAGAACTACCAGGCCCTGAACATGCTCCGCGAGAAGTTCAAAGGCCGAATCAAGATGGTCTACATCGATCCGCCATACAACACGGGTCAAGATGAGTTCATCTATGAGGACAATCTTCAGTCGGCTTCTTGGTTAAGCATGATGCAAGACAGGCTTCGCCTTTCCCAGGGACTGTTGGCCAAAGACGGTGCTCTCGCCGTAAGCATTGACGAAAACGAGATTAGCAATTGCTTGCGCTCGCTTGACGATCTGTTCACCCGAGAGAATAGGGTGGCTATTCCAACAGTCAAACGCGGCTCGGTCACTGGGCATAAAGCTATCAACCCCGGCCTAGTTAATGTTACGGAATACGCTCCAATGTACGCGGCTGATCGGGCTGCTTGGAAACCTCAGAGGCTGTATCGTGAGCGTCCGCGCAACGAGCGTTACAACAGGTTTATAATCAACAGACAGGACCCATATTCATCATGGCGGTTCACGACTCTTCTCGATGCTTTCGCAGAACACACTGGTTTACAAAAGTCACGACTCCGTCGTGAGTTGGGCAACAAGTTTGAAAGTAAGATTTTCGAATTCATCTGCGCGAACCGGGACTCTGTCATCCAGTTGGCGCGCCCAGATGCGGACAAGGTAAGCAAGGAAGTGCAAAAGGCCATAGCGAGATCGAAGAAGGAGCGAGACTGTATCTTGCACATCCCCCGTGAAGGCGATTCCGACTTCTACCTCATCAACGGCGAGAGAATCCTTTTCTATGCAGATCGACTCCGTGAGGTCGACGGCAAACTGGTCACAGTAGAGCCCATGTCAGACATCTGGGATGATGTCGTGCCGAACGACCTTCACAATGAAGGAGGAGTCACTCTCAAGAAAGGCAAAAAGCCTGAGAAGTTGCTTCTCAGGCTAATCGACCTCTGCACAGAAAACGCCGCCGACATTGTGCTCGACTACTGTGCCGGAACAGGAACATCCGTTTGCGTCGCACAGAAACGTGGGCGCAAGTGGGTCGGGGTGGAGATGGCCGAACATTTTGATTCGAAGATGCTCGTTAGAGTCAAGAATGTGCTGGCGGGTGATGGTTCTGGGGTTTCCACAACCTGCAAGTGGAAAGGAGGCGGTTTCGTCAAGTGCTTTGCGCTGGAGCAATACGAGGAAGCAATCGGCAACGCCGTCTATGCCGGGGAAGAAGATCTTTTCCGCAACACGAAGCGCGACCCGTATTCCCAGTATGTCTTCCTGCGTGACGAGAAGATGGCAAGGGCTCTCGACCTGGATTACAAGAAGGATACCGTGGGCATCTCCCTCGACCGCCTCTACCCCGACGTCGATCTTGCGGAGACCCTGTCTTGCGTTACAGGCAAATGGATCAAACGGGTGGCCGCCGATGAAGTGGAGTTCGCAGACGGGACCAAGGAGAGTCTCATGAAACCCGATTGGCGCATCCTGAAACCGCTCATATTCTGGGGACCGTCGGCGTAGAACCTATCGACACTGGATTGCAACTCATGCCACTGAAATCTCTACAGGATCTTATGACGCGTGTCGACTACGACACCCTGCCGCCGAGCTGGAACACGTTCGATCTCGCGCGGTTCTCCGCCGACAAGAGCCTCTGGGATTACCAACAGGCAGCCGTCCGCTTGGCGATCACCGCCTTGTTCAAGTACTACGAAGACTTCGCGGACTACTCCACGGGAGAAGATGCCGAAGCCGGCGAACAGCGCAGGGTCAAGCTTGTGGAGTGGTACGAGGACGGCATGGTGCTGTCGCCACGCGAGCGAAAGACACTGAATCTCTCCCTCGCCAAGGCTAAGCTGGCTCTTCGCAACCTGCTGGCCGATTACTACGCAATAGACGAGGACGCCCCTGAACTCGATTTTACTTCCGTTTGCAACCGAATGGGTTTTTGGATGGCGACCGGCAGCGGCAAGACCATCGTGCTCGTCAAGCTGCTTGAAGTCCTTCACGGGCTCATGCAACGCCAGGAAATCCCCGTTTGCGATGTGCTGATGCTGACTCACCGGGAGGATCTGATCGAGCAGTTCCAGATGACGATCACCGAGTTCAATCGAGCCCCGGGCGCCCCCGTCCGGATCGAGCTCTGCGAACTGCGTCAATACCCGGAAGCCAAGCGCGAAGCCCCGGGCGGGCTTTTCGGGGCAGAAAGCACGCTTCGGGTTTTTTATTACCGCTCCGACAATCTCAGCGATGATCACAAGGAACGGATCGTAGATTTCCGCAACTACGACAACAACGGCCGCTGGTACGTCCTGCTGGACGAGGCCCACAAAGGCGACTCGGAGGACTCCAAGCGCAAACAGATCTACGCCATTATGACCCGCGCCGGATTCCTGTTTAACTTCTCCGCCACGTTCACGGATGTCCTGGACCTTGCCACCACGGTGCACAACTTCAACCTCTCGGAATTCATCACCGAAGGCTATGGCAAACACATCGCGGTTTTGAAACAGGAGCTTGCCGCCTTCCGCCGTCGTCCCGAGACGGCCGACTACACTGACGAAGAGAAACGCAAGGTCGTGGCCAAAAGCATGTTGCTCCTTGCGTATACCGCACAGCAGATCAAGAACGTGCGGAAAGCGGCCGGCCAGCCATCGCTGTACCACCTTCCCATGCTTCTTGCACTGGTCAACTCCGTAAACACGGATGACGCGGATCTTCAAATCTACTTTGAACAGATCCTCGCAATCGGCCGCGGCGATCTGCCAGAATTGGTTTGGGCTGCTGCTCGTGACGAGCTTTGGGAAGAGCTGAAGGACGAACCGGCCTTCCTGTACGAAGATCGCCGCGTACTTCAGATTGCCGAGAAGGACATCAAGGCTATTGGCCCGGCCGATGTCTGGCGCGAGGTCTATAACCTCGAAGCGGAGGGCGGAGGCGAGATCGAAGTTCTCGTCCGCCCCGGCAACCGGCAGGAGATAGCCTTCAAGATGAAGGCTTCTTCTCGTCCCTTCGCCCTGATCAAGATCGGGGATATCACAGACTGGCTCCGCGAGAAGCTCACGGGTTTCGACTACGTCGAGACGCTGGAAACGGAAAGCTTTTTCACCGGCCTCAACGCGCCCGACTCCTCGATCAATATCCTCATGGGTTCCCGGTCCTTCTACGAAGGATGGGACTCCAATCGCCCCAATGTCATCAACTTCGTTAATATCGGTGTCGGGGAAGACGCCAAGAAGTTCATCCTGCAATCCGTAGGCCGCGGAGTCCGGATTCAGTCCTGGCAAGACAGTCGCCGCCGGCTGGAGGAACTGCACACCGAATTCGACGACCGGAAGCTCTTCCGAAGGCTTCGCGACATCTGCACCGCGCCCGAGACCCTTTACGTCTTGGGCACAAAGCGCGAGGCACTTCGCGTTGTTCTCCAGGAGCTAAAGAAGGAACAGAGCCACAAGCAGCAGAATCTTCTGCTCGAACTCAACACCGCCCGCGCCAAACATGTCCTTCTGGTGCCGGAGTACGTGGACAAGGGCTCGCTGCTCGTCGAGCACAGGATTCCCTCCAAGTTCGAGATATCGACGGAGGACTTCCGCCTCCTCGAGCAGTATGTCGCCGCCATACCGAACGACCGCGTGCTCCTGGCCCGACACGGCGCGCGCCCCAAAAGCCTCAAGCACCTGCGTGGTTATCTCAAGGATTCAGATGCCTACTTTGCCAAGCAGAGCACCCGATCCTACCGCAACCTCGATGTGATGGTTAACCGGGTCATCTCCTATTTCGGCCTGACCGTCCGCGAACTGGAGTGTCTCCGCGACTTGACTGAAGACGACATCGTGCACTTCCGCCACATGACTGTTGACCACGATCACGCTACAGAGCTTCAGAAGCTCGTCGACCAAGCTCTGCATTCGCGCACGCCGGAGGGGGAAAAGGAAATTCGGGATATCGAGGTGCGCTACAAGCAAGGCGAATTCGACCTACCTGGTCTCGTGCGCGAAATGCAAGACCGTGGGCTGAGTGGTCGCGAGAGCTATAAAGGAGAAGTTGTGATCGACGCTACCGCGAATCTCGCCAATCACTACTATCTGCCCATCCTGTCCTCATCAATGGGCCGCCGACTGGAGTACCTTCGTCATATCATCGATGTAGAAAGCGAAGTCAACTTCCTTCATGCACTCCAGAAGTGCGTCGCAAAGGCCGACTGCCCGCTACGCCACCTTAACTGGTGGATGTTCAGCAAACTCGACCAGTACCTCGACAGTCCCTTCATCCCATACTACGACCCGAAGCAGAACCGTGACGCCAAGTTCAAGCCCGACTTCATTTTCTGGGGGCAACGCGGCAATCGCTACCGAATTATGTTTGTCGACCCCAAGGGCATGGAAAACATCGACTGGGAGCGCAAAGCCGAAGGCTACATGCGCCACTACGAGGCCAAAAAGAAGCCCAAGGTGTTCAACGCACGCGATCTCAAGGTCGAGGTGCTTCTCTACTATTACACCCGCGACCGCAACCATGCTGCCGAAGGCGACTTCAAACGCTTCTGGTCCGATTCCGTAAAAACGTTGTGTGAGGCTCTGACAGGAACTACCCCGGCAAAGGAGAAATCGACACCGGCAAGAAGCCATAAGGAAAGGGCCAAATACATATGAGCTCACTATTTCTGAATCGACTCTCGGCCGGAGACCGGGAAAAGCTCGAAGAGAAACTCCATGAGGCACAGGGGCACACCTGCTTCATCTGCGAAGACCCCATCGACATGCAGGCCCATAAGGGATCTATCGACATTGACCATGTGATCCCCACCAAGCTTGGCGGCAAAGATGATCCTAGCAACTACGCACTCACCCATGCAAGCTGCAACCGGTCGAAGCAGGCCGCCAACCTCGAAGTGGCCCGCATTCTGCACCGATTCTCCAAACTCCGAGACAGCACCGCAGCCGATAACCGCGGCCCGAATTTGGACGATGTTCTGCGACTGAACCAGGGATCAAAACACGAAGTTCGCTTCGTTCGGGACGGAAACGGCGTCAAGTATTCTTTATCTGAGGTCGGGGATAACACGATTAGACAGGTCCCCGTTTTCCGCGACATTTTAAGCGGCTTTGAGTACTTCTTCACCGTTCTGCCAATCGAGTACCTCCACCACGACGACAAGATTAACCCCCGTTCCATCGGACAGAACATCTCGAAACTGATCGACGAGTTTCACCACAAGCGTCCCCAACTCCATATTTCGCTCGGTTGGATCACCCTAAACGGCCAAGAGCAAAAGGCGAAGGTCCGCGTATTCGACGGCCAGCACAAGGCAGCCGCCCAGGTGCTGCTTGGAGTTCGCCACCTGCCAATCCGCGTCTTCATCAATCCGGACGTGGACACACTCCTGACCACCAACACAAACGCCGGCACAACGCTCCGGCAGGTCGCTTTCGACAAGTCTGTCCAGCGGCATCTCGGAAACGCCCTCTACATCGATCGTGTCGAGAGGTACAAGAAAGACCTCAACCTTCCCGAAGACGACTTCAGCTTCTCCGAGCGAGACCTCGTGAAGTACTTCAAAGGTGAATCGCGGGAGATGAAACGATACATCCTCGATGCCGTACGCGATGGGATCACACACAACCGCGACAACAAGCTCCGGGACTACATGGACTTCGGGGGCAGAGGGAAGGAGCGACCCTTGTCGTATTCTACGATAGAGAAGACGTTCTACTCCTTCTTCATCTACGGCGACGTGCTCGACACGCCCCTTAGCTACCAGATTGAGTCCGGCGATAACCCGCGGGAACTGGAAAAAGAACAGATACTTGGTCTGATGAATATCATTGCCGAAGAGATATTCGTCGGAAAGTTCGACTCGGACATCGGCACTTACCGAATCGAGAACCGGCTGCAGGGCGGCGAGGCGCTGCCTCTTGCTCATGTGCGCGCTTTTCGGATGAGCAAAGAGGAAATCCTATGGAACTGGCTGAAGTATGTCAGCCAGATCATCCGCAACTACTTCATCATGCAGGGTGCGCCAATCCAGGAAGAGAAGCTGTTCCAGTACCGATTCCCCGATCCCCTGTGGGAACGCATCCGCACATTCATTCGGAACTTCCGCGACCTGCCGCTCTGGGTAAACAAGGAACTCTCGGCCACAGCATTTGGCGGGAAGCAAAATTACGAGTTTTGGCAGACGGTATTTGAAAGAAGCAAGACGCCCCAGGGACAACAGGTCCTGGCCGAACCCATCAACCTGATGCAGATGATATGAAAGCCCATAAACCATGCCAAAATTCATTGGAGCAGCAGGCGATTTCCATAAGGAAAGATCAATCAATCGCCGCTTGAACGCCATCATCGCGCTTTTTATGGCCTTCGCTGCCGCTTTGTTCTGCGTGGGCATGGCCTTTGGGTTTTACATTGGTCGGGGAAGCCTCTGGAGTTCACTTTGGATATACGCCGCCATCGCGCTTATCGTTCCCGGGTTCTTCGTCTTGAAGAAACTCTTCGACAAGCAGATCCGATTGGCACGGGCCGAAGAGGACGGCGCCGACGGCGAAAGGGAATTCATCAAATTCCTCCATAACCTCCCGGACACCTACACCGTCTTCAGCGATCTCGATTTCGCCGACAGCTACGGCAATATCGATCATCTCATAATAGGACCGAACGGCGTCTTCGCCATCGACGTCAAAAATTGGCGCGGCACCGTCGCCCCCGACGGCAAAGGCGAGCTTCTCTTAAACGACCGGCCGCCCGACAAGCCGCAAATTCGCCGCTTCACTCGCCGCGTCATGGATCTCAAAGACCGCCTTAAAGCCCTCGCCAAACTCGATCCCTACGTCCAATGCGTTTTTGCTTTTATGCGTACCC
>CAZYAW010000237.1:0-7463 GCA_964646045.1 uncultured Victivallales bacterium | reverse complement strand
ACAAAAAAAAACCGGCGCCCCCCCCCCGCGGGGGGGGGGCCCCCGCCGCGCGGGGGGGGGGGCCGCCGCCGCCGGCCGCCGCCGCATTCAGCCTGCCGGCCGCCGTCGGCGCGACGGCGTCGGTTTGCGGCGCGGCGGCGCCGAGGCCCTGCAGTCGCATGTCGCGCATGTCAATGCGTTCCGGCGCCGCAAGCTGGCGGTCCACCGGTTGGACGCCGTCTTCCCCGACTGGCTCGCCCACGATCATGGGGGCCGCGCCCGGGCCCCGACCCATGCCGCCCGCTCCGGGCATGGCGCATTGGCCCAGCAGGGCGCAGAGCGCGTTGCCGTCGCACTGGCCGTTACGACAGGACGAGGGCGTCCCGTCCTTCTTGAGCATGGCGTCCAGGGCCTGTGCCGCCGCCTGCGCGCAGGCGGCGGAGTTGGTGCAGGCCGCCAGGCGGCCGGGATCGATCAGTTTCGCTGCGCTCCACTGCGTGAGATTCGAGGCCAAAGCGGCCTTTTGCAAGTTCAGTCCCTCGATCATTTTTTGCAGCGCGGCGGCATTGGGCACACCGTTGGAACCCGCCTCGCGCAACGACTGGGCGACCTCGGCCATGGCTTTGGAATCGGTCGCCAGGGCCTGATCGCGCAACGCGTTCGCCAGTTCCTCCAGGGTCTGCGCCAGCGCCTGCGAGAGGCCTTCGGAGGCGGGCGTTTCCGCGACGGCCTCCCGGAGAGCCTGAGCCAGGGCGGCCAGTTGATCCAGTTCCTGAAAACGGTCCAGCGCGTCGTCCATGGCGCCGGCGGACTCTTCGCGGATGCGGGCCGCCAGGGTGTCGAGCGCGTCCCAGACTTCGGACGGCGCGTCGGACAGCGCGTTTTCCTCGATGCGGGCCAACTGGTCGAGCCACTCCTGCGCCAGCGCGTCGTCGGGCAGCAGTTCCTTGAGAGCCTCGGCCTGATCGCGCAGCGGGGCGAGGTCGGCGGCGATTTCCATACGTCGCGCCGCGCCGGCCTGCGCGGGCCGGTCGGGCCACAGCCCGCAGGTCAGAGCGAACAGCGCGGAAAGCAGGGCTCTGGGCCATAGACGGGCCCCGCGCCGGTGCAGCGTGGCATGGGCGGGCAGGCGCACGGCATGTTGCCAGGCTTCCCATCCGGGCAGGCCTTCGGCCACCAGCAGGCCGCCGCAATGGCAGCGCGCGTCCAGCAGCGCCAGCGAGGAGGCCAGGCCGAAGCGATGGCGCCGCGCCGCGCGCGCCGCGCCCAGCAGGGCCAAGCCCGGCGCCACAAGAAAAAGCAGTCGCAGGTCGGACAGCGGCATGCGCAGCCCCTGCCGCAACGGCAGCAACAGACATCCGGCCAGCAGCGCGCCGCCGATCCAGCCCAGAGCCGCGCCGCGGCCCATCTCGCGCAGTGCGACGGCGCGCGTCAGACGCGCCGCCTGCGCGTGCAGCTCCGATACTTTGGGATGGTTTTGGCTCATACTCAAGGTTGTGATATTGATTTCGCGGCAGGAAAAAATTCGAGTTCCGACGCCCGACTTTCGCAGTCGTAGGCAAGCTACAACGGTTCGGCTCGAAAGATCAAGCGGGAAAATGCGTGAACGGAGCGCTGACGCCTTGCCGGCACGGGAAGTCCGCGTCTATTCGTGACGCAAGGCGACGATGGGATCGACCCGCGCCGCGTTGGCGGCGGGATACAGGCCGAAAACGACGCCGACGATCAGGCTGATGAAGAGCGGCATCAAGATGCCGAGCGGCGTCAGCACGGTGGGCATGCCCGAGAAACGGGTGATGATCAAAGGCGTCAGGACGCCCAGTGCGATGCCCAGCAGTCCGCCCAGCACGGATAGCACTACGGTTTCGATCAGAAACTGCATTATGATCTGGCTGCGGCGGGCGCCGATAGCGCGCCGGATGCCGATTTCCCGCGTCCGTTCGGTCACCGACGCCAGCATGATGTTCATGATGCCGATGCCGCCCACCAGCAGGCTGATGCCGGCGATGGAGCCCAGTACGATGTTGAACGTGCGTTTGGTGGCTTCCGCCTGTTTGAGCAGCGCCAGCGGTACGCTGATGCGGTAGTCCTCGCGCGCATGAAAGCGACGCAGCAGATGCTCGATGCCGCGCGAGACGGGCTCCACATGTTCCATGGCCTCGGCCCGGGCGATGATCTGATGCAGTTCGACCCGTTCGCGAATGAAGGAGCCGGCGCTGCGTCGCACGAAATAGTCGCCGAAATACTCGCGCGCCACGCCGAGCGGAATATAGACGTCGGCGTCGTCGTCGGGCACCTGCATGGAACCCGCCTGACCCGACTCGTTGCGCAGGATGCCGACCACCTCGAAGGCGTCGCTCCCGATGCGCACGGTCTGACCCAGCGTATTGCGCGTGGCCAGCAGCTTGCGGGCGCCGAACTCGGTGAGAACCGCCACGGCGCGCTTGCCGCTTTCGTCCGCGCGCGTCAGCACGCGTCCGGCCAACAGCGGACGCGGAACCAGCCGAAACCAGGCGTCGGTGGTGCCGACAATACGCAGTTCGAGCGCGCGGTCGTTGAGCCGAGCCTCCTTGCGTATCAGTTTGACGGGCGCAATCTCGCGAATCTCGGCGAAGCTGCGCCGCATGCGGTCGTGGTCCGCATAGGTCAGTCCGTACATGTTGAGATGCACCGTAACACCGGTTTCCTCGTCGGCGGGCCGCACGGACGTGACCATCACGTTGTGACTGCCCAGTTTAGCGATTTCCTCGAGAGCCTGCTTGCCGGCGCCTTCCCCGACCGAAAGCATGGCGACCACGCTGCCGACCCCGAAGACCATGCCCAGCATGGTCAAAAAGGAACGCAGCTTGTGCAGCCACAGATTCTCGATGCCCAGCGCGATATTGCGAAAAAAACGATTGCGTTTCACGATGTTTCGATCCGGTCGATGCGTCCGTCTTTCATGTACAGTCGCTTTTGCGCGTAGGCGGCGAGATGCTCTTCGTGGGTGACCATGACAATGGTTTTGCCCTCGCGATGCAGGTCGGCCAGCAGCGCCATAATCTGATTGCCAGTCGCGCTGTCCAGGTTGCCGGTGGGTTCGTCGGCCAGCAGCAGGTGCGGATCGTTGGCCAGTGCGCGCGCGATGGCGACCCGCTGCATTTGCCCGCCCGACAGCTCCGTCGGCCGATGCTTCAGACGCGTCTCCAGGCCCACCCTGCGCCCCAGTTCCATGGCGCGTTCGAGACTTTTCTCGCTGTCCCAGCCCAGATAGTAGAGGGGCAGTTCGATGTTGCGCTGCACCGTGAGCTGCGGGATGAGGTTGAAACTCTGAAAGATGAAGCCGATGTGGCGCAGACGCCGTTCGGACAACTGATCGTCGTCCAGTCCGCTGACATCGCGGCCTTCGATCCGATATTCGCCGGTCGTCAGTCGGTCCAGGCAGCCCAGAATGTTAAGCAGCGTGCTTTTGCCCGAGCCGCTCGAACCCAGAACGGCCCAGAACGCGCCGCGCTCGAACTGCAGGCTGACATCGTTGAGCGCATGCACCTGCTGGCGGCCCATCACGTATGTTTTGACCGCCCCGCGCAGTTCCACGACGGCCTCTGTGTCGACGGCGCCGCTCATGGCGCGGCCGGGCCTTCCCCGGCGGCGCGGCGACCCGCGCCCGGTCGCCGTCCGCCCGTTCCTTCCGCAGGACGCCGCCGCGGCTGGCGGGCGCCATTCTCCGTTCCGGCCTCGGTCGCGGCCCCGGCGCCGTTATCATGGCCGTTCACGGCTGGGGGCCGATCGTTGTGCTCCTCTGCCGCCGGTGTCGGCGCGGCCGGGATATCGGCGGGCGGACGCAGGGGTTCGGCGGATTCCGCGGCCCGGTCGGTTGACGGCCGGGCGACGGTTTCGGCGGCGGCCAGCGGCGGCGCCAGCAGGACGGCTTCGCCTTCCTGCACACCCGCCAGAACATGCACCATGCGGTTGTTGTCCAATCCGGTCTTCACCACGCGCGGCTCGACGGTGCGGCCGTGCGCGACATAGACGGTGGGACGTCCGCCCACCCGCATAACGCATTGGATCGGAACGTAAAGAACGTCTTCGTATTCGGCCACAATAATGCGAGCTTTGCAGCTCATGCCGGTGCGCAGATCTTCGTCGCGGGTGTCGATATGGATGTCGGATCTGTACACCTTCAGATCCGGGTTCATCCACATGCTTTGGGCGTCCGGCAACGGAGCGATACGGGCCACGGTTCCCCGGAAAACGCGACCGGGCAATGCGTCGGCGGTGATTTCGGCCGGCATTCCCAGCTTGACCTTTTCCAGATTCGATTCGTGGATGTTGATTTCCGCCTTGGTGGAGGCCGTAGCCGGCAGATGGATCAGTTCCTGGCGCTGTCGCACTTCGGTGCCTTCGGCCAGCGGTTCCACGTTCCAGCGCCGTTGTTGCGCGCTGGTGGCGTAGATCACCTGGCCGTCGGCCGGCGCCACGATGCGGCAAAGCCCGATCTGCTCCTGAATACGTTCCAGGCGCGCTTTTTGCCGACGGTATTCCGCCTTGCGGGCCTTGAGATTGGCCTGCGCCTGCACCGTGTCGGCCCGCGCCTTGCGGGTCACGCGCTCCAGCGCCATCGTAGCCTGCTGCACATCGCTTTCCAGTTGCGCGATGGTGCGCTTGTACACGTATTCCGTGAGCAGACGCAGATTGTTGCGGGCCAGTTCCAGGTCGAGGGCGCGTTTCTTTTCGAGCAGCTCGTCGGCCTGCAGTTCGCTCTGCGAGATAAACTTTTCCGCGGCCAGCGTGCGCGACCACTTCAGGGTCTCGCGGGCGCGAGCCAGCTCCTCTTCGGCCAGTGTAATCTGCGCTTCGGCCCGCGTCCGCTCGTTGGGATAGTCGCCCTCGCGATATTTGCGCAGATCCTCCTCGGCGAAGCGCAGGGTCAACCGGGCCTTGTCTACGTCGCTTTTGGTCTGGTTTTCGACCACCGCCAGATTTTCCTCGGCGTTGATAAACGCCGCCTGCGTGTTCTGAACGCGAATGTCCTGATCGACCTGCGCGTCGACCAGCGAGCTGGCATCCAGTTCCACCAGCAGATCGCCTTTGCGCACACGGCGTCCCTCGGGAACCAGCGAGAGAATGGAACGACGCCCTTCCACCTCGTTCTTAATGACGACCATTTCGCGAGCGCGAATGGCGCCGGATTCGTCCACGCTGATGACGAGCGGCCCGCGCGCGACGCGGAATAGGGACTCGGCAGGCCGGTCGTCGCCCGGATTTCGCAGGCTGCGCACGCCGAAAACGACCGGCACGGCGACTACGGCCGCCGCCAGACTGTAGCGCCACACTTTATTCTTTCGATTTTTCTTCATAGGATTCCGTCGTGGAGGGGGGGTGCCACAAGGCCAGATCCGGCAGACCCTGCGCATCCAGGCGCAAAGTTCCGGCGTCGCGCCGCAGTTCGGTTTCGGCGATGCGGTAGTCCGCCAGCGCCGAGGTCAATCCGTTGCGCGCCGCCAGCAGAGCGTCCTGCGCCTCGATCAGGTCGCGCATCTGGGCGCGGCCGGCTTCGAGGAAGAGGGTCACGCTTCTCACGCGCTTTTCCGCCAGTTGCGTGGCGACCGTCTGAATGCGCACGTTCTCCCGGGCCAGGCGCATATTGCGCAACGCGCCGCGAATCGCAAGCTTGATTTCGTCTTCCAGCGCCTGCACGGCCCGCGTGGCCCGTTCCAGATCGATCAGGCGGTTGCGATAGGCGATGCGTTCCTGCGTGCGTTCGATCGGCAGATCGAGGGTCAGCAGTCCCGAGAAATTGCCGCGATCGGCGCGCAGGCGCGCGGATTCCTGCGTGGCGCTTTCGGGCGTGGAGCGCCGCCCGCCGAATTGGGCCTCGCCCAGCAGCGTCAGTTCCGCGCCCAGCCGATCGGCCGCCACCACCACCCCGCGCTGGGCGTCGTACACCTTGCCCTGCCGCACTTTCAGATCGAGCCGTTGCGCCAGCGCCTGGCGTACCAGACGCTCTTCCTCGCGCGCCCAGTCCTCCTCGCGCGCGGCGTCGTCCGTCGGCGCCAGACGGACGCTGTCGGTGGCAAAGCCCAGGCGCGCGTCGGGCGGCAGGCCGAGCAGCATCTTGAATCCGTCCAGCGCGTTGCGGTGGCTTTCCTCGGCCGCAATCCAGCGCTGGCGCGCGCGCAATTCGTTTTGCACGGCCTGATCCACCTCGATTTCCTTGACGCGCCCCGCATCGGCCAGGCGGCGACTGCGCTCCGCGGAGGCCCGCGCGCCGCGCAGATTCTCCAAACTGTTGCGCGTTTCGTCCTCGCGGCGCAGGAGCGTGAAGAAACGCCCGATCACGTCGGTGGCGTACTGCGCACGATAATGTTCAAACTCCCAAATGGCATAGACGACGTCGCGCTGCGCCTGGGTCAGCGGTTCGGCCGCAATATGGCGACCCGCCCCGCGCAGCAGCGGAATCGAAACGGAGGTGTCCGCCGCCAAACCCAGCGCGGACGCGCTGCCGCCGGTCAGCAAATTGGCGAGGTCCAGCGCCAGTTCGGCGGCGATGCCGGCCCCGCCCGCCATGGCCTTTTTCAATCCGCCCGAGGCGCTGCCTACCGTGCCGCCCATGGCTTCCTCTCCGGCGGCATCGTGACGGCCCTGTCCGCGAAGCTGTCCCGAAAAGATCGAGCGAAAAGCGTTCTGTTCCAGATCCAGCGCCAGTGCGCTGCGGAAGACGTCCTCCTTGCGCGCCTGATAGGCCGCGCTGTTTTGCGCTCCAATGCCCAAGGCGTCCAGCAGGCTCAGATTCGTCAGCGCGGCCGGCGACGGCATATCCGCAGGCGTCCCGCTGTCGGCCGGCGGTTCCGGCCAGTGGGCGACGGGCGGCAAGTCGGCGCTGCCGTACGAAGCCGGACCGGTCGTCGGCAGATTCTGATCCAGCAGCAAACGGCGGCGCAAAATATCGCGCGGCCGCTCCACGTCCAGCGTGGCCGGACGGCCCATGGCCTCGCCATAGCGTTCGGCCACAATGGTCCGGGCCGCTTCGTCCGCCTTGCGCCGATGGTCCGCCGGACTCAGACATCCGGCCGCCAGCAAAACCAGGCCCAGACTCGCATGATATGAGGAGAAATTTCGCATCATACAAACAAACGTTTCAAACGGGCGTTTTATTGTCAACATCCCCTGTATAGTCGCTCGCCCGCCCGATCGTCAAGGGGGAAGCGGGCCTTTGCGCTTTTTCATTACTACGAAACCAACCGAATTTTGCGGCCATAGCGTTTTCCTGCAATTCAGACAGTGGGGAGAGGTGGGCAGCGAGCAGTCGCCCGAGTGACAGCGAACCCTTGATCTGAAGGGTTTTCGGGCCTGCTGGCTCGGATGAGGCGTCCCGTCTGAAAAAGAATTCAAAAAATTGAGGCTCTTGCAGAACCCCATCGGTAGGGACGGCTCTCCCAGCCGGCCGCGGGCGGGTTTGGGGAAAAAGCCCCCCCCCACAAGCGGAAAGAAGGGGGTTGTTC
>CAZYAW010000236.1:0-2501 GCA_964646045.1 uncultured Victivallales bacterium | reverse complement strand
GTCTGGCGGTCGGAGCGCTGTTGGCGCAGGATTTCATGAATCGCTCCGCTTCCTGGATACGAAAACCCCTGGCTCGTTCGGCTGCGGCGGTTGCGGACGGGGGCAGGCCGCCGGCAGCCGATCCTCTGCGCGGGCGGGAGCCGGCGGCGAGGATTCGCCGTGCGCATCGCCACAAGGATTCCGTTGCGGTTCACGATGTCGCCGCGAACCCGGAAACGACGTTGGCCGCAAAAGCGTCCCCCCTTCCGGTCGCCGGGGAACAGGAAGTGTCGGGCGATGTCGACCGTGCCGTCCCTTCGGCGCCTGCGGCCCAGATGTCGGAGGCAGAACGATGGGCGGACGAATTCCGCGCCCCGCCCCTTGGATCCGAAGTGACCGTTCAAATGCGGAGCGGATCTCCCATGACCGGGCGACTGGTGGCGCTGAACGAAAACGTTCTGGAATTGGAATCGGCCAAGATGAAAGTCGGCCTGATTCCCGAGCAATTGGACGGAAGAACGCGTGTGCGTTTCTTTTTGGCCGACTACCTCAGATATCGGCAGTACTTGGCGAAACAACAGGCATTGTACGGGGAACCGGCTGCCTCTACGGCGGCCGCCACGCAGACCGAACCGCGGGATGTCCGTTCGCCGTCGGCCGCAAAAAAGTCCGCCGGCGCGACGGCGCCCGAATCCGCTCCCATGGAAGCGGGCCGGGCGGCCGACGCCTTCTTCAAGGCCTTCGATGACTGAAGCGACATCTTCGACGATCCACTCTGTTTTTGACGGTAAACCGGGCCGCATTCACTGTGTCGGGGTATGCGGGATAGGCTTGGCCGGAGTGGCCGCCCTGTTGCGCGGTCGCGGATTCGAGGTCAGCGGATGCGATGCGACGGCCGGTCGTTTGGCCGCCTGGCTTGGCGAGCGCGGCGTGGAGGTCGCGGTCGGGCATGCCGTGGATCACGTGCTCCCGGAAACGCTGGCGGTCGTACGCAGCGCCGCCGTGGCGGAGAGCGAACCGGAACTACAGCGCGCTCGCGCGACGGGGACACCCGTTTTCTCCCGCGGCGCCGTCCTGGCCGCTCTTTTAAGTGGACACCGCTCGGTGGCGATCGGCGGCACGCACGGCAAGACCACCACCAGTTCGTTTCTGACCCAAATCCTGTTGCGGACGGGGTATGGTCCGTCCTGGTGCATTGGCGGGGAGACTGTGCTGCCTGATTTCTATATGGGCGTTTCGGAAAGGGGCGCGGGCGACATTCTGGTGGTCGAGGCCGACGAGAGCGACGGCAGCCTGGCTCTGTATGAACCCGATATTTCCGTGATTACGAATATCGAGTTCGATCACATGGAACATTTTGCGGGGGTTGATGAATTTGAAGACTGTTTTCGCAAGGTGGCGGACCAAACGCGGCAGACCGTCATCTTCTGCGCCGACGATGCCGGGGCCTGTCGGATGGGGCGGGGTCGGATCAACGCCTGTACGTTCGGGTTCTCCGCCGATGCGGATTTGCAGGCGACCGACTGGTCGTCCGACGGTGAAAGCCAGAAATTCACTCTGCGCATGAAGGGTCGGGCGGCTGTCGCTCTGGCATTGCCGGTTCCGGGTCGGCACAACGCCTTGAATGCGCTGGCGGCGACGGCCGCCGCTCTGGTTTTGGGGCTGGAGATCGGGGAAATTGCGACGGCTTTGCAAGGCGCGTGTTTGCCGCAGCGGCGTTTCCAGAAAATCGTACAGCGTTCCGATTTGACCGTGATTTCCGATTATGCGCATCATCCGTCCGAAATCGCGGCGCTGATGCGAACGGCCGCGCCCCGTCGCCGGCTGGCGGTTTTTCAGCCGCATCGCTATACGCGCACTCGGCAACTGGCCGCCGATTTTGCGCCGGCGTTCGATGGCGCCGACGAAGTGATACTGCTCCCGGTCTATGCGGCTTCGGAAAATCCGTTGCCGGGAGGACGCCATTGGGACTTGTACGCGCGTATGCGCGAGGACGCCGCCCGTCGAGGTTATTCGTATCGGTTGCGACTGGCGCAATCGTTCGGGCAGGTGCAGGGCTATTTGCCCGCGCGGCTGGAGTCCGGCGACGTTTTGCTGATTGTGGGGGCGGGCGACATTGAAAAACTTGTGCCGTGGGCGAGGACGACGCTGGGCGAGGCGAACTTCTCGCGTGCCGACGCGCAGCGCAGGGAATCTTTTGCGGACGACTGGCGCGCTGTCGGCGGCGCTTGGTCCGGGGCCTTGCGTATGGACGAGCCATTGGCCGGCAAAACCACGCTTAAGTGCGGTGGGACCGTCGATTTCTGGGCGCAGCCGGCTGCGGAGGACGAGTTGGCGACAATTTTGACGGTGGCGCGTCGGCATGGCGTATGCGTGCGCGTGCTGGGGGGCGGCAGCAATGTGCTGGTTAGCGATCTGGGCGTGGACGGTTTGGCGTTGCGACTGGCGCCGCGCGGGTTTGGCGGCGTGCGGGCGTGTTTGTCGCCGGACGGAGGGGGGGAACTGATTTGCGGGGCGGCGGC
>CAZYAW010000235.1:0-6125 GCA_964646045.1 uncultured Victivallales bacterium | reverse complement strand
ACAGGCCGTGTTGCAAGAGTCCGCTCTGTCTCAATGTCTCGTTCCGTGTCTCTTTGTATTGTTCCCAGCGTGCCTACTAGCCCTAAAATAAGCGAGTTTTTCTGCTGCGAGCACGCCAACGCCAACGCCTGCGGCACTGGAGGCGTGGTGCGCATTTCACCCATATTTCAATATGCGAGAATCGCGCGCTCCGCCTCAAGCACCGCATCCACAGACGTTTGCGCACTCTCGCGACGAAAACCTCGCTTATTCCAGGACTAGCGGGCCGGCGGGGCGGCTTTGCGGATTTCGGCGCCCAATTCGGGGTGCAGAATGAGAAGGGCGAATTCGGCGGCCTCTTCGGGGGTGCGGTCGTTGCGCGAGACATAGTCGAAGCGGCCGCGCAGGTCGGTGTAGCCGTCCTTCCAGAACGATTCGCGGCCGTTGGCGCCGCGGGCGAAGACTTTGACATAGGTGCCGGGCAGCGGCGCGTTGTCGCGAGCGGAGCGGACTTCCACCTGGCCGTAGCTTTCCATCTTGCGCACCCGCAGGCGGTTGGCGTACCAGGCCACGGCGGAGCGTTGTCCGCGCGCGACGATTTCGACCATGACATTGCGTTCGCGGTAGTCGGCCGGGAGTTCGAGGGTTTCGGGATCGCCGTCGCCGCGCAGCTCCACGGTGCGGCTGAAGGCGGGCCGTACCACGGCGAAGTCCGCGCCCTGATCGGTCAGGAAGGGACGCCGACTGAACAGCAGCTCGATATCCATGGGATAGAGGTTGAGGGTCGCCTGGCGCAGGTTGTGCGCGGCGACGGTCAGTCGGCCGGATTCCGCCTTGATTTCGAGCGAGGGCATTTGCGCGGCCAGGCGGTCGAGATCGGCCTGGCGGGCGGGGGCGTCTTCGCCAACGGGCTCTGCGGCGGCGCCGCCGGCTTCCGCGACGGCCTGCAGCACCGACTCGAAGCGCGCGCGCCAGCGCGGTACGGGATGTTCCGCATGCGGCCGGGCCAGCGCCAGAGCGCGCTCGGTTTGCAGGTTGCGCAGGGCCAGCCAGGCTTTGAGATAGTCGAGTTGCAGTTTTTCCTCCACCTGTTCGACGCGCACGGTCGCCAGTCGCTCGGCGGCCTCCGCGACGCGATCCTGCAGCAGGAGGTAATAGGTCAGCGCCAGCCGGTCGGAGTCGTGCGGGGCGGGCATGAACATGATCGTAGCCAGAAAGCGGCGATACTGTTTGTCGAGCGCGGTATTGAGAATCTTCAGCCGTGCGCCCACAGGATGCGCGCGCGGATTGACGAGCGGATCGTATTCCAGATGCTCGTATATTTTCCGATCGACGGGTCGGACGGTCAAAAGTTCGGATTCGAGGAAGGGTCCGACCTGGTCGGCCAGGGGACTGCGCGCCAGCCAGATTCGCGCGCGGGCGACGTCGCGGTGCAGGATGGCATAGGAGAATACGGTGCCGTGGAAAAGGCCGCGCGCGGTCAGTAGATCGGCGGCGCGCTCGAAGAAGGCGCGGTCTTTCAGGCGCCAGGCCATTTCGTCCAGGTTCAGTCGGCGCAGGTTGTTGCGCGCGAGCCAGGCCAGGGTGGTCTCGCTGTCGGCATGTTGCGAGATCCACGCCCACGAGTTGCGGTCGGTTTCCGTGGGGGCGTCGGCCACATTCAGAACGCGTGGCTCGGCGCGTCCCACGATGGCTTCGTTGGCCGCGACATGGACGGGGAATTGGGGGAAGGGACCGGACTCGGGAAAGACGAAGAAGTATTCGATCGTGCGCGTGGAGTAGGGGTCCAGCGCGATTTCGCGGTCGTCGGTGTAGAAGCCGTTGCGGACGGGCAGGGCGCCTTGCGGAATCTGCAGCAGCGCGTGCAGCCGTCGTCGCGAGGCGGTCGGATTGGTCAGGGTCACGCGCGCGCCGTACACGGTTCGCCGCACGAATTCGCCCGTCACGAATTTCTCGATGCGTTCGTTGCCCTCGAAGCGATAGAGATCGTCCGGCCGGAAGAACTGCTGGGAGAGCAGCAGCGGCCGTTCGTCGGCGGAGGGTTTAGCGGGCAGGATTTGTTCGGCGACCAGCAGCGCCGGTTGCGTTACGGTCAGCGACAGACGCGCGCCTTCACGCGTCTCCTGCGGCGCGGGCGCTGTGAAGGGCAGTCCGCAGAAGGCCAGAGCCGTCACGATTTCGGTGGTGTTGCGGTGCGCCTCCAGCAGGTGCGCGGACACGGCCTGGCCAGCCGCCACATCGAGCCAGAAACGGTTGACGCCGATTCGCTCGGGTTTGTCGTCCGCGACGCGTATGCGGTAGTAGTTGCGTTCGGCCCATTCCTTGGTCTTGGGAAGCACGCGATACAGGCACCGGCTCTGCTCTTGCAGCAGTTCGTGGATTTGCGCTTCTTCGAGATCGAGCAGTTGCTCGCGACTCTCCTCGGCCTCACCGTCCTCGGCCCGTGGCTTCTCCATCTCCATTAAGGACATTGCGGCGGGGCGGCGGAGAGCCGGGGCGGCGGCTTTTTCCCCTTCTTGAGGCGGGATGTCGGACTGGGACTCATCCAAGGCATCTCTTTCTGATCTCGCGCGTGGATCGAAATATACAGCGCCGCCGCCGTAACGGGCGATATGAGCGCGAGCCTCTCGGCGAGCCTTGTCCCTGCCGGCGGCGACGGTTTCGTCCAGGTCGGACGATTGCAGCGCGGCGCGGATCTGGCGGGCGAATCCGTCGGGGTCGGGCGGGAGCAGTTCCCATTCTTCGCGCAATGCGGCGCGCAGCGCGGCGGTCGGCCCGCCGCGGCGGGCCAGCAGGGCCCGTTCCATGGCGTTGCGCTGTTGCAGCCGGTCTAGTCGCGTGTCTGCGGGATGCAGTTGACCGAGCAGCCAGCGGTCGACAAAAGTTTTGTCCTTTTTGTTCTTGAGGTAGGGGCGCACGACCTCGTCGAAAAAGGCGCGGTCGCGTTCATGCAAAAAGATATGCAGTTCGTTACAGGCGTATTCGCCGTAGCGGCGCCGTTTTTCCGCCGGGTCGAGGGCGGGCCAGTTTTTGAGGAAGGCGAATTCGTTGGGGCCGGTGTGGCCGTTGAGGGCGTAGAGCAGGTCGAAGGCCTGTTCGACGGACTGAATGGCCTGGTAGCGCGTAGCGGAAAGGTCGGGGAAAGTCGCGGTCTGGTTCGCCTTAAGCGCCGTGACGGTCTTTTGGCGGCTGAAGGCGCCGTCGGGGTCGAGCGGCGCTACGAGCCGGATGTCGCGCGCCTTGAAATCGCGGTCGGGCAGCGTCAGGCGCGTTTGCACGGTGCCAAAGCGATCCGCCAGCACGATGTCCAGCGCCGTATGCGGACTGTCCTTGGCAAGGGGAATGCGCACTACGCCGGCGTCGTCCGGTTTCAGGTTGAAGCGCCACTGGCTGCCGACGGGCAGGAAATCGAAGCCGATATCCGACGCGGCGGGTTGGCCGCCTGTACCACCTAAGAGCGCTCCTCGGGTGCCCGGGGAACGGCTTGCTCGTAGTTGTTCACGCTCGCCTCCGGCGGCGGGCGGTGGCGGGGGCGCCAGCATCTGACGGCTCGCGCGATAGGCTTCGTCGCCGCGCAGTCGCTCGCGTTCGGCATGGGTCTCGCGCAGTTCCCAGGGATTGAGAATGAGGCCGGGCCGTTCCAGCAGGGAGCCGGCCAGACCCGGGCGCGTGCGGCGTTCCAGGACGTAGCGATATTCGTCGCCGATATTGCGTCCGTTCACATACTGGACATAGACGAGCGGCACGCTGCGGTGCGAGGGCGGGGCGAACCCCCGGCGCCGGCGGGGAATGGCGTGTCGTTCGCGGCGTAGCGCAAGGCGCGCGCGGCGACGCGCAGGCTGGGGAGGGCGTGGCGCAGCGTCACGAATACGGCGTCGTCTTCAATGCGCGTTGCGGCAATGGAGGGCCGTTGCGTATCGGTCTGCTGCAGGCGACGATGTTCGCCGAGCAGGAACCCGTTGCGCAGCGGGCCGTCCAGCGCCTCGACGGCGATGCGCGTTTGCGCCTCGTGCAGGGTCAGTTCGTAGCGGCCCGCTGTCAGTCCGCTCAGGACGACGGCTCCGTCTTGCAGGCCGACGTGCTCGGACATATCCTCCAGCAGCTTGCCGTTTTGCATGCGAAACAGCGAAAAGGCCCGCAGTCCGTTGGCGGTCGCGTAGGGGTAGGGCAGGGAGACGGTTTCGGCGGGTCGCAGATGGATGCGCTCGGGATAGACGGCTCGGGCGGCGTCCGGCTGCAGATCGAGGCGCAGGTTGTCCGGTCCCTGCACGACGACGCCTTGCAGTCCGTCGAGCGAGCCCAGGGCGACGCGGCCGCGGGCGTCGGTGGTGGCCTGGACGTGGACCGGGCGGGTATAGGCCGCATGATGGAAATGAAGGGATAGCGGGGTGTCGGGATAGACTTCGCCGTTCAGTCCGCGCAGCTCGATGTGCCAGCCTTGCGCCGAAGGGCTGGCGAACAGTTGCCGCAGCGTCTGGCCGGCGCGGCCCGCGTTGACGTCCAGGGCGAACTCGTCGGTCAAGGTGATTTTCTCCAGGTCGGACTGGCGCTGGAGTTTGGCTTCCACGCGCACTTCCAGGCGCCGTAAATCGTCCGGTACGTGGAAGGGCGCGGACCATTCGGCGTGGCGGGCGAATTCGGCGGTGTAGCGTTGTTCGGCCCGGGTGTTTTTGGCGTCCACGGCGGTCAGGACGATTTCGACGGATTTGAGCAGGGCCGGGTCCAGCGGGATGCCGTGGATGCGCAAATCGGGACGCAGCGCCAGGACGCCCGTGCCGCGCCGCACCAGGTTGTGCGGATCGAGATGGATGCCGGCGCTGAAGACGTAGGTTTCGGCGGGCTGCCGGATTTGTTCCGCACTGCAGAAGGCGCCGTCGCGCAGCACGGCGAAACGCACGCCCGGCTTTTCCGAAAACGGCAGCAGAATCAGGCCCTGCTCGTTGGCGGCGAATTCGCGGCCGTCCAGCCAGATGGCGGCGTTGCGCACGGTTTCGCCGGCGTCGTTCAGTACGAGCGCGGCCAGTCCGCCGGCCAGCGGCTGGGTTACGGCTTCGAGCCGGCCCACGTGCAGCAGCACGCGGGAGCTGACGCCGCCGCCGATCAGTTCCACCACATAGACGCCCCGTTTCGCGATTTCCGGCAGGGCGATGGTTTGGCGGATGCGCCGCGCGGGATCGGAGGAACCCTCGATGGTTTTCTCGTGCGCGGCGATCATGCCGTCCAGGTCCACGGCCTGATCCACCGGCGCGCGACGGGTGGTATAGTAGTTGAAGGTCTGGATCTCGTGGATTTTGAGCAGAATGCGGTCGACCCGCTTGACGTCCACCGCCAGCTCCACCGGTGTGCCGGGCCGGATGTAGGCCGGATTTTGCGGCGCGAAATTCAGTTCGACCCGTTCCAGAATGGCACGGTAGGCGGCGGGCGTCAGGAAGGAGGCCCAGTCTTCCGGCTTGCCGACGCCGTGCAGGATTTTGCTTTCGGCAAACACGGCGTTGAGCCAGCGGCTCTCGAAATGATCCTGAAAGGCGGCAGGGTTGGCGGCATCGTGCAGAAGGGCGATCAGGTATTCGCGAACCAGCGGCGTTTCGTTGACGATCGGGGGAATCGCCAGGGCCGGTTCGGGCCGGAAACGAAAGTCCACCCATTGCGTGCCTGACGTGTTCCACTGTTTGGCGCGGGCGGGCGGCAGGTAGGGGGTGCGGCGCGGCAGAGCGATGTACTGGCGAAAGAGGGTTTCATCGTACAGGCCGCGGCGACGGCGCTGTTCGAGCAGGCGATGCAGAATGGCGGCTTTCAGCGAATTGTGCATGGAGTCGAGCGTTTGCGCGAATTCCCATTGGGCGAGGCTGTACCGTTCGGCCGCCGTATAGTCGTGTTCGAGGTCGGCGTCCGGTTTGGGAATGCGGGCCAGTCGTTCGGTCACATAGGCGGCGTCGCGCAGCAGCGCCGGGCGGCGGCGGCCCAGCTCTTCCAGTTGGGCGCCGGTCATGAGGCGATGCACGGCATGATGACCGAAGCCCCGGCTGTGCGGCGCGGCGAGATCGGCCAGGACGAGATCGGTCAGGCCCGCATAGTCGGGGCGGGTCAGGCGGCCCAGCAGGGCGCGGCGCTGATGATCGGAAAGTTTATGTCCGACCAGGCGTTCC
>CAZYAW010000234.1:0-6904 GCA_964646045.1 uncultured Victivallales bacterium | reverse complement strand
ATTTTCGCGTTCAGTTCGATGATTTCCTCGTCGCGTTCCTGGATCGTCCGCTTCTGTTCCTCGATTTTCTCCTCTTTGGCGCGGACTTCCTCTTCGAGCGCGCGGATACGGGCCTGCAACTGGGCGATCTGATTTTCGAGATCGCGGATGCGGTTGTTCAGGCGCACGATTTCGGCCAGGGCCTGCCGCAACTCGCGTTTGCGCGTGTTGAGATCCTCGATGGTACGCACCAGTTCCTCGCGCACGACCTTCAATTGCTGACGGGTATTGTTGAGGCGCGTATACTGATCTCCCGCCTTGGCCAGCACGTCGTCCAGCAGATTTTGCAGCGTGGGCTTGTAGTTCTCCCCCGGCTCGACCTTGGTGCGCGGCATGCCGTAGACGTCTTTCTTGACGACATGGGTGCCGAGCAGCATGTAGGTTTCAATGTTGTCCCGCACGTAGTAGGTCATCATCTGCCGGATGCGATCCTGGGTACGCAGGTTCATGCGCGGCAGATCCTGCTTTTCCAGATGCAACTGGTAGGTGTCCCAGAAGGTGGAGACCTCCGGGTTGTCGAGCACGTTGGGCGTGACATCGTCGACGTCGCGCGCCGTGAAGGCCGCCTGCTCGTCGGGAGCCGGCTCGTCTTCAATGTAGGCCTGCGACAGCGCGACCACATGCCGTTCCAGAGCCTGCGTGCGGCCCTTGAGAACCTCGCGCCGATTGAAAAGCATGATGCCCAGCGTCAGAACGGCGCCGCTGAGAATGAACAAAAAAACAACCAGTACCCGCAGCAGTTTTCCCATGGTTCAACCCTCCATAAGCGCCAACGTATGATTAATCTTCGCGCTACGCAACTATAATAAGTAAAAAAAACTCGCCGCTACCGCGCGGCGGCAAGCTTGCCGCGTCGACACCACCGCCTACTCTTTCTACGAGCCCGCAGAAAGACGCGCGTATGCGACACCCGACTTTCGATGCCCGGCTCTTATCCATGAAAAAGCTCGTGGAGTTGGCAACAGTACCCGGCCCCGCCGACCCCATTGACCTCATTGACCCCGATGACTAATGACTAATGACCCATTCCTACATCTTGCCGCCTTCTTCCGCCAGTTTTTCGGCGATCTGCCCCGCGTTGAGCGCGGCTCCCTTGCGAATGTTGTCGCCCGCCACGAAAAGGCACAGTCCGTTTTCCACGCTGTCGTCCGGGCGAATACGGCCCGCCACGACTTCGTCCCGGCCCGCGATGCGCAGCGGATGCGGGAAATCGGCCCGGTCGGGATCGTCCGCCACCGTCACGCCGGGGGCCTGCGCCAGAATCGCGCGCGCCTCCTCGACGGACACGGGCCGCTCGAACTCGATGTTGATGGCCTCGGCATGCCCGTAAAAGACCGGAACGCGCACGCAGGTGGCGGAAACGCGAATGGTGGAACTGCCGAAAATCTTGCGGGTCTCGAAAAGCATCTTGGCTTCTTCGCTGGTGTAGCCGGGCATCGTGTCCTTCTGTCCGCCGATCTGCGGCAGCACGTTGAAGGCGATCGGATGCGGATAGACGCTCGGCTCGCAGGCCGCGCCCTCGACATGCCGACGGACCTGCAACTCCAGTTCGTCGATGGCCGCCTGTCCCGTACCGGAAACCGACTGGTAGGTCGAAACCACGAAACGCCGGATGCCCGCCGCGCGGTGCAGCGGCCCCAGCGCCATAAGCGCGATAATCGTGCTGCAGTTGGGATTGGCGATAAAGCCCCGATGCCCGGCCAGCGCCTCGGGGTTGATTTCCGGGATCACCAGCGGAACGCGGTCGTCCATGCGAAAATCGTCGCCGTTGTCGATGACGACGGCCCCCTGCTCCACCGCCTGCCAGCCGTACTGGCGCGAGGCGCCCTTGGCGCCCTCGGTGCCGGCGAAAAACACGAAGTCCAGCCCTTCAAAGACTCCCGGCGCATCCGCCGCCCGCACCCGGAAGGTCTCGCCGGCCACGATTTCGTCGCGTTCGGAACGAGCCAGAATGCGAATTTCGCGCGCCGGAAACTTGCGCTGCCGTAAAATTTTGACCAGCTCGGTTCCCACCGCGCCGATCCCCACAAGGCCCACATTGTACTGCTTCATGATGCGCTCTCTTTCGCCGTGACGCCTTGCGCCACCCGGTCTCCGATTTCAGCCGTGCCAAAGCCCATGCGCCCGGCGGCCATGCTTTTCATTTGCGGGGTCGTCGCCATGACGGCCCGCTCGACGGCCCGCGCCGCCGCCGCCTCGCCCACCGTCTCCAGGAGCATGGCTCCCGCGCAGATGGCGGCCAGCGGATTGATAACGTTCTGTCCCGTGTATTTGGGAGCCGAGCCGCCGATCGGCTCGAACATGCCCACGCCGTCCGGATTGATGTTGCCGCCGGCCGCGACGCCCATGCCCCCCTGCGTAATGGCGCCCAGGTCGGTAATGATGTCGCCGAACATGTTGCCCGTCACGATGACGTCGAACCATTCGGGGTTTTTCACCATCCACATGCAGGTGGCGTCCACATGGTAGTAGTCGCGACGGATGTCCGGGTAGTCGGCCGCGCCGATCTCGTGGAAGGCCCGCTCCCACAGATCGTACACGTAGGTCAGCACGTTGGTCTTGCCGCACAGCGCCAGCGTTTTGCGCCGGTCGCGCCGCCGCGTGTACTCGAAAGCGTAGCGCAGACAGCGCTCGACCTGCTTGCGGTTGTACACCATGCTCTGCACGGCCACTTCGTCGGGCGTACCCTTCATGGTGAAACCGCCGATGCCGGTGTAGAGGCCGCCCGTGTTCTCGCGCACCACGACGTAGTCGATGTCCTGCGGCCCCTTGTCCCGGAGCGGCGTCTCCACGCCCGGGAAGAGCTTGACCGGCCGCAGGTTGATGTACTGGTCCAGTTCGAAGCGCAAACGCAGCAGAATGCCCTTCTCGAGAATGCCGGGCTTGACGTCCGGATGCCCGATGGCCCCCAGCAGTATGGCGTCGAAGGCCCGCAACTCGGCGGCCGCCGTGTCCGGCAGCGTCTCGCCGGTTCGCAAATAGCGGTCGCCGCCAAAATCGAACGCGGTCGTTTCCAACGAAAAATCGAACGCCGCCGCGGCGGCCTGCAAAACCTTGACCGCCTCGACGGTCACCTCGGGCCCGGTCCCGTCTCCCGGGATCAGGGCTATGCGGTACTTTCGACTCATATACTCCTCATCAGAATGGCTGCTTGCACCCCTCGTAAACACGCCACCGGCAGGGACGTTTCTCCGAAACGTCTGCGGACGGCTCGGAGAGCCGTCCCTACCAGCCGACGGACGGATCGGAAAATCGTCCCGCCAGCCGGGGTTTTGCACGAACTGCGCCTGCGGCAGGGCAAACGATTTCGCTCTTGGTATCGGAACGTTCGATTCGTTGCAAGAAAAAAACCGAAATTTATTCTTGCGCTCGTGCGCCGCTCACTGCTATTGGTGATTGAAAACGAGCAAAGAAGAGCGAATATGAGCAAAGTCAATCGTCTGGCGGCGGAACGCAAGGAGAAAATCCGCGAGTATGTGCGCCGCGACGGCGTGGCGCGCATCGAGGATTTGTGCCGCGATCTGGAGGTTTCGCCGGCGACCGTGCGACGCGATCTGGCGGAACTGCACCGCAGCGGAGCGTTGCGCCGCGTGCATGGCGGGGCGATCGGCGGTACGGGCAGTCTGGCCGAGCCGTTGTTCGAGGACAAAACGGCCACGGCGGAGAAGGAGAAGGGCCGTATCGCGCGACAGGCCCTAACGCTGATCAAGCCCGCCGACTGCGTGTTTCTGGACGGCGGCAGCACGGTGCTGGCGCTGGCGCGGCTGTTGAAGGACAGGCCGTCGCTGACGGTGGCCACCAACTCGCTGCGCGTGGCCGAGCTGTTCGCGGACAGCGGTCCGCAAACCGTTCTGCTGGGCGGCGAGCTGCGCCGCATCAGCCAGACCTTTGTCGGTCCGCTCTCGGCCCCGCTGATGCGGCAACTGCATCCGGACATCGCCTTTCTGGGCGCCCTGGGCGTCAGTGCGCAGGCCGGCATGACCACGACGGACCCGCGCGAGGCGCTGACCAAATCGATCGTCCTGGAACAGGCCCGCCAGGCGATTCTGCTGGCGCACGGCGAAAAAATCGGGCAGGTTTCGTTTGTGAAATTCGGCGAGCTGCGTTGTCTTTCCGCGCTCGTCACGGACAAGTCGGCGCCGCCGGCGGAACGCAACAGAATCGCGCGCAAGGGAACGCGCGTTCTGGTGGCATGATGGGGAATGTTGGAACCATGGAATAAAGGAGTGCATGTATGCCTAACTATCTGAGCAACGGAAAACCCGAATTCAAGCCCAGTTCCATCCCGTGCGGCAGCATTCGCGCCCACGCCTACCGCAAGGGGCCGGCCCGCGAGCTGCACGACAAAAGCCTGACGGCAGACGATGCGGTCGCCTTTCTGGAAGACATGCTGATTGTGCGTGAATTCGAGGAAATGATCGTCAAACTGCGGTCCGGCGCCTACGAGCCGTTTCAGGAAGGGCCCTGCGCGGACTTTCAGTATCGCGGACCGACCCACGTTTCGATCGGCCAGGAGGCGTCGTCGGTCGGCGCCTGCGCGGGCATTGCGCCCACCGACTACATTACTTCCACGCACCGCGGCCATGGCGACAGCATCGCCAAAGGCTGCGTGGCGATTCGGGCCATGAGCACGGAAGAGCTGCGGCGACGCATTCCGCGCAGCGAGGCCAAAACGCGGGCGGCGCTGGTCGAGGAGGCTCTGACCGACCATCTGTACCAGACCATTGCCGAACTGTTCGGCAAGGAAGCGGGCTATTGCAAGGGGCGCGGCGGCGGCATGCACATCGCCGACTTCACCGTGGGCCATTTGGGCGCCAACGCCATTGTGGGCGGCGGCGTGCCCATCGCGACCGGCGCGGCCATGGCGCAGCGCATCCTGCGCGAGGGCAAAGTGGTCTGCTGTTTCGCGGGCGACGGCGCCTACGCCAACGGCGTGGTGCTCGAGTCGCTTAACTGGGCCGCCATGCATCAGTTCACCAACCATCTGGCCAAGGAACATCGCTACGGTCTGCCCATCATTTTCCTGATCGTCAACAACCATTACGGCATGACAGGCCGGGCCGACGACGAAGTGGCCGGCGTGGAGCCGCTGGCCCGGCGCGCGGCCGGATTCGCCGACAACGCCATGCACGCCGAAGTCGTCAACGGCATGGACGTGCTGGCCGTACGCGACGCCGTGGCCCGCGCCGCCGAGGGCTGCCGCGCCGGTCAGGGCCCCTACCTGATCGAAATCGACACCTACCGCTACTACGGCCACTCCCTGAGCGATCCGCGCAACGAGTACCGTACGCGCGACGAGGAAGCCGCCTGGAAGCGCGAAGATCCGATCGAACGTTTCGCCGCCGATCTGGTCAAGAGCAAGATGTTGACGGCCAAAAAGCTGGCGGCCCTCAAGACGCGCGTCGTCAAGCGCAACGCCGCCGCCGCGCTGGCCGCCGCGCAGTCGCCCGATCCCAGGGCGGAAGACGTCCTGAAATATCTGTACGCCGACCCGACGGACTCCGTCGTGCCGCCGGAATTCGCCAAGGTCGAGATCGTCAAGGAGGCGCCCGTCTTCAAGCGCACGCCGCAGGGCGAACTGACCTATCGCGACGCCGTCAAGGAAGCCCTCTTCGAGGAAATGCTGCGCGACCGGCGCGTCATCGTGTACGGCGAGGACGTGGCCGACTACGGCGGCGCCTTCAAGGCCACCAAGGGACTGCTGGAAGCCTTCGGCCGCGAGCGGGTCTTCAACAGCCCCATTTCGGAAGCCGCCATCTGCGGCACGGCCGTGGGCGCGGCCATGCTCGGCCTGCGACCGGTCATCGAGCTGATGTATATGGACTTCGCGCTGATGGCTTCCGATCAAATCGGCAATCAGGCCGCCAAATGGCATTACATGTCCGGCGCCAAGGCCAACGTGCCCCTCGTGTACCGCATGTCGGTGGGCGGCGGCAAGGGCTACGGCGGCCAGCACTCGCAGACGCTGGAATCCATGTTCGCCCATATCCCGGGCCTCTATGTCGTCTATCCCAGCACGCCGCGCGACGTCAAGGGCCTGCTGAAGAGCGCCATTCGCGACCTGAACCCGGTGGTCTTCGTCGAATCGCAGCTCCTGTACGGAGAAAAGGGCGAGGTTCCGGCCGACCCCGACTTCACGCTGCCGCTGGGCGTGGCCGAAGTGCGTCGGCCCGGCTCCGACCTGACCCTCGTGGCCTGGGGTCCCGCCGTACACGACGCGCTCAAGGCGGCGGACCGGCTGCAACAGGAAAACGGCGTGGCCGCCGAGGTCGTCGACCTGCGTTCGCTGGTGCCGCTGGACATGGAAACCGTACTGGCTTCGGTGCGCAAAACCGGCCGCTGCGTGGTGGCCAGCCACTGCATCGCCAACGGCAGTTTCACCGGCGAAATCGCCTCGACCATCATGGCCGAGGCCTTCGACTGGCTCGACGCCCCGGTCCTGCGTGTCGGCGCCCGCAACGGCATCGCCCCGCAGTCCCACATTCTGGAAGCCGCCTTCCTGCCCAACGCCGGGGACATCGTCCAGGCCGCGCGGCAGCTTCTGTAGTCCGTTTGGGCCGACCCCGCCCGCGCGGCGGGGCCGGCCGTTTCATCGCGAAAGGGAGACCGCATTATGGCGCAAGCTATCATCATGCCCAAAATGGGCCAGACTGTCGAGGAAGCCTCCATTGTCAAGTGGCTCAAAAAGGAAGGCGACACGGTCGCCAAGGGGGACATCCTCTTTGAAATCGAAACCGACAAAGCCGTGCTGGAGGTGGAAAGCTTCTTCGCCGGAACGCTGCTCAAGATTCACGTCCCGGAAGGCGTAACCGTCCCCGTCAACACGCCGGTCGCCCACCTGGGCAAGGCGGGCGAGTCCGTACCG
>CAZYAW010000233.1:0-4167 GCA_964646045.1 uncultured Victivallales bacterium | reverse complement strand
CTGCGCCGAGACCGGCGCGGCGGGCAGGGCTTGCCCGCTTTTTCTCGAAATATTACATGGGCGGGACGCCCATGCCACTAAGAATGTGCCAATTTGTTTTCCGGAAAACAGCCCCCATCCCCAGCCGAGGTTAGGAAATCTGAGCCTTTTGCGGGGCGAACCCGAAGGAGATGCAATATGGATGCGAAAAGGATAGGCTTTGTTTCCACTCGTCTGGCCGGCATGGACGGGGTGTCGCTGGAAACCGACAAATGGTCCGAAATTTTCGAGGAGGACGGCCACGAATGCTATTATATGGCCGGCGAACTCGATACGCACCCGGACCGTTCCTTCCTGGTGCCCGAGTGCCATTTTATGCATCCGGAGATTGTGTCTCTGTATCGGGCCTGTTTCGACCACGATGTGCGCAGTCCCGCAACTACGCTGGAAATCGAGCGGATCAAGCACTTGCTCAAGGGGCGTTTGCGCGCTTTTGTCGAGCGTTTCGAGCTGGACCTGCTGGTTCCGGAAAATGCGGTGACCATCCCGCTCAATTTGCCGTTGGGACTGGCGATTGCCGAATATGCGATCGAGACCGGCATGCCGATGATTGCGCATCATCACGATTTCTTCTGGGAGCGCAAGCGACTGACGCGCAATGCCGCCTGGGACTATCTGAATACGGCCTTCCCGCCCCATTTGCCTTCGCTGCAGCACGCGGTTCTCAATTCTTCCCAGGACAATCAGGTCAGTTTGCGTACCGGCATCTCCGCGCATGTCGTGCCCAATGTCATGGACTTTGCCGATCCGCCCGTGGTCGCGGACGATTTCGCGGACGATTTGCGGGCGACGCTGGGGATAGAACCGCGTGAGAAGTTGATTTTGCAACCGACGCGGATTGTTCCGCGCAAGGGAATCGAGCACGCCATCGAGCTGGTGCATCGTTTGCGCATGCCGGCCAAGCTGGTGATTACCCATGCCGCAGGCGACGAAGGCGACGAATACGCCGAGCGAGTTCGCGAGTATGCCGCGTTGCTGAAAGTCGCCGTTGTGTTCTGTTCCGACCGGGTGGGCGAGCACCGCGGCATCGACGCGGCCGGACGCAAGACCTACAGTCTTGGCGACCTGTACCGGCAAAGCGATCTGGTGACCTATCCGTCCCTGATCGAAGGCTTCGGCAACGCCTTTCTGGAAGCCGTTTATTATCGGCGACCGCTGATGGTGAACAATTACTCCATTTACCACTGCGATATCGGGCCCAAGGGTTTCCGCGTCATTTTCATGGACGACTATGTTTCCGCCTCCACCATACGCGAGGCCATGGCCGTGCTGGAAGATCCCCGGATCGGGGAGGAGATGGCCCGCGAGAATTATCGCCTCGCCAACAAATTCTTTTCCTACGAGGCGATCGCGCCCAAGCTGCGCGCCATGCTGGCTACCGCATTCGGAGTGTAGAGTCGCTCGCCTTCACCTTCCACTTGCGGTTTTCTCCTGGGCGGACGCAGGGGGGGCAAACGTATGGGTCCGTTCTCCGACCTTGACGGTCCACCGACCGTTCTCGCCCGTGACGGAGCAGGCGGGCATGGTCTTGGTGGAGGTGTCGGTGGGAAACAGAACGTGGAGATAGACGGTTTCCTCTCCGGCGTTGGTCGGAGTCACGTCCAGCCGCCAGGCCCCCATTTGCGAATGGGCGCCGAGCTTGCGAACGACCGGTTGGGCCGATTCTTTGGAAGCCGTTGTGTAGGCCAGTTCGCCTTCTTCGGTCTTAATAATGGATTTCCAGCCCTTGGGCAGCGCGTTCCTGCCGTGCCAGTCGCATTCGAATCCGGGTCCGCCGACTTTCTTGAGAACCGGCTTTTCGGGTAGCAGTGTTTTGCAGAAGAGACGCGCCGGTCCATTGTCGGCCACGGCCAGTGTGCCGTCCAATGTTGGTTCGAAGGTCGTATGCAGCGTCCAGCGGTGTTCGATGTTGTTGCCGGGCTTCACACGGTCGAGCACCAGCAGGTAGGTGTAGTCGAGAAAAACCATTTCACGCGTCCACTCCCACTGCGCGCCGGGGCTTTTGCCGTCCACCAGAGGGGAGCGCAGGGACAGATCGGCCCGGGCGCGCGCGAAGCGGTCGTTGGCTTCGTGTTCGATCAGTTTTCCCATGGGCGGACTGGCCCACTTGGTTTCGCGCTGCATGGCCCGTTCGCGCAGGGTTTTCCATTCGTCCCACGAGAAGAGGCCTTTGGGCCATTCGTTGCGGTTGATGCCGCCGAATTTCGGGAAGTTCAGGGCCTGCGCTTTGCCATCCGCGCCTTTGCGGACGAAGACGAGGCAGTTCGCGCTCCAGGGGGTGCGGTAGTAGTTGTGAACGTCGCTGCGCCAGCCGATATAGTCGCCGTTTTTAATGGCCAGCGGCCTTTGCTTGAAAATGATGAACTTGCCCTGATCGGCCGTGCCGTGGGTATCCGGGCTTTCGCCGGCGCGGAAATGGACGATGGTGGCGTCGTCCTCCCATCCGCTGCGCCAGGCGACCATGCCGTGCAGGTCCGGACTGAACACCTCCGTGCGACCCAGTTCGCTCAGCGGCCGAGCCGGCACTGCGGGGTCGTTGAAGACGAACCATTGCCACATGTGAAAGAGGTGGTAGTCGTCGAGTCCGTACCGCTGGTAGATGCGGTCGGCGTGGGTGCGCCCGAAGCCGTTGCGATACATGCCGGTAATGGCGTCCAGGCTCATGCGATACTGCCAGTTGTCCCGGGTGTCCCTGTCCCAGGAATCGCCGTCCTTGACGAACGTTCCGTTCGGGTAGGTCATCCAAATCTGGAAAAGCATTTGACGTTCAAGCCAGTTGCCCTGATGTTCCTTGATCCACTGGGCGGCGTCCCAGTCGGTGGCGCTGCGCCAGACGGCGACGGCGTTGGCAAGATCGGTGAACTCGTGCATGAATCCGTAGCTGGCTCCGCCGGTGGCCCCGTCTTCCGCCTGGCGGATGGTCCCCATTTTTTCGCGCATAATCCGGTAGGCGGCCTCCAAATACTCCTGGCCGCGCGGATGTTCGTCGGCGATCGCCAGCGCGCAGGCCGTGAGCGAGCCGAGCGCGCCCGAGAAGCGGCTGTAGAAGGGGTTTTCCTTATGGTTGCGCAGGTAGTTCATGTTGAACTGGCAACGCAGATTGAGGTAGTGTCGTCGGTCGGCTTTCATCTCTTCGGTGAAATCGGGATGATGGTACAGCCAGTCGTAATAGGCGGCCATCTGCTGATCGACGATGCCCCAGTAGGAGGGCGAGCGGCCCTTGGTTCGCTGCTGCATGAAGCGCTGCAGCAATTCGCGGCCCGCCTCGACATCGTTGTCGAACAGCCACAGCGAGGCCAGCAGGCTGTTTTTGAGTTCGCTGGTATTGACGCGGTTTCGAACTTTGGCCAGACGGGCCTTGTATTCGGGACGATCCATCCAGGAACGGATTTTCTCGACGGAAGGGCCGTTCCAGGCCTCCTGTCTCAGGAAGACGCGCGGATGCCCGGGTCGCATTTTCGGCAGAGATTGCGCTGTCGCCAGACCGGTCGACAGTAGCCATAGTGCGCAAACGATTCGTGCCAGTTTGTCGATCTTCATCGGTTCCTCCTGTGTTGCCGCTCTTACGATATTTCAGATATAGCGCCGTACGCGCCTTTCGGCAATAGGCAATTTTTCATGGCGGCCGATCTTCGCGTTTGCCGTCTTCGGCGCGCTACCGCCGATATCCTCGACGCTGTTGTTGGCGAATCCGTCAGATGCTTTGATTCCCGGCCCTCTCCTGACGGAAGCGGAGAACAACCTTGAATAATGCATTTCATTTGCTTTGATGTCGATCGTATTCACATCTGTCATGACTTGGAAAACTACACTGAATCAGGGGCGGATTCAAGATGTATTTCATCTCATGCAGAACGGCGCAAATCAGGATTTTGCGCGGCTAAGCGCGCTCTGCATTTGCTTGTTCGCACTCATCATTGATATTCTGGGCACGCTCACGCCAGTAGCCTGGCTTTCGTTTCGCATGTGCCGCAGCAACGACCAGCATGAAGCCAGGCTCGATGACGAAGATGATAGCGTAAGGAAACTTCGGCACGAGGCAGCGCCGGAAAGGTGCGTGTAGCACACGATAACGAAAAGGCATCGCCTCGATTCCATCGAGTTCTCTTTCGACAGCCGTGCGAAAAC
>CAZYAW010000232.1:0-4972 GCA_964646045.1 uncultured Victivallales bacterium | reverse complement strand
GATTTTGTGGCTTGACGAGACACTCCGCCGTCATCCCGCGGAACAAGGGAATGAGGGAATAATGAGGCGGGCCGAGGCTCTTGCGGAACGAAAGTTTCGTCCAATAAACACGGGCAAGATGCCCGTGCCACTTTTGACAGGCACGGGGTTTGCCGGCGCCCCGCCAGTCTTCCGCTATTCCAAAATTCCATCCTGCATGGCGTAATCGAGCAGGGCGCCGGGCAAGGCGGCCAGGGAAGGCAGAACGATGCGCGGGGGCGGGTCGGCATCGGGCACGGCACGGGATTCGCGGCGCTCCACGCGCACGGTGGTCATGCCGAGGCGGTCGGCCGTGCGAAAGTCGGATCGTTCCGCGGCGCCTACGTAGACCATGCGCGTCAGGGGCGTTTCCAGAGCCAATTCGGCCAGCATCAGAGAACCGGCAATGCTGTCGGCATATTCCGGCGGTCCGGCGCACAGCACGCAATCGAGCCAGGCGTGCAGCCCGAGCGCGGCGGTCATGGCGGCGTGCGCGTGCGGCCGGTTGCGGTCGATCACGGCCAGACGGACACGCCGGTTGCGCAGGTAGGCGAGCGCCAGGGCGGCATCGGGATAAAGAGTCAAGCGCGGCGCATGCGTCCAGAACACATGTCGGCAGCGAATGAGCAGCGCATCGAGATGGCCCGTAAAACAATCCTTCACGGCTCGTTCCAGACCCGGCAGGCCGTCGCCTTCGTCGGCATGATCGGCCATGGCCTCGTACAATCGCGCGCCATAGGTCGCGAAGAGATAATCGGCTACCGCCCGATATCCGCCCAGCGTGTATTGACGTCGGGGATACAGCACGTTGTCCGCATCGAAAACCACGCCGCCGAACGGGTGTCGCGCTTGCGCCGATTCGTCGATCTCTGATCGTGTTGTTTGCATGATGCGCCTCCTTGTCACGGGTCGGATTCCGATGGAATCTGTCGACCTTGTTGACCTTGTCGACCGTAATGACCGCAGGCCCCGGCTAGGCCTGAAATAAGCGAGGTTTTCGTCGCGAGAGTGCGCAAACGTCTCAAGTGCCGCAGGCGTTGGCGTTGGCGTGCTCGCAGCGGAAAAACTCGCTTGTTTCAGGGCTAGGGTCGGCGTGCGGCGCAGGTGCGCAGGATATTGGCATAGGCGGCCAGGTGCGCGGCCAGCGTGCGAATGCGGCCGTTGACGGTTTTCAGCAGAAGGTCGATCATGATGACGGCTCCCCGTGTTGCGTGGTTCGCGAATAAAAAAATTTAAGCTCCCATTCGATTAATGACGGTATCGAGCATGCCGTCGATCATGGTAAAAAGTCGGACGGCGGCCTGGTAGGCGCGCTGGGCGGAGACCAGTTCGACCAGCTCTTCGTCGAGATTGACGCCGGTTTCGTCCTGGATGGCGTCGAGCAGCATGCCGACGATGGCCTCGCCGTCGCGCGCCAATTGCGTGGCGGTTTCGACGCGGGCTCCGAGCGAGCCCATGTGGGAGGTAAAATATTCGAGCAGGGTCAATTCGTTCAGGCCGGGCAGCCGCGCGTCGGTCAAGGCGGCGATTTCGAGCGCCTTGGCCCCGTTGCCCGGGCTGGGCTCGCCGGCGGCGGCGATGGCGTGCGGATTGTTGTTCATCGGATTGGCCGGGTCGCGAATGAGCGCGTTGACCCGCATGTCCGCCGCTCCGGTTCCGGTAAAGAAATCGAGTGTGCTCCTGTCGCCGTTCCAATCGAAGGCGTCGGAGGTCGCGTCGGGATGATCGCTGTTGTGAATGGCGTTGACGGCGTTCATCAGTTCGCCGGCGAGCGTATCCAGCATGGCGCGCATGGAATCGGCGGTGTCCACGACGTTCGTCCACCCGCCCAGGGTTCCGCCGGCGACGGTTACCTCGACGCCGTCCACCTCGTAGCGGACGGCCGGCTCGGCGCCGGCGGCAATGTCGGTGACGACCAGTTCGTTCATGACCGAGCCGTTGGCGTTGACCAGCGTTTGCCCGTCGAGGGTGACGTTGAAGTCGGCATCCACGACAATGTCGAGTTTGTCGCTCAGTTCGCGCAGCAGTTCCGTACGCGTATCGAGCAGCGTGTTCGGCTGAAAGTGGGAGAGAGAATAGGATATGCGGTAGTTAAGATCCTGGAGCTGGTGCAGCATGCCGTTGATGTTGCCGACTTCGGCGGGGATCAGACCGACATAGGGCGCCGCGACGCCCGACACGATTTGCGAGCGGAAATTGACAAGGCGGTCGTCGAGCGTGCTAAACTGGTCCGCCAGCGCGGCGCCCTGTTCGATGAGCACGCTGCGAAAAGCCAGTGTGTCGGGATGAACGGCGACATCCTGCCAGGCGTTCCAGAACTGCTGCAAGCCGGTGGCGAGCGACGAGCCGTCGGCCGAGCCATTGAGGAGCGCCTCCAATGAGCCCAGGCCCCCGGCCTGCGCTTCGTGATAGCCGGCAAAACCGGCCTGTTCGCGCAGCAGGGCCTCCGTCATGCCGTTGTAGGCGCGCATGACGCCGGCTACCGTGACCCCGGTGCCTAGATCGTACTTGCGAACCTCGAGCATGGTCGGATCGATGGCGGGATTGGTGGCCAGCATTACCCGCTTGCGGTGATAGCCCGGCGTGTTGACATTGGCGATATTGTCGCTGATGACCGCCAGGCGTTCCTGGTGCGCCAGGATCGCGCTGCGCGCAATGGTTAAAGAATCATGCAGAGAGGCCATGGTTTCGTCCTTAAAGCGGGTTATGCCCGCACCCCGAAATTCAAATTTCAGACGATGACATTGTGGACACTATCGACCTTGTTGACATTGCCGACCGCGTTGACTTTGATGGCGGCCCGTTCCGAGCCGGTTCTTCCGACCGCCTTCCTATTGGTTCCCAGCGTCATTTTCGGTCGGCCTTTCACCCCTGTTGTTGGACCAGAATGGGCGCGTTGGAGGCGCAAACGGCGCCGGAGGCGTTATAGGCGCCGGCGCGCGGCGCGGCGGATTTCTGCAAAAAGGACAGGGTCCGGTCGACGACTTCGAGGAAAGCCGCGGCCAGGCGCCGATTGGTGCGTTGCAATCCGCGCGCCCGGACGGCCAGTGCGCCGACCGCGTGGCGGCGTTCCGTGTCGTCCGGCGCCGGATCGTCGTCGGCGGGCCGATCCTGACGCGTTTGCAACAGGTGCATCAGTTTCTCCTGTTCCGCCAGGGCGGCCATGATGATCTCCGGCTTGCGTTCGATCAGAGCCTGTTGCAAATGCTCGGCCTGTCCGGCCAGTTTCTCCAGCAGCTTCTCCAGCGAAATCGTCTCGTCCGGCGCTGATGGGGCGGCGTTCTCGTTCATATTTCCCGGTCTCCGGTTCGTAGGAAGCGCTCTCGGACGGCGCCGTTCTGTCCGACGAATCGGCCGTCCGTTGTTCCCGTCTCGTCATTCGTCGCGGAACTCGCCATTTGAGCCATCATCGTTTCGGCCATGCCGAACACGCCTTGCTGTCCCAGCGCGCGGGCGGTTTGCTCCATGGCGAAATCCTGAAGATTCCGACTGCCGGGCGCCGGCTCAGCCTCGTCGTTCCAGGCGGATTTCATGCCGTTTTTGAGAATGATGGCGAGCAGCATGCCCTCGAATTCCCGGCAGGCGGCCGCGAGCCGGACGTCGGGATGCCGGTCCGGCGCGCGCTGCGCCGCTCTCTGTTCCAGCGCCTTCGGTTGTATGGCGATTTCGTTCATGGTTTCCATGGTTCCTATCCGCGCCGGCCTTCTCGGCCGGATCCGTCTGATCCGACGGATCGGCATCGCGTCGCTACGGGCTAGGCAACGAACCTCTGCCGTTCCGTCAACGTACACCCTTCCTCTTTCTCTACATGGCAGTGAGTTCCATCTGGATGGCGCCCAGCCGGTGCAGGGCCTGCAGGATGGAGATCAAATCGCGGGGCGTGGCTCCCATGATATTGAGCGTATCGGCCAGGTCGCGTACGGTCGTCGTGGTCGGCACGACCATGACGCGCGCCTTCTCTTCGTCGACGGTCACTTCGGTATCCGGCGTTTCGAGCGAGCGGACGTCCAGGTCGGCGTCGCGCAGACCGATCGCCATATTGCTCGGGTGGGACGGATGCAGAGTTTCCTTGATGGTCACGGTGATGTTGCCATGCGCAACGACGGCCTGGCCGATATGCACCTCGCCGCCCATGACGATGGTGCCGGTGCGTTCGTTGACGATGACGCGGGCCTGCATGTCCGGTTGAATGCGAATGGTTTCCAGACGCGCCACAAAGGCGGCCGCCTGTCCAATATCCAAAGTTTGATCGGGGATTTTCACGGTGATCGTGGACGCGTCGCGAGCGACGGCCAATCCGCCCATTTCGCGGTTGATCGCCGTGGCCATGCGGTCGGCGGTCGTAAAATCGGGGTGACGAAGAACAAGCTGGATGAGTCCGTTCCGGAAAAAATTGCCGGTCTGCGAGACGCGCAGCACGGCGGCGGACGGAATGGCGCCGGAGGTGGTATGATTGCGGGCGACGGAGGCGCCGCCGGGCGTGTCGCGGCCCGCGCTGTAGCCGCCCAGCGTTACGCTGCCCTGGGCCAGGGCGGTCAGGTCGCCGTTCGGATCGAACATGGGCGTCATGATCAGAATGCCGCCCTCGAGGGACGTGGCGTCGCCAATGGAGGAAATCTGCACGTCGATGCGGTCGCCGGCCTTGTGGAAGGGCGGTGCGGTGGCCGTGACAATCACGGCGGCAACGTTCATGCTGGAAATATCCGCCGCGCGAATGGAAATCTTGAAGTTTTCCATCAGATTGGCGGCCGTCTGGCGGGTCAACTGCAAATCCTTGTCGCCTGTGCCGCGCAGGCCCACGACAATCCCGTAGCCGACCAGATCCAGACTGTCCAATCCGGCGATACGGGCGATGTCCTTGATGCGGGACGCGCCCGCTCCGGCGGTCACGACGCCCTGCGTCGGCGCGACCGGCGGCCGCAAACCGAGCGCCAGCCATGCGCAGCGCCGTCCG
>CAZYAW010000231.1:0-3806 GCA_964646045.1 uncultured Victivallales bacterium | reverse complement strand
GCTGCGACAACAGAAGCCGCACTTGACAAAACGGCCTTGTTTTGGCTTCATGGGCGCGTGTGGGAAGTGGCTTTCCGTACAATAGAGGATACCCTTGATTTCGCAAAGACACAGTCTTGCCGCCAGCGTACGTCTGCGCGGAAATGCGATGCGGCGCTTCGCATGCTTCGCCATGGCCCGATGCCTGGCGCCGCTCTGCGTGGCGGCGGGTCCGACGGCGGCGCAAAAAAACGCGCCGCCGGCGGTCACCGCGCACGACATCCTGGCGGCGGTTTCCGACAGGCTGTCCACGCTGCCGCTGCGGGCCAGTCGCGCCGAAGCGTTGCTGCGCGCCCAGCCGGACTCCCCGGACAATATCGGCCTGGCGCGAACGCGCGCCGCACGCGCCATTCGTCTGGCTGCCAAGGAAACACGCGATGCATACCGGGACATGCGCGATCTGCTGGACCGCAAATATCCGGAACATGAAATACCGACGGCCCGGAACGAATGGGACGCTCTGGCCCGACAAGGCGAGGCCGCGCGCGAAACCGGCGATTTCGATGCCGCCCTGGAAGCCTATGCTCAAGCTCTGGAAAAAGTCTTGACGTTCTTCCGTCAGAGGCAGACAGAGAGATCTCTCGTGAAAACTGCGCCGGCGGAGCAGACCAACGACCCCGCTCCGACAGCGGACCCCGCCCCGCCGCCCTCCCCGTCGACAGACGGCTGCCCCGCAAGTGTCGTACAGGCCATGGAACGCGCCCGGACTGCCCTGCAATCGGATGCGCAATCCCCGCAAAGCCGGTCGGCCGTAGCCGCCGCCTGCCGAATCATGCTGGAAACTCTGCCCCGCTTGTCGAGCGCAAGCGCGCGGGAGTGCCTCGAACGAGCGGCGCAACTGGCCCCCGCCATGAGCCCAACCCATGCACGCCATTTGCTGGTTGCCGCAGTCGAAAACGGACGGAACCTCGATACGCCGGTCGGCGCAGAAACCCAATCCGCCTGGACGGCACTGCGTCAAAGAAGCATACCCGCCTTCTTCGAGATCGTCTCCGACCCGCATCCGCCTTTGCCCCTCAAGACCGCCGATGCGGAATACGGGCTGGTCTTGGATGACAGCCCCGCCCGCTTATTATTTGAAGCCCTGCCGCGAAAAGTCAGAACCGTCCGGCCTTTCTTTCCGCAACCCGGTGCGCCGGCCATGACGTTCCTTCTCGTGCCGCCCGGCCAACTGTCGTTCCCCGACGACGAGGGCCGCATCCGGCGTCTGGTCAATCCCGCCCCCTTCTACATGGCCGCCGCGGAATCGCGATGGAGCGAGCTTGCCGCACTCTACGAAAGTCTCGGCGCCAAGCAACGCACCGAACTCCAATGGAACGCCGCCGCCCGGCGCGTTTTGGCCGGCGCCTACGCAGGGGTGCTTTCCTCGCCCGTACGCTATGCCGACCGCAACATGATCGACGACCTGTGCCGCTGGCTTAACGAACGCCTTGCGGCGGAATCCGCCAAGGCGGACCAGGCTTCCGGCCCGGACGACCTTTTTGTCGCGACCGACGTCGAACGCTGGCGCTTTGCCGCCTGCCTGGATCTGCTGGCGCATGCCGCACAAGAGGGCGAGCGTCCATCCTATCGCTGGTGGCGACAGCGGCGCAGCCGCTTCGGCTGGAATGCCGCCGCCGTAAACGAAGCGCCCGCCCGCGACCCGGGCGGATGGGGATTCCACCATCTTTGCGGCAATGTCGCCGAATGGGCCGTCACCGGCGCCCGCGCAGCGGCCCCGCGTCGTTGCGGAGGCTCCTACCGCGATACGGCCGCCCCGATCCTGTCCTATCCTCTTTACGATCACGAAGCGCGCGAAGGCGCGGACGATCTGGGCTTCCGCCTGATTTTCGCGCCGGCCCCGCTGCCCGCTTTCGTTCCCGACAAGGAGAAACCGCAACCATGAAACCAGTCACACCCTCTCTCTTGCGCCTTGCCCTGCTGCTGGCGCTGTGCGGCACGACCGGCTGCGCCGGCTCGTCGCGCCGCCAGACCTATATCGTGCTCGACCGCTACTTCGCCGAAAACACGGACGATCGCAGCCGGCGACCCGCGGAGGAGATTTTGCGCATTCAGACCGAGGCGGCCAAAGGCGAACGTATTATAATCGAGAAACGACTGGCCGCCCTCGATAAAGCGCGGGAAAACATGCCCGCCCGGATTTCAACCGCCCGAAAACTGCTGGCCGACAGCGCCGTCCCTCCGACTCTCTCGACGACGCAGGAAGATTTGATCGAGAAAACCGCGGCGCTGCTTTCCAAAGCGCCGCCCGAACTGCGCCTGCGCGTTGCGGACTGGCTGGAAGCGCAATGGCCCATCACCCTGTCCGCATGGAACCGGCATCCGCAAGTCCTCCGTTTTCGTGAAGAACTGCAGCGGGAACAAGAGACTCTGACGACCCGCTTCGAACAAGGTCTGCAAGAGGCCCTCCGATATGCGCAGGAGAACCGTTTCAGCGCCGCCGCGCAAAGTCTGACCGAGTCGGCCGCCCTCGAACCCGAAGCGCCGGCCCTGGCTCAAACGGCGGACGCCATTCTCAAGGCCGTCAGCGCCGCCATGGAACGTCATGCCGACAACGGACGCTACAAAGCGCTGCACGACGCCTGCTCGGAACTATTGGAAACCCTCGCGTCGCGTGAAACGGACGCTGCGTCCGAAAGGCCGGTCCGCCGGATGTCCGTCGGTGTCGCGCGCGTACTGGAAAACTATGCGCGGGAGATCGCAGAACATTTCATCGACCAGGCGGAAAAGAACTCCAGTCTCTGGAATCGGCACGGGCTGGCCGTCGCCCTCTGCGACGCCGGGGCGTCGCTGGCCATGCTTCAGCCGTCCGGCAGCGCCGCTCTGCCGCGGCCGCGCGCCGAGGATCTGCGCGCCCTGCTGGAACGCAGACGCCCGATCTACGCCGCCCGCGTCGCGGAAAACGCGCGGCGCACCATCCGTATCGAAAAAATCGAGGCGGCCGCGCACCTGCGACCGGCCGCCGATGAATTGCGCGCGCGCATCGCCCGCAAGGTCGACAGTGTTTTGCGCGACCGCGCCGCCGGCGCCCTCCGCGGCGCGACCCTGGAACCGCTCGACGCCACGCTCCCCGCCGATCCCGTTTATACCGTCGGCGGCGTACTGGAACTCGCCGAAGCGTCCCCTCCCGCCTTGACGGAAGAAACGCATGCGACGCACGAGAACATATACGATCCGGAAACTCTGTACGGAGTTCGACGCCAGAAATCCGTGACACTGCACGTCACCCGCAAGACGTTTCGCCAAACCGCCCGCTTTCGGGGCCGTATCGTTATCCGGCACGGCGAATTCGTCGAGACGGTTCCCTGGGACTTGAGCGACCGGCACGAATACACGGTCGAGGAAGAAGATCCGGAACAACGCAAGACGCGTTTTCATCCGACGCCGCCGGCCCGCAAAACGCAAACCTATATTCCGCAGGTCGGCCGGCCGGTGGATCCGCAAAACCTGCTCGCCGCGCTGCGCGAACAGGCGGTCGCGCCAATAGTCGAACGACTCGCCGAACGCATCGCGGCCTATCCTCGCCAACTGGAAGAAAGCGCTCTGGCGTACGAACGGCTCAGTCAATGGGATCGGGCCGCCGACGCCTGGGCGCAATTGAGCGAACACGAACAGCGGGCCATAAAATCCGCAGGCGGCGCTCAAACGGAATCGGACGACCCTTCGTCCGTCCGACAAGCCCGACAACGCGGCGCGCAGGCCGCTCTCCGATGGCTGGCGGCCAAAGAAGGCGCATCCCGAGATTGAACGGTGCACCGGCTCCGCCC
>CAZYAW010000230.1:0-2599 GCA_964646045.1 uncultured Victivallales bacterium | reverse complement strand
CATGCGCAATTCGACGTGGAGCATCTCAGCGCCAGCTACGCCAATTGGACGGATATAGAAAGACATCGACTGATTCCCGTCAACAGCCAGGTCACCGTCCATCAATGGCAAGGGGGACTGGCGATCCGTCAGATGGACGACGGGAAGCTGCCGATCATCATGGAATACGACGCCGGCCACATGATGATGCTAAAGGAGGAATACGTCGACTTGATCACCAGCGAGGAACCGCTCGACTTGCAGGCCCTATCCGAGCTTGACAGGGAAGGCGTCAAAGAAGGCAAGGCGAAACCCGGCATGTCCAAGCAGGGCGTCCGTATCGCCCTCGGGTACCCCGCCCGCCATGAAACGCCGAGCCTGGAAGACAGGGAATGGACATACTGGCGCAATCGCTGGATGCGCTACAAAGTCGTCTTCGACGAAAACGGCAAGGTGACGGAGATCGTCGATTGAAGAAGCGGAAGGAACATGCCATGAGCGATACGGAACAAGGCGCATACCAGGAAAAGATGGAAGCCAAGTTCGAGAAACTGTAGGCCGATCTTCTCCGACTGGAGGCGGAACTGAAGGAAAGAAAGGCCGACACCCGGTGGAACATGCAGGAGCGTCTTCAGCGCCTGCGGGAACGTGCCGACGGCGTCAAGGCCAAACTCCATGGATTGAAAAGCGCCTCGGGAGCCGCATGGCACGAAACCAAAGGCGGTGTGGCCGCCGCCTGGAGCGATCTCGAAGCCGCCTTCCGGAAAGCAAGCGCGGAATTCAAGCGGCGATAGGCCCGGCATGGAAAACGCCCCGATCGCCGACATTTTCGATGCCATTGCCGACCGGCTGGAACTGAAGTCCGACAATCCGTTCCGTATCCGCTCCTACCGCAATGCGGCACAGTCGATCCGAAGTCTGTCGGATCGGCTGGAGGACAGGGCGGCAGAGGACCAGGATCTTTCCGAAATTCCGAACATCGGCGAAGCCACCGCCAAGAAGATTCGCGAAATCCTGAATCGGGGAACCTGTGCCCGGCTGGAAGACCTTCGCGACGAAATTCCCGAAGGCCTTGTGGCGATAATGCGCATTCCCGGTGTCGGTCCGCGCAAGGCCATGCAGATCCGAAAGGAACTCGGTATCGACCGCGTCGCCGACCTTAAGAAGGCCTGTCGCAAGCATAGCGTGCGGAAACTGGCCGGGCTCGGCGAGAAAACCGAAAGGAAAATCCTCAAGGGCATCCGCACCGCGGAAAAAACAAAAAACCGCATCCTCTACAGCGAGGCGGCGGCCTGCCTCGATTCGCTCGCTTCGCACCTGGACGGAATCTCCGATCTGAAACGATGGGACGTCGCCGGCAGTTTTCGCAGGGGCAAGGAGACGATCGGGGATCTGGACATCCTGGTCTGCGCCGAAAACCGCAAAAAAGCTACCGACTCGCTGCTGGAATACAGCGAGATCGCGGACGTGGTCAGCCGCGGCAAAGAACGCGTCCGCGTACGGCTTAAAGGGGGACTGGCCATCGATTTCCGTTTTTTCGATGCGCCGGCCTTCGGCGCCGCCTTCATGTATTTTACCGGTTCCAAAGCCCATAACATCAAAGTTCGGCGCATGGCGCAAGAGCGGGACTGGAAGCTCAACGAGTACGGGCTGTTTGCCGGCGAGCGGCGCCTGGCCGGCAAAAGCGAGAAGGCGGTATACAAAAGCCTGGACCTGCAATGGCCGCCGCCTGAATTGCGCGAGGACCGCGGGGAAGTCGAAGCGGCCCGCAACGGTCGCCTGCCGCGCCTGATCGAGGGGAAGGATGTACGGGGCGACCTTCAGTGTCACACGACGGCGAGCGACGGCAAGCACTCCATCGCGGAGATGGCCGAGGCCGCCCGCGGCTACGGATACGAGTACCTGGCCATTACGGATCACAGCAAGCGTGTCGCCATGGCCCATGGATTGGACGATGAAGCGACGCGCACCCATGCGGATGCCATCCGCAGCGTCGATCGGAAAATGAAGGGGTTTTGGCTGCTGGCCGGCATCGAGGTCGACATCCTCAAAAGCGGCAAGCTGGATTTGAAAGAAAAAACGCTCGAAGGGCTGGACTGGGTGGTCGCCAGCCTGCACTACGACCGCGCCATGAGCCGGAAGGCGATGACCGACCGGATCGTCGCCGCCGTGGGCAGTGGCGTTGTCCATTGCCTCGGACACCCGCTGGGGCGCATCGTCGGCAAACGCGATCCGATCGCGGTAGACATGGATCGCGTCGTCGAAGCCTGTATCGAACACGGCGTACGCCTGGAGATCAACGGTCAGCCCGACCGACTGGACCTGCCCGATACCTACTGCCGAACGGCGCGCGAGGCCGGCGCGACCTTCACGCTCGGTACGGATGCGCATTCCACGGATGGCTTTCATTTCATGCCGCTCGCCGTCACGGTCGCCCGGCGCGGCTGGCTGCGCCGGAGCGACGTGCTGAACACGAAGACCGCCGCGGAGCTTAGGAAGGCGCTGCGGAAAAGTTGAACGTGGAACGTAAAACGTGCGTTTGCGGCGCGACAGCCTCTAAGAAAAATTATGGCGAACCTGGCGGCGTTTTGTTCTGCAAGGCGATTCCCGACGCCTTGGA
>CAZYAW010000229.1:0-12107 GCA_964646045.1 uncultured Victivallales bacterium | reverse complement strand
GCCTCCGAGAAAGCCCGGCCTTCCCTTGCACCCCCTCGCAGGCATGGGCTTGTCTTTCCCTTGAAATTGGCCGAAATCGACCATAATGAGAATTGCTGGGAACAGGCTGCTTGCCGTTGTTCTTTGAATATGCCATGGTTTGTTTGTCGACGGGAACAGGCGGGAGGCGGATATGGCGCGTATGCGATGCGGGCTCGTTGCGGCTTTGTGCGGCTCGCTTTGGGGCGGTTGCGGTACGCAGCGGGAAGCCGACCGGTTGCCGGCGCGCGAAATCGAGTTCGCGGTGCGCGCGGAGTCCGCTACGGCGGAGCTGGGCGAGGCCGTCAACCTCCGGGGGCTGGGCTGGATTAAGCCGCTGCACAAGGATCCGCCGGCGCACGCGATTTTCGGTCGGCTGCCGGTGCATCCCTACGAATGGAGCGAAAACGGTTTTCAGTTCGTACCGCGCTCCAGCGGATGGGCGACGCTCGCTTTTTGCGCGCCGCGCAATACGCCGGACAACGGGGCGCTTTTTGAAGGGGACGTCGCCATCGCCGCCATTGCGGCTTCCGGCGCCGAGATCGTCAATGGCGATCTGCGCCGCCGCTGGCGCAAGCTGGTGGGCTGGACCTGGCAGGGGCCGCCCGGTCGGCTGCAGGCGGATCTGATCGATCAGGCCCATATCGTGCTTCCGCTCGGCGCGCGCATGGAGCAGCGCATCTATCTGAAGGCGGGGGAAACGGTGACGATCCGGTTCCAGGCCCGTTCTCTGTTGTCGGACTCCGCGCGCGGCGCGCCCGAACGGCCGACGTTCGGAACGGCGGCCCACGAGGCCATGCGCCACTACCGGCGCGGGGTCAGTCTCGGCAATTATCTGGAGGCGCCGCCCGCCGAAGACTGGGGCGCCCGCTACGATGCGGGGGATTTCGACGCTATCCGCGCCGAGGGATTCGATCACGTGCGCATCCCGGTCGCCTGGCACCACTATATGGGCGCCGAGCCCAGGGCGCCGATCGACGAGGCGTTGTTTCGGCGTGTGGATGAAATGGTGAGGATGGCGGTCGAACGCGATCTGGCGGTGATTCTCAATTGGCACCATTTCGACGCTTTTACGGACGATCCGGCCGCTCAGGAGGATCGGTTCGACCGGGGCTGGGCGCAAATCGCGGCGCACTACGCCGTCTTTCCGGGGCGCATCGCGTTCGAGCTGCTCAACGAGCCGCGCGGCAGGGCCGATACGCTTACCATGAACGGCGTCTATCGCCGGACGATCGCCGCCCTGCGCCGGACGGTTCCGGACGCTATCCTTTTCGTGGGGCCGGGCGACTGCAATCGGGCCGAAGAGCTGCCGTTGCTGCAACTGCCGCCCGACGACGACCGGCTCGTGGTCGCCGTGCATGTGTACGATCCGCATTTCTTTACGCATCAGGGCGCTTCCTGGGTTGGGTATCTGACGGCCACCGCGGGCGTGCGCTTTCCGGGTCCGCCTTCGGAGCCGATCTTGGCGGATACGGACGCGCTGAAGGATGCCGAGTGGATGGCCGCCCGCTATGCGGCCTACAATCGGCTCCCGACCGCCTGGAATCCCTGCGGACGCGAGCGGCTGGCCCGCAATTTGCGATTGGCCCGCGCCTGGGGCGCGTATCACGGACGACCGGTGCATATCGGGGAGTGGGGCTGCATTGCGTTGGCCGACGCGACTTCGCGCGCGGAGTATTATCGCGCCATGCGAGGTTTGCTCGACGAATACGACCTGCCGTGGGCGATCTGGAGCTGGAAGGCGGGATTTCGCTACTGGGACGAGGAACGGCAGGCGCCGATGCCGGGTCTGCGGGAAGCCGTTTTCCCCGAAAGGAGACTATGAGCGCAAAACCTTCTCTGTTGTTTACCGGCGATCTCTGTCCGATCGGGCGGGTCGAACGCATGCTGGTGCGAGGCGATCTGGACGGAACGTTATTCGCTTGCCTTTCTTGCCCCGATCAAGGTATCAGGAGTTGCCATGGTGGAATGGTGAAATGATGGATAGGTGGAAAGGAGTTCGCGGATGATTTTGGATCGCATACAGAATGCGGCCGGCTACCGGGGTTTGGGGCGGAATTTCAGTGACGCTCTCGATTATTTGGCCCATACCGATTTCTCCGTGTTGGCGCCCGGCCGCGTCGAGATGGACGGCGAACGCATGTTCGCGCTGGTGCAGGGCTACGACAGCAAGCCGCGCGAGCAGGGCTTTTGGGAAGCCCATCGTCGCTATATCGACGTTCAGTTCATCGCCGCCGGCTGCGAACGCATGGGCTATGCGCCCGTGTCCACGCTTGCGGTCGCCCGCCCGTACGCGCCCGAGACCGACCTGGCAACCTTCGAGGGTTCCGGCGATTTCTTTACGGCGCCGGCCGGTACCTTTGCGGTTTTCTTTCCGCAGGACGCGCACATGCCCGGTCTGGCGCCGGACCGGCCCGCGCCGGTGCGCAAGGTGGTGGTCAAAATCGCGGTCTAATCCCGTCGTTCAGGCGTTGTTCAGAATTTCGAGCGCTTCGCGCTGTACGATTTCCAGTTCGTCCAGTTTCAGTTGCGGATCGGGAATCAGAAAAGTTTCGCCGGAGCGGCGGTGTTCGTACAGACGGACCAGCATGCCGTCTTCGCGGTAGCGGACGTCTTTCTCGATCAGAATCCGCTTGCGTTCGAGCATAACGGCCAGAATGTAGACGACGTTGCGGCGGCCCTCTCCGCCTTCTTCCATCAGGCGTCGCAGCAGGGATTCGGCCGTTTCCTTCTTGAGCGGCTCTTCTTCCGGCGGCGGCGGGGCGTGATAGACGCCCTGCCAGGCGCTCCAGGCGCCGCTTTCCGGCGCCTGCGCATGGCAGGCTTCGCACAGGTCGCTGCGCGTATAGCCTTCCAGTCCGAATGTCAGGCGGGAATGGCAGATCTGTCCGTCTGCAAAGGCCGTTTGACAGCCGTGACAGGCGTGGTCGCGCGGTCGGATATCCCAGTCTTGCGCCATAAGGCAGGTTCTCCGGTTACAGTGTTTCCGTCGATTCGAAGCGGGCGGTGCGGTCGTAGGCTTTGCGGCCCGTGTAGCGCGCGACGATCCAGTCGCCGCTGCGGGCGCCGTCGGGCACGTCGCGGACTTGTATTCGGCCGTCCACGGCCGGGGCTTCCCGATAGGAGCGGCCGTACCACAGGCCGGCTTCGCGCGTGTCCGGCTGTTCGAGCAAAATGCGTTCGCGGCGTTTGCGCAGCGTGTCGGCCTGACGGGCGACGATGCGCCGTTGCGTCCGGAGCAGGCGGGCCAGGCGTTCCTGCGCCCGTTGCGGAGCGACGCGGCCGGGCAGGCGGGCGGCGGGCGTGCCTTCTTCCGGCGAATAGACGAAAGCGCCCAGACGGTCGAAGCGGGATTCGTTCACGAACTGCAGCAGGTGCTCGAAATGGGCTTCGCTTTCGCCGGGGAATCCGACGATACAGGCGGTGCGCAAGACCAGATCGGGCAAGGCCGCCCGCAGTCGGCGCAGGGTTCCGGGCAGATCCCGCGCCGTTGCGCCGCGTCCCATGGCCTGCAGAATTTCGGGGTGCGAGTGCTGGACGGGCAAATCGAGATAGTGGCAGATGCGGGGCGATTCCCGCATGACACGCAGCAGTTCCGAACCGACTTTATGGATGGAGCCGTACAGAATGCGAATGCGAAAATCGCCGGGAATGCGATCCAGCGCGCGCAGCAGGTCCGGCAGGAGCGGGTTGGTTTTGCGCGATCCGGTTTGGTCGCGTCCATAGGCCATGCAGTCCTGTGAAATGAGGTTGATCTCCCGTACGCCGGTTGCGACGAGCGCTTCGCTTTCGCGGACCAGGGCGTCGATCGGGCGGGAACGGTAGTCGCCGCGAATGAGCGGGATGGCGCAGAAGCGGCAGCGGTGATGGCAGCCCTCGGCGATTTTGAGATAGGCGTAGGGTCCGCCCGCGAAGCGCAAGCCCGGCAAAGTGGGTTCGTAGAGGCGTTGAACCTGCGGGGGCACGTCCCAGACCGCGCCGCCTTCGTCGCGCCACTGGCGGATCAGATCTCCCACGCGGTCCAGCGCGTCCAGTCCGACAAAACCGTCCACCTCCGGGAATTCGCTTGGCAGGCGGAGGCGGTAGCGCTGGGCGTAGCAGCCGGTCACGAAGACCGCCCGGCAAGGGCCGCTTTTCTTGAGTTCGCAATAGGCGCGAATCGTGGCGCGTGTTTCCTCGCGCGCCGCTTCAATGAAGCCGCAGGTATTGATCAAGACCACTTGCGCCTCTTCGGGCGGGACCATGACGAGTCCGTCGGCCAGCAACTGACCGGCCATCACCTGCGAGTCCACCAGATTCTTGGCGCAGCCGAGACTGACAAAACCGACGGACAACGTTGTTTTCTTGCGAGAGCGGGGCGTCATGCGGGGCCGTTCAATCGAAGTAGGGTTCGGGCGTATCCTGGCCCAATGTGGCGATGCGATGGGCGGAACGGGTCGGCGTGTCCGGAGGTTCCGCCGTGCGGCGGCTGTGCAGGAGGGCGGTTGCGATCAGCAGAATCACGAGGACGGCCCCCGCCAGGGCCAGTCCGCCGCGCAGCGGCAAGGCGCGCGCGCGCTCCGGCAGCGCCTGGCGCAGTGCGCGGCCGACGGCGCCGAGTCGTTCCCCGATGCGCACCCTGGTTTGCCGCGACAAGTCCGGGTCTCGGGCGGGAGAAGAGGGCGGCGGAACGGTGGGGCGCACCTTTTTTTCCGCAGTGCGCGACGGGGTCGTGTAGGGTTCCGCCTCGCGGCTCAGGACGGATTTGGTCGATGTCGGCCGGGCGCTTTCGGTTGGCGGACGGACCGGGCTTTCGGCCTCTGTTTCGGTTGCTTCGTCCCGCTCCGCGAGCGAGAGGCCCGCATGCGAGAAGAGATCGGCGGACGGGGCTTCGTCCCGCGGCGGTACCGGCGCGCGCGGAGCTTCGTGAGACGGGTCTTTCGAAGGGGCTCCCGACAGCGGCGGCTTCGAACGCAGGCGATTGTATTCGACGATCAGCGGTTCGGAATCCAGCCCGACGTATTCGGCGAAGAGGCGAATGAAGCCCTTGGCGTAGATGGGGGCCGGGATCAGGTCGAACTGATTTTTTTCGAGGGCCTCCACGATCTGCACCTTCATGCGGGTCGCCTGCGCGACTTCGGAAGGCGTCAGTTTGCGGGCCAGTCGGGCTTTACGCAATGTTTCGCCAAGCGGCATGGTAACCCCTGTGTTCTAGGTCTGTTCCGGCGGCAATACGTCCGTCTCGTCTTCGGCGTCGGCGAAATCCGCGCCTGCATCGTTTGGCGCATTGTTGTCCGGGATCTCTCCGTCCAAGTCAAGAAGAATTTCTCTGGGATCGGAGCCGCGGGGCGGTCCGATGATGCCGCGTTCCTCCAGGACGTCCATCACTCTTGCGGCCCGCGTATAGCCGATACGCAAGCGGCGCTGCAAGGAAGAGGTCGAGGCGCGGCGGGTTTCGCGGATGATTTCGATCGACTGGTTGATCAGTTCCTCGTCTTCGCCGTCGTCCAGATCGGGGCGGCTGGAGGCGGACGATGTTTCGATTTTTTCATGGATCTCGGTCTCGTAGTTGGGTTCGCCCTGTGCGCGGATGAACTCGACCACGCGATGGATTTCGTCGTCGCCGCACATGGCGCCCTGGGCGCGCACGATTTTACTGGTGCCCGGCGGCAGGAACAGCATGTCGCCGCGCCCGAGCAGCTTGTCGGCGCCGACGGTGTCGAGAATGGTGCGACTGTCCACGCGCTGCGCCACCTGGAAAGCGATGCGGGCCGGGAAATTGGCCTTGATGGTGCCGGTGATGACGTTGACGGACGGGCGCTGGGTGGAAATGATCATGTGAATGCCGACCGCGCGCGAGAGTTGGGCCAGGCGCGCGATGTTGTTTTCGATTTCCGCCTGATCGGCCAGCATGAGGTCCGCCAGCTCGTCGATGACGATCACGATATAGGGCACCGTGCGGGGCGGCTCGTCTTTGGGCGGCGGCGGAGCGGCGGCGGCTTCGCCGAAGAGTTCCGCCTGGTGCGCGATCATGCGATGGTTGTAGCCCTCGATATTGCGGACGCCGACGCGCGCGAAGAGCTTGTAGCGTTTTTCCATTTCATTGATGGCCCAGCGCAGGCCCAGCGCCACCTTTTTGGGATTGGTAATGACCGGCACCACGAGGTGGGGCAACTGGTTGAAAGCGGAAAACTCGACGATTTTGGGATCGACCAGCACGAGGCGCATTTCGTCCGGCGTGCGGGCCATGAGCAGGCCGGTCAGAATGGAATTCATGCACACGGTTTTTCCGGCGCCCGTTGCGCCGGCCACCAGCAGATGCGGCATGGTGGCCAGATCGGCTACCAGGTCGTTGCCGCCCACGTCCTTGCCCAGCACAAGGGGCAGGCGCGCCTTGCCGGACTGCCACGCGGCGCTTTCGATGATTTCACGGATGTACACCATGGTGGACATGGCGTTGGGCACCTCGATGCCGACCACGCCTTTGCCGGGAATCGGGGCCTGGACGCGCACGCTGGTGGCCTTGAGCGTCAAGGCCAGGTTGGCGCTCAGATTGCTGATGCGCTCGACGCGGATTCCGGGGGCCGGCCGCAGTTCGTAGCGGGTCACCACCGGGCCGCGCTCCACATTGGTCACTTCCGCTTCAATGCCGAACTCGGCCAGGGTGGCCGTCAGGATGCGGGCTGTTACGCCGATATCGGCTTCCACGCCCTTCTCCTTGACCGGTGCGTCGGGCGGATTGAGAAGCGTCACGGGCGGCAGCCGATACAACGGCGGCGCCGCCCCGGGGCCGGGCGTCGGTTCGGCTGTCGCGGGCGGCGAGGCGGGTGTGGCCGGGGCGGGCCGGCGGCGGACCGGCGGTTCCGGGATCGTGGCGGCAACGGGTTGCGGAGCCTTGACGGCGGCGAGGTCGGAACGGTCTGGCGGCTTCTCCTGTTGCCGCAGAGATTTCTCCAGTTTGCGGCGCTCTTTGAGAAGGCGTTTTTCCTCGCGTTCGATCAGAGACTGCTGATCCTGCGCCCGCCGCCGCCAATTCTCGATGCGGCTGACGAAGATCCGGCGCGTGAGGCGCGCGAGCTGCAGCAGATTGCGCGGCCCGACAAACATGACCAGGGCCATCGCAAAAACGCTCCAGACGAGAATGCCGGCGCCGGTTCGGCTGAAAAAGCGGATCAGTACGCCGCGCATGATCCACTGTCCGACAATGCCCGAAGTGAAATCGCCCAGATTGAGTTCCGCCCTCTGCGAAGCCCAAAAGGAACCGTGCAGTTCCTGCGCAAAGCAGAAGAAGACCCAGGCCGTCGTACACAGGAGAATTTCGGGCCAGACGCGCGGTCGGCGGCTGATCAGCAGCGTGAGTCCGATTCCCAGCAGCCAGAGCGGCGACAGGTAGGCGCCCACGCCGAAGGTCATGAACGCAACGAAGGCGGACCATGCGCCCGCCGGTCCGATAAGATTGGCCGGCGTTCTGGGTGCGTCGGCCATCAGGAGCGGAATATCCTTCCAGTCGTAGGTGGCCAGCGCGAGCAGCGCGAAAACCAGCACGACCAGCAGAGCGACGCCCATGGTTCTGCGCCCCGCGGGAGGCGCTATGTCGTCGGTTGAACTCATGGCAAATCCTGTCCCTGGCCCTGCGGCGCTGCGGGCGCGGTGGCGCCTTCCGGCGGGATCGCCAGGCGGTTGGATTCCGTAGTCGGCGGCGAAGCCGTCGGATCGCCCGCGGCCGGTGGCGCGGGCGTGAAGTCGTCGCGTTCGCCGGAGTCCGGCTCCCGGGCCGGCGGCTCGCGATGCGGAGGTAGCGGCTTGCTCGGATCGGGCTCTTTTTCGGCGTCGCTTACGGCCTGTGCCGCCACCACGACGCGGTCCGGCTCGATCTTGACGATGCGCACACCCGAGAGATCCTCGATATCGCGATGGCGAATGGGGATGACGGTGGATTCGCGGTCGCGCAACTTCACAATCACCTTGGCCTTTTGCGTCTGGGCTTTGCGGATGTCTTCGGCGGAACCCCGAAATGTGACGCTGGCGGACAAGATGTCCTGTTCGACCACCATCACCGTTTCGTCCGTCTGGACTTCCACAGGAACGATCATCACGGCTTCGTCGCTGGTCACGCCGCGTATGGAATGGAATGTGAAAATCGCCATGGCCAAGGCCAGGAATTTGAGGCCCGGATTCACGGTCGCCAGTTTTTTGATCCATGCCTTAATGCGGTTCACAGTGGCTGCCCTTTCTCTATTTGGCGAGATTGTCCGATTTCGCGATGCCGGTCGGGGTCAGGTCCAGTTTGTCCTGTACGCGCCGCCAGGCGCTGTCCGCCTTGCGGCCCTTGAACAGGGCGGTGAGGAAGCGGCGCACGCGTTCGCCGTCAATGCCGCGGCTCATGCGACCGCGATAGCAAACGGAAATCGAACCGGTTTCCTCGGAAACCACGATCACGACCGCATCGGTTTCCTCGCTGAGTCCCATGGCCGCGCGGTGACGCGTTCCCAGCGTCTTCTGGATTTCCGCGTTTTGGGAAAGAGGGAAGACGCAGCCGGCGGCGCGAATGCGGTTGTCGCTGATAATCACGCCGCCGTCGTGCAGCGGAGTGTGCGGATAAAATATGGTGGCGAGCAGTTCGGGCACGATTTTGGCGTCGAGTTTGACGCCCGACTCCTGGATGGTGCGTGTGCCGATCTCGCGCTCGATGGCGATCAGCGCGCCGATTTTATGTTCGGAAAGCAGTTCCACGGCCTGAATGACATGGTCGATGACGTCGCGTTTGTCGCTGGATACGGCGAAAGACGGCTGGCGCCCCAGCTCCGCCAGCGCCCGTCGGATTTCCGGCTGAAAAATCACCAGCAGCGCCACGCCGAGCGCCACGTAGAAGCGCTGCAGAATCCAGGTCAGCACGTCCAGACTCAGTACCCGCGTCAGCAACAGGAGCGTCAGCAGCGCCAGAACCAGTCCCACCAGAACCTGAGCGCCGCGGGTCCCCTTGAAAAACAGGAAGATATAGTAGTAGACCACCCAAAGCGTGAGGATCTGCACCAGATCGTTGAGTACGAGCAACTGGATGCTATTCCAGGCCATTTTCAATCCTTTCCAGCGCCGTCGCCAACAGGACGGCATCCTTTGTTTCGCACACGTCGTGCACGCGCAGCGCCGCCGCGCCCCGTTGCGCGCAACAGACCGCCACGGCCAGACTGCCCGCCAGTCGATCGTCCGCCGCGCGTCCGGTCAACGCGCCGATGAAACGCTTGCGCGAGGCTCCCACCAGAACGGGCCATCCGGTCGCGACCAATTCGTCGAGCCGGGCCAGCAGTTGCAGATTATGTTCCATGGTCTTGCCGAAGCCGATGCCGGGATCGAGCATCAGGTTCTCGCGCGGCAGGCCCTGCGCCAGCAGGGCGTCGGCGCGCGCGACGAGCCAGGCGGTCACTTCCCGCACCACATCGCCGTAGGCGGGCGCGTTCTGCATCGTGCGCGGCGTGCCCTGCATGTGCATCAGCACCAGTCCGGCGCCGGCGGCCACGACGGTCTCCGCCATGGCCGCGTCCCGGCGGCAGGCGGAAACGTCGTTGACAATGTCCGCGCCGGCGGCCAGCGCCTGACGGGCCACGAGCGCTTTGGACGTATCCACGGAAACAGGGACGTCCGAATTTTCGCGCAGCGCGCGTATCACGGGAACGACCCGATCCATTTCCTCCTGAACCCCGATTTCCGCCGACCCCGGCCGTGTCGATTCCCCCCCCACATCCACGATGTCGGCGCCCTGCGCCGCCATGGCGAGTCCGTGCGCCACCGCCTGTTCGGGATTCGCATAGCGGCCGCCGTCCGAAAACGAATCGGGGGTCGTGTTGAGAATCCCCATGATCAGAGGGCGCCCCTCGATCCGCAACCAGCCTCTGCGATGTTTCCAGCGCACGGTCGTTTCCATGTTCGGTCTCGTGAAAGAAACTCGTTATCCGCTCTCGTCGCCGTCCTCGCGAACCGATGGTTCGGTTTCGCTCTGTAGCGCCGATGGCGCTTCGTCCTCGTTCGGTTTCCGGCTTGTGCCGTTTTGGCGATCTTCCTCGTCCCGTTCGGCGATGTCGAGGATGCGTCCGTGATGGACAATGTCCTCGATGTCGCGTCCGTCGAGAGTTTCCCGTTCGAGCAGGAGCGTGGCGATCAGGTCCAGTTTGTCGCGATGGCGTTCGAGCATGTCGCGGGCGCGCCGGTGGGCATGATTGAGGATGGCGCTGATTTCCTCGTCGATGGCCTTGGCGGTTTCCTGGCTGTAGTTGATCTGGCGGGAGATGTCGCGTCCCAGAAAGAGCGGTTCCTGGCTGTCCCCGAAGGTTTGCGGTCCCATGCGATCGCTCATGCCCCAGTCGCACACCATGGCGCGCGCGATGCGCGTGGCGGTTTTTAGATCGTTGCGGGCCCCGGTGCAAACGTCGCCGAAGACGATCTCCTCGGCCGTGCGCCCGCCCATCAGCAGCAGCAAATCGTCCAGCAGCTTGCTTTTGTTTTCGGCGTAGCGATCCTTGTCCGGCAGCGACATGGTGGCCCCCAGAAACAAGCCGCGCGGAATGATGGTGACCTTGTGCAGGGGTTCGCTGTGTTCGGCGAGCTGCTGCACCAGCGCGTGGCCCGCCTCGTGATAGGCCGTGCTCTTTTTCTCCTTGGCGTCCATGGCGCGACTGCGGCGTTCCCGGCCCCACATCACCTTGTCGCGGGCCTCTTCCAGATCGTCCAGCGTCACGGACGATTTGTCGCCGCGGGCCGCCAGCAGGGCCGCCTCGTTCAGGAGATTCTCCAGGTCGGCTCCCGAGAAACCCGGCGTGCCGCGCGCGATGCGCCGCAAGTCGCGCTTGTCCTTCAACTTGATTCTTTCCGAATGAATCGAAAGAATGCGTTCGCGCCCTTCGAGCATGGGCAGATCGATCACAATCTGCCGATCGAAGCGGCCGGGCCGCAGGAGCGCCGGGTCGAGCACGTCCGGCCGGTTGGTGGCGGCCACAATAATCACGCCCTCCTGCGTGTCGAATCCGTCCATCTCGACCAGCAGCGCGTTCAGGGTTTGCTCTCGTTCGTCGTGACCGCCGCCGATGCCCGAGAAGCGACTGCGGCCCACGGCGTCGATTTCGTCGATAAACAGGATGCAGGGCGCGTTTTTCTTGCCCTGTTCGAACATGTCGCGTACGCGCGAGGCGCCTACGCCCACGAACATTTCCACGAAATCGGAGCCGCTAATGCTGAAGAACGGCACATCCGCCTCGCCGGCGATGGCCTTGGCCAGCAGCGTTTTGCCGGTGCCGGGCGGCCCCATCAGCAGTACGCCTTTGGGGATGCGCCCGCCCAGTCTCTGGAATTTCTTGGGGTCTTTCAGGAAATCGATGATTTCCAGCACCTCCTCCTTGGCCTCGTCAATGCCCGCCACATTGGCGAAGGTCACTTTGCGCTTGTCGCGCGCCATCAGTTTGGCGCGGCTCTTGCCGAAACTCATGGCGCTGTGCCCGGCGCTGCGCATCTGGCGCATAAACAGAAAATACAGCAGTCCGAAAATCAGGACCACCGGCAGTACGCTGGAAATCAGCGACCAGAAAAAGGGGCTTTGCGGGGCCACGGCGTAGGGTATGCCGTATTCGTCCAGCAACTTTTGCACGTCCTTGTCGTTGGGCAGGATATGAACTTTGAATCGTTCCGGGCGCGTGCCGCTCGGCGATTTCAGGGAACCCTCCAAATAGGCGCTGCCGCCGGAAAGGTCCTGGACAATGCGCGCCTGCTCGATTTCCCCGCCGCGCACCAGTTCGACAAAATCCGGGCTGTAGCGCAAGACTTCCGGTTTCTGCCCCTGTTGAATGGTCGTGGCGATCATGAGTACCACCAGCCCCAGCACGACCACGATGGCCAGCAGGCCGCGGTTCGGCGGCGGAATGGGCGGCGGCTGGGGTTTCTTCAGGTTCGGCGGCAGACGGGGCGGTTCTACGGGCGTTGGACTCATGCAGGGGACGCCTTTCTCTCTTCATGTTTTGCGCGTCCGGGAAACGGCGGACGCCAAGCGGACATCAACTAATTCAAAACCCCTACTGTACGCAAGAAGGAAGGCAAGGTCAACCTGCATCTTCGCGGAATTCGCA
>CAZYAW010000228.1:0-6413 GCA_964646045.1 uncultured Victivallales bacterium | reverse complement strand
TGTACAACAGCGCGTCGTCGACGCCCGGATACTGTGCGTGAAACGCCTCGATCAGCGTTTCATAGTACTGCACCACCGCCTCGTCGGACAGACAACGGGGCGGCGTGTCGCCGAAACGCGCGTGCATGTTGTAGGGCGCCCCGAAATGGAAAACACTGCGCAGTCCCAGACTGCCGCACAGGGCGATGCGCTCGGTCAAACGGGCGCGGCGCCGCGCCACCGCCGGACCGTCCGGCCCGCTGCGCAGCGGCAGCGACGCGATCGGCGGCAGATCCAGTCCTTCCGTCCGCACCACGTCCTCGAGATTGAGCGGTTCGTCGTCCGGCCGACTGCCCCAGGCAATGTTCAACTGAATGGTGTTGAACCCCATGTCGCGCAGGGTGGACAGCGTCTCCCGGTTCCACGGCACGTCGGACTCCGACGGACAGCCGGGAAACGTCACTCGCAACTCAAACGGTTTGGTCGTCATATGGAGGCTCCGAAACATTCGCCTTGCACGGCTCTAAAACTGTGGCACGGGCGTCCCGCCCGTGTATAAGAATGTGACACGGACATCCTGCCCGTGTTTGAAACTGCAGCACGGACGTTCCGCCCGTCTTCCGACGGCTCTTGTCGGAGCCACTGACAAGACATACCGCCTCTGTACACGGAAAAATCTGCCGGTGCAATCAAAAAGCATGGCTTGGCGCCTGAGCGAGATCGACGGCCTTTGCGCTTGACCCGCGCGCGAGAACCCGCTATGCCTGCCGTGAATCGACAAGGAACAGGCTGCGGGAAGAGAGCCCCCCATGAAACCGAAAATTCTTTTTATTGCGCCGCAACCCTTTCTGCTGTGGCGCGGCTCGCCTTTGCGCGTCGGTTTCAACGTCCGAGCCCTGTCGGAATTGGGCTTCGACGTAGATCTGGCGGTCATGCCCTTCGGCGAGACCCCCGCCGACCTGCCCGCCGCCGTCACGGTTCATCGCCCGCGCAACCTGTGGGGTCGATCCGGCATTCCGATCGGACCTTCTCTCTGGAAGGCGCTCTATGACATTCCGTTGTACCGTCTGGCCCGTCGCCTTGCGCAATGCAATCGCTACACGGCTATTCACGGGGTCGAAGAAGCGGGCCTCATGGCCGGCCGACTGGGTCGCCGACAGGGCGTTCCGGCCATTTACGAAAAACATTCGGATCCGGCCTCCTACCGCAAAGGCTTCCTCCGCAACGGCGTCATGTCTCTCTACGCGCGCATGGAGGAACATGCCGCACAACAGGCCGCCGCCGTCATCGCGACGGGAGCGGGCCTGGCCGATCAGGTCCGTGCGCGCTTCCCCGACAAACCCGTACACGCCATCGCCGACATCCCCTCCTCTCTGGTCGAAGCCGACGATCGGGAAGCCGCGCGGTTGCGTGCCCGTCTGGCGCCCGAACCCGAACACAGGCTGGCCGCCTATGTCGGTTCGTTCGCCGTCTATCAGGGCATCGATCTGCTTTTCGCCGCGATTCCGCAAACGGTTGCGCGCTTCCCGGGCGCTCGCTTTCTTATTGTCGGCGGATCGCATGCCGAAATCGCGCAACGCCGACGGGAAATGGAGACCGCCGGGGTCGGTCACGCCGTGCATTTTGCCGGCTGCCTGCCGCCCGCACAACTGCCGCACTGGCTGCGGGCCGCCGATGTTTTGCTTTCGCCGCGCGCCGCCGGGGTGAACACGCCGCTGAAAATCCTCGACTATATGAAAGTCGGACGCCCCATTGTGGCCGCCGACAGCGCGGCCAACCGCCTGCTGCTCGACGAAACCGTCGCGCGCACGACTCCGGCCCGGCCGGACGCCTTTGCCGCGGCCGTCGCCGACCTCATGCGCGACGACGAACTACGCGCCCGCATGGGAATCCGGGCCAGAGCCAGAATCGCGAAGGAATACAGCTACCCGCTCTTCCGTGAACGCCTGCGCCAATGCTACGCGCCTTTCGCCCCGGTCGGGCCTCTGACGGAGTTTGCGACCTCGGAAACCCCGCTTGTCTGAAAGAACTTCATCCAACCCTTTTGGAATGGGAGCAAGTCGTTCCCGCATTCCAACATTCCAAAATCCGCAAGTCTTAACAGTTCACAGTTGAAAAATGGAAAGCGCTCAAGAAGTCTGAAAAACCGTGAACTGTGAACTCTGAACCGTGAACGGCTACCAAAATCCGCATCTCTATGGGATGGGCCCGCATAGCGATAAACGGCGCCGCGAAAATTACCTTTTTTCTTTACGGAACGGTGTTTCCGTGTCATGTATAACTTCGTTCATAAGGGTTCGCGCAAAAATATATTCACAGATTTGAGCTTGTGGGCGCGAGCCCCAGGCAGGGGATGAGCCGACGGAAACTCTTGCAACAAAGGAACGGCATGACCGAGGAAGACGCATCCTGCAACAGCCGCCGCACCATTACGCCGGATCGTCGGATGGTGTTGATTCCCGCTTTTAACGAAGAGGCCGCCCTGCCTCCGTTACTGGCGGAAATCGCCGCGGATCTGCCGGAATACGAGACGCTGGTGGTGGATGACGGCTCGCACGACGAAACCTTTGCCGCGGCCCGAAACGCCGGAGTCCGCGTCCTGCGTCTGCCCTGCAATCTGGGGGTGGGCGGCGCCGTCCAGGCCGGACTGCGACTCGCGGATCGTGAAGGATATGCGCGCGTGGTTCGCATTGACGCCGACGGACAGCATGCGCCGGCCCATATTCCGCGCCTGTTCGAGGTCATGGAGCGAACGGGCGCCGACCTCGTGATCGGTTCACGTCATCTCGGCGGCGAATCCTACAAGAATTCCGCGCTGCGCTCGCTGGGCGCCCGCTACCTGCGCGCCTTTCTTTCCCTGATCTGCCGTCAGCGCGTCACGGATCCGACCTCGGGCTTTCACCTGTTCAACCGCTACCTGATCCGCTATTTCAGCGAGCGCTATCCGAGCGACTATCCGGAACCGGAATCGTTGGCCCTGCTGCGGCGCCAGGGCTACAGTTTTGCCGAGGCGGACGTGGATTTTCGACCGCGGCAACAAGGCGCCTCCTCGCTGTCCGGGGCGACCCCGCTGGTGTTCGCCCTGAAAGTGACCGTAGCCCTGCTGGCCGACCGCGCCCGCTCCGTCGATCGGCGCTATTCCCGCGAGGCGCTGCTGGAGACTCTCGCATGAATCCTCTCTCCCCCAACAGTCTGATCGTCGCCGGCGTCGTCCTCGTTTTGGCGGCGCTCTTTCTCTACTGCGCCGCGCGCACGTCGCGTATTCTGGCCATGATCGCCGCTTTGGCCGGCAGCGCCCTGCTCGTACTCGGCATCCAGCCGTCGCTCGCCCGTCACGCCATCACCCTGCGACTGCGCCTCGTCATGTTCTCGGCCAGCCTGTTCATTCTGTACATCACGTTCGACCGCATCCGGCACACTTCGCTGAAAGAACGCTACGCTCTGCTCTGGATCGGCACCAGCCTGGGCTTCTTCCTGCTGGCGCTTTTCCCGGATCTGATTATCGCCTATCTCCAGATCAGCGGCATGCATTACACCTCGGCCATCATGATGCTCATCTTCGTTTTCCTGCTGATGATCACTTTCCATTTCTCGCTCGCGCTTTCGCGCAGCGAGGAAGACCGTCGGCGCATCGCCCAGGAAACCGCGCTGCTGGAGGAGCGCTTGCGCGCACTCGAGAAAAAACTCGCCGCTCAAGCCGAAAGCGGGAAAGCCAACCCGCATTCCAAACCGGATCCGCCATGACCTGGCTGCTCGGCACGCTAGCCTGGCTGCTGGCGCTCTGGGGCGCCTGGTCCGCCCTGCGCCTTTTTCGCGTCGCATGGGGCCAAACGGACACAAACCATCCGACCGTTGTCGGCGCAGTCTGGATGCTGGGCCTGGCCGTCGCCGCCGTGTTTCTGTCGCGGCCGGAAGAGGAAGTGACCGCCGGGGAAGATCCCGCCGCCTACCTGCATACCGCCGCGGCCTTCGCGCGACATTCGTCTCTGACCTTTCAGGATCCCGCCCTGGCCCGGCTCTCGCGCGACGACCGTTTGCTTTTCCGCTACGGACACCACGGTTTCGGCTACACCAAAGACGCCTGTCTGTGGGTCAAAAACGCGGACACGGCGGAAGTCGGAAGCTGGTTTCAACCGGCCTTCGCCCTGCTGCTTTCCGTCCCGGTCGCCCTGTTTTCCCCCTGGGCCGCCTTCGCCGTGCCTCCTCTTTTCGCGCTCCTGTCCGCGCTCATGATCGCCGGACTGGTTCTGCGCGGCGCCCGCAGCCACGGGATCGCGCTGGCGGCCTGCGCGCTGTTTCTGGCGCATCCCGCCATGGCCTGGAACGCGCGCTGTCTGCGTCCCGAAATCCCCGCCCTCTTTTTCACTTTACTGGGAGTGACCGGACTGCTCGACTCGCAAAACCGCGAGCGGCACGGGTTCGTCGGCGGCGCCCTAACCGGACTGGCTCTGACGGTCGCCGCGCTGTTCCACATGACCGCCGTCTATGTTCTGCTGCCGGCCCTCTGGATGGCGGCCGCCCTGCACGGTCGCAGCGCCCGCGGCGGCGGCCCGCCCCAATGCGTCGGCGCCTGTGTTCCCCTACGCTATTGGCGCGGCTGGTGGCTCGGCACGGCGCTGGGCGTCGCGCTCATGACGCTGCAAACCGCACTGATCACCGATCCCTACTCGATTCTGCCCAATCTGCGCGATCCCGCGCGCGCACGTTTCGCGCTCGGAGCCTTCGCGCTGTATGCCGGCATCGCCGGCCTGCTGCGTTTTGCGCCCGCAGCGATGCTCCGCGCCCGTCCGGTCGCGCACCTGGGCCGCATCGTTTCCGGACGCGCATGCGGAGCGCTGGCGGCCACGGGCTTTGGCGCGGCCGCCCTTTGGATTTATCGTTTCCGCACGGAACTGGGCGACGTGCCCGGCCTGCCGGCCTGGGCGACCGCCTACCTCAGCCTCACGGACTTTCGCGGCATTGTGCGTCTCTCCTCGCGACTCTGGTCGCTGGCTGCATTGGCCGGCCTCTACGCTCTGCTATGCGCAAAGCCACGCGCACAACGCGCGACCGGACGCCGACTCTTCCTGCTGTTGGCGCCGGCCAGTCTGACGGTCGGATGGATGTTCCACTACATGTTTGAAACGCGGCGCACCCTCACGGCGCTGCTCCCGCTCATGGTTCTGGCGCTGGCCGCCGCGCTGAACACGGTCCGCATCACCGGCCTGGCCTTCCTGCGCCGCGAACGCATCCGCGCTTTCCTGCGCCTGCCTCCCGGCGCCGCCTGGCCGTCCGCCGTTTTGACCGGACTGCTCGCGCTGGGTCTGATCGCCGTAGCCGTGCGAGGACGCTCCCTGCTCTACCGTCTGCGCAACCATAGCGGAACCTATGCCTATTATCGCGACCTGTCGCGCGAGCTGGCCGACGCGGGCGATTTTCTCCTGGCCGAATACACGCAAACCGCCGCGCCGGCCGCCTCCTTTTCAGGGCTCCCCCTGCTGCCAGTCGCCTGGGGCTATCGTACCGACCGGGAATACCGTCAGGCCGAGAAGGTGTGGCGGCAACAGGCGCTGGCGCATCCGCAACGGCGACATCTGCTTTTGCTGCCTTTTTCCGGAACGGCCCTGCCCGGCCTCGCCCTCGAACCGCTGTTCGAGCGCCGCCTGGCAACCCGCGCCCTGGCCCGCACACGCGGAAGCATTCCCGCCGCCGCGCATGAACGCGTTTTGCACTTGCGCGCGTTCCGTGTACTCGCCCACCCGGAGTCGCCGCAGGCGAAACCCTTCACGCGCGTGATGGACGGCTCGCGACTGGGGCTGGCCGGCGGCGCCATTTTTTTGCCGCAGCGTCCCATGGATTGGCATGGCATTCCGCTCGCCCCGCACCGACCCCTGACCCTTCCGCATAGGTTCGCTCGCCTGACGCCGCGGCAGGCACGCCCGGCGGAAACGGGCGCCGTTAACGAAGAACTCGCCAACGCGCTTGCAGGAGCCGTTCTATTGGTTTTGGCCGTCCCCGACAGTCGCGTTCCCGCAAGCGTTGCGCTGCGCGCGGGGGAACGCAATCTCCCGGTACGCCGCATCACGCTCTGTCCCGGATGGGAAGCGCTGGAAATCGACAGCGCCGTCCTGGCCGCGGAGCCCGAACCGTTGCATCTGCATGTTTCGGAGAAGGCCTACCTGACCCAAATGATGTTTTTGCCCGCCGCGTCAGGCCGGGCGCGGTCGCTCGCTCTGCCGCAGCCGCCGGAACCCGGTCCGCCGCTAACGGCCGACACCCAGTGGCTGCGTGCCGAAGCGGCGCTGGCCCTCCCCTTCCCCGCCGCCCCGTCACGCCTCTGGCTGCTGGCTTCTACCGAGCGCGACGACCGGGTGACAGGCGTGCTGACCCTGCATCCGCGCGCGCCCGGCGCCGCGTCCCGGGAAATTCCGCTGGGCGCCGGCTGGCGCTGGCAT
>CAZYAW010000227.1:0-13161 GCA_964646045.1 uncultured Victivallales bacterium | reverse complement strand
GTGCACGCTGAATGCGCAGCGAAAAGCAGGTCGGGCATTCCTGCCCGACCCCGAGGCGTTGGAGGGTCAGCCAGGAATGGCCGACTTACCGAGGCTTCCTGAGCCGTTACGATTCGGGGATTAATCCCGCGGACAAATTCAGCAGACCGGAAAGGATTAAGGCCGCAGATGGAATGTTTCACGCCCTGATCCTTGATCTTTCGCTACGGTATCCGGCTTACGGCAGATGCGGCGGGGCCGGGCGCAGGGCGCGAGCGTAGGGCGCGAATTCGGCAGCCTGCATGACGATGGTCCGCGCTTCCTGGCCGCCGTGGACGAGGGCCTGGGACAGCGCCTGGCGGATTTCGGCGGCCGGCGCCTTCAATTTGATGCGCGTGGCCGCCAGGTCGAGCCAGGCCCGAAAGTCGTCGGGACGCTGTTTTAGGTAGGCCTCGATGGCCCAGGCGACATCTTCCGTGCGTCCGGCTTGCGAATACATGCGGATTATGTGTCCAAAATAACGAGGATCGAGATCCGGCGGCAGGCTGCGCCGGGCCAGGGCCAGCGCTTCGGCGGCCTCTTCCACACGACCGATCCCGCTATACATGGCGGCCAACTGGAAATGGACCTGAAACATAGGCTCTGGCGGCGGACGGTCCAGCATGCGGCGGGCCAGAGACAGGAACGCTTCCTGTCGCCCGAGGGCCAGATAGAGGCGCCCGAGTTCCAGCGCGCGACCGGGGTCGGATTGCGGCTGATGGCGCAGCTCGTCTTCCAGTTGCGCCATGCGGTCGAGCGTCTGCCGACGATGCTCCAATTGCGCCATGACGGGCGGGATTCTGCGGTTGTACGGATCGCTGCGGCCCAAGGTCTCCAGTACTCTACGGGCTTCGTCGAAACGGTCGGCCGGCAGTAAAACGCCGTGGACGAAACGGAAAATGGCTTCGTAGCTGAACGGATGCAGCAGACGCGCCTCCTGATAGGCCGTCTCCGCCTCCGGCATTCGCCCCCGACTGACGTAAAGATTGGCCAGCGAGGCGCGCAGCGAGGAAAAGCCGCGGCGGGCGGCGAAATCCCGCAGATAGGCCTCGTCGGCGGTGAGTCTCCGCGTGTACCAGTCCCAGAAATCGAGATCGTTGTCCGTCATTTCAGGCGTAAGGCGCGCCGGGGTCGCATGCAGGCGCATGACGAGACCGTGCGGTTGCATGTAGGGATACATCCAGGGGAGCGGAAAACTTTCCTCCACGTAGAAAGGATGCCGATCCCGATTGCGTTCGAAGATGGCGCGGGCCAGTACTCCGTTGACAATCATGATGCCCTGCACGTTTTGCGGGCGCATGCCCTCGCGGGTAATGACCAAATGTTCCTCCGGCGGACGGGGTTCGCGGCCGTCCAGAACGGCCTCGATGTAGCGGCTCAAGATGTCGCGCGTTTCGGCTTCGGACGGCATCCAGACGCGGTCGCCGTACAGGTCGCGCATTTCGCTGCGGTACGTTTCGTTGGCCAGCGCATTCTGCGTCACCAGAAAGACGTCTTCGCGTACGCGGGCCGAAAGAATCATGTAGGTGGGCACGAAGCGGCCCGGATCGGTGCCGCCGTAGAAAAAGGCGTCGGGCGCCATGGCGGCTGGATATTGCGGATTGGGCGGCGGCTCCTCGTCGGGGCGCAGTTCCTCGAGAACGGCCTCCGCGCCGCGTAACGGATAGTGGCCGAACTGCCAGCCGAAGTCGTGTCCGTTCTGTTCCGCGCCGCCGTACATCTCGACCATGCGTTTGTGGCTCCAGTTCTGGCGCAGCGGAATGAGCGGCATAAGGGCGATCAGCGCGCAGGCCGCACGGCGGCACAGCGGACGCCGGGTCGTCACGGACCGCGCATAGGACAACAGCAGCAGCGCGCCGTATCCGATCCATATCCCGAAAATGGCGTGAGACGAGATGAACTTGACCTTCTGGACGAAGGCGTCCTGAATATCGCCCTTGGGATTGGCCATGACGATGACGATGACGCTCAGCGCCGCGAATCCGCACAGCAGGGCCACGATCCAGCGCTGGCCGCTCGGGTTGATCGTCATGCGCAGTCTGTACTGGCTGTTCATCATGCGCACGATCAGAAAGGACAGGACCATCGGCAGCAGCAGCAGGGAAATCATGCCGCCCGCCTGTATCAGAATCCAGGCGAGTTCGCCCTCTTCCCGCTCGGCGCCCGGGACGCGCAAGGTCTGCATCAGGCCCGCGATGTTGCCGACCATGCCGCTCGCCAGCGCGATCAGCAGCGCCAGGAGCGCGAGCGGAGCCGCCGCAAGCACGATTTTTTCGGAGACCGGCGTTTGCGCGAGGGGTGCGCGCAGACGGTCGAAGATTTTGCGCATCTGGCCGATCAGCAGAATGCCGACGCCCAGCAGAGCCAGGATCAGCGTCGGCGCCAGCGCCAGTTTGTAGAGGCCGGGTCCGCCGCCGACCGAGCGCGGCGCCAGCGCGTATTCTTCGATGACAGCCAGCGCCGTGCCGAGGCCGGCGAGGGCGACGGCTACGCCGAAAGCGCGAAGGCGGCGCCGGCCGATGCGGAATTCCCAGGCGGCAAACGGCAAAAAACCGAGCAGTGCGGCGGGCAGCGAGAACTGCATGCGCAGGTCGGCCAGGTAGTCGCCCAATTGATCGACAAAGCGCATGGAGAAAATGTTGGCAACCTCGAATTGACCGTACTGTTCGCGGCCGACCGCATGCAGAAAGCCGTGCCAGGTGCGCGCGTAGCCCCAGTTCATGGGCGGATTGCGCAGATCGGACGCCAGCGGCATGTACAGGTAGAAGGCGAAGCCCAACTGCGCCGCCAGAATGCCGCCGGCCACTGTGCGGCCGCGCGGCAGCAAGAACCAAACTGCCGTCAGGATCAGGAAATTGAGGAACAGATACACTTGGAAATTGATCCCGGCGGGATGCAGCAAGTGGCGGGTTACGGGGACGGCGGCGTCCTGACCCAGCAGAACGCCCGGCGTGACGTGCATGTACTTGGCCAGAAGCAGCAGAATCACGTAGGGCAGGGCGGCGATGGCGAAATCGCGGCACAGCCGCGTATCGTTGAGCAACAGAATGACCGCCAGCGGCAGGACAATCAGCAGCAGCGTGTAGTAGTTGGCCAGGCTCAGCCCGAAAACGAAGGCTGTGAGCAGCAGGTGGCGGTCGGTCGGTTTGCGCATCCACTGGTAGGTAAACAACAGCATGAGGGCCAGAAAGAGGGCGTTAAGCGTGTATATTTCCGCGATAACCGCTTGCGACCACATGGTGTGGGTGCACGCGAACAGCAGGCTCGCCGCCACGGCCGCCAGCGAACTGTAGCGGCGGCGCCAGGGATCGGCGGACGTTTCGTCGTAGGCTGTGCTGTGGCGCAGCAGGTCGCGGCCCGAACGCGCGATCAGCATGGCCAGCGCGCCGATGGTCAGCGCGCCGCAAACGGCCGAGACCAAATTGACCGCCCAGGCCGGATTGGGTTGCCCGCGCAAGGTGACAAAGGAGAAGACCCGTGCGAAAAACCAGGCGATCATGGTCCAAACCGGATAGCCGGGCGGGTGCGGTACGCCCAGATGGTCGGCCGCCACGATGAATTCGCCGGAATCTTCCATGGTCACCGACGGCGCCAGCGTGGCGACGTACAATCCCAGCGCCGCCAGTGCGGCGACGCCGAAGGTCAGCCAGTCGCGACGGCGGTAGAAGGCGCGCGGCGCGGCGGCGATAGAAGGCGCGTTTGACGAAACGGCTGTGTTCGGGGCGGATGCGACTTTGCCGGTCCCCTGGTGTTGGCGCGGCTGGCGGGCGGGATCGTTCATGACGCGTGGCTGGCGAAAATCAACAGAATCGTGGCTCCGTAAAGCAAAATGGATCCTATGAGGGGCGGGTCGCCGAGCAGGATGCGTTCGGGCTGTTCGCATTGGTCGTGGCGGTACAGCAGATCCATGTAGCGAAAAATGCCGAAGACGACAAAGGGAATGGTGAATGCCATGGCATGGGTGCCGAACTTCTCGATCGTTTCCGAGGCCAGCGTGTACATGGCGTAGCCGGTGATGGTGGCGCCCGCGCTGGTGGCGACCAGTTGATCGAGCAACGGCAGGCTGCACTGTTCCAGCGCCGGTCGCTGGTCGGCGGCGCCGTTGCCGAGCGCCGCTTTCTCGCAGCGCCGCTTGCAGACCGCCAGAAATAGCGCCAGAAGGAACGTGCATACCAGGAGCCAGGGGGAAATGCGCAGTTGTACAGCGAAGGCGCCGGCCATGGCGCGCATGACAAAGCCGCTGGCGATCACCACCATGTCCACCAGCGGGATGCGTTTCAAGAAGGCGCTGTAGGCCGCCTGCATCGCCACATAGGCGCCGGCCAAAAGCAGGAAAGAGGGCGGCAGCAGCCACCTGGCGATCAGTCCGCCCGCCAGCAAAAGCGCGCCCGCCAAGACCCGCGCCTGGCGCGTGGACAGGCGACCGGCCGCGATGGGGCGCTCTTTCTTGCGGGGATGCCGGCGGTCGGCCTCGATATCGCAGAGGTCGTTGAAGATGTACACGGCGCTGGAAATCAGGCAAAAGACGGCGACCGCCAGCAAGGCGGACTGTACCGCGCCGACGGTGGCGACGTGAGCGGGGCGGGCGCGTTCGCCCCAGGCGAACGCCAGCGCCGCCAGGACCACAAGGTTTTTGGTCCACTGCGCCGGACGCATGGCTGTCAGAGCCTCGCGCAGGAATGCGCCGGGCGGACGCTTCGCATGGGGTTGTGCGGGGCGGGCCGTCATGGCGCGGGCGTATCGGGAGGCGCGGGCGGCGGCAAGGCTCGCGACCGGGGTTTGCGTCTGAATCCGCAGCGCAACGCCAGACGCCAGACAATCCAGAGACATTCGCGTACGATGTCCCGGCTCATCTTCGAATGCCCCGCGCGCCGATCCTCGAAGACAATGGGAATTTCACGGATACGAAAGCCCGCCAGCCACAGGGCATGGGTCATTTCCACTTGAAAAGAATAGCCGTTGGAGACAATGGCCTGCAGATCGATGGCCTCCAGCGCCGCGCGGCGGAAGCACTTGAATCCGCCGGTCGGGTCGCTAATCGGCATGCCGGTGACGATGCGCACGTACAGGGCGGCACCTTTGCTGAGGATCAGGCGGCTGAGCGGCCAGTTGATAATGCGAATACCGTCGATGTAGCGCGAGCCCAGAACGAGGTCGGCTTCGCGGGCGGCTTCCAGAAAACGGGGCAGCGTGGCCGGATCGTGCGAAAAATCGGCGTCCATTTCGAAAATATGCTGATACCCTTCCCGCAGGGCCTGCTGAAAGCCGCTGATATAGGCTCGGCCCAGCCCGTCCTTGGCGGCGCGATGCTGCACTTTGACGCGGGCGTCGGCCCGGGCCATCTCGTCCAGAATGGAGCCGGTCCCGTCCGGCGAATTGTCGTCTACGAACAGAATATGGGCTTCCGGCAGATGACGGAAGACCGCGGCGGCGATCGGCCGTACATTGTCGCATTCGTTGTAGGTGGGGATGACAATCAGGGCGTCGTGGCTCATGTCGCGCTTTTCCCGTTGGCGTGGCGTCCGGCGCTCCGTTTGCGGAGCGGAACATAGGCTCGATGAATGTCGCCGATATAGACGGCGCGCGGTCGGAAAATGCGGTTGTTGCGCAGATATTCGAGAACGCGGGCCGTCCATCCGGCCACGCGACTGACGGCGAACAGACAGGGGAACATCGGCGCGGGAATGTCCAGACAACGATAGAGCAGGCCGGAATAGAAGTCGACATTCGGAAAAATGTTCTTTTCGCGACCCAGTGTTCCGACCACGCGGTCCTCCAGTTCGCGCGCGGTTTCGTACAGGTTGCGGATTTCCGGCTTCGACTGGGCCAGCGCCTCGACCATTGGAGCCAGGATGCGCGCGCGCGGATCGTAGGCCTTGTACACGCGATGACCGAAGCCGGGGATTTTCTTCTTGTCCCGCATCTGCGTCTCGAACCAGGCTTTGACATGCGACGGGCGGCCGATGGTTTCCAGCATTTCCAGCGCCTCCCGATTGGCGCCGCCGTGCAGTGGACCGTTCAGCGCGCCAATGCCCGCGCCGATCGAAAAATAAATGTCCGACAACGTGGAGGCGACGACCATGGACGCGAAGGTGCTGGCATTCATGCCGTGGTCGGCATGCAGAATGAGAGCCACGTCCATGGCCCGCGTCTCTTCGGGCGAGGGCCGGCGGCCGGTCATCATGTAGAGGAAATTGGCCGCATGGCCCAGATCGGGGTCGGGGTCGATGGGCAGACGATCGTCGCGGATGCGCGTAATCGCGGCCGCCAGCGTGGCCATGCCGGAAACCAGATGGATGCACGACTGCAGGCTGACGGCGTCGTCCGTGGCGGCGCGCACGCCCTTGGGTCGCACATACTTGGGCTTGCCCAGCTCGTACAGGGCGTGACGGGCGCCCTTGGCGGGGGACTCCACGGGAATCGAGTCTTCGTCGGCGGCCAGCGGGGCGCCGTCGGGTTCGGCCTGCACGCTGTCGCGCCATGTCAGGCGCTGCCGCATAAAATTCGAGCCCATGCGCAAGGCCGCCATCGGGTTGATTTCCTCGATGGGCAAGCTCATCAGCCGCCGAATCGTGTGGGGCAACGGCCGGAAGCGGGTCAAAGTCTGCTCGAATTTCGTCATTTCCGCAGCGGTCGGCAGCCTCTGATGCAAGAGCAAATAGGATGTCTCTTCGAAGGTCGAGTGGACGCAGAGGTCGAAAACGTCGATGCCGCCGTACACCAGTTGGCCCTTGGCGCCGTTGACGTACCCGATTTTGGTTTCGCAGGCGACGGCTCCTTCCATGCCCGGCCCGATCATGCACTGGAGCGGCCACTGCACGGCCGTTTGATGTTCCGTGTCCGGCAGATGCGCGGTTTCTTTTTTGGCGCGCCGCGCCGCCTTTTCCAGCACGTTGTTCAGTCGTGACCTGCTACCCGATATTCCCATTTCCTGGCTCCTTAACAACAAACGCCGTAAAACAGTTCCGCTCTTTATCACGGCGCGGACGGCGTGAAAAGAAAAAAATCGTAACTACTCTCCATGCCGATTCCTGGTTCAGCGATCCCACCTGAGCCGTTACGATGAATCATACTCTGCGAATAGGCGGAGAGGAATCGGTTAAGTTTTTCCGGTCAGGGAATCCGACGAAGGGTGGCGAGTAAGAAAGCGAGTAAGGGTCTGACACTGGAAAGCCCTCTTGCCCGACCCGCTTACCCGCCACCCTTGCGCGGGTACACGTACCCGACCCGCTGACTCGACGCCGGACGCTAAAGGACATCCGCTTGGATCCATACCATTATCCTCCCATAAACCCGGAAGGACCGTTTTTCGTGACCTTCGTGCTTCGTAGTGAATGGATCGCCGAGTCGTTGCGAAAACGTTTTATTTCCTGGCCGTTTTCTTTACCGCTTTTTTCGCGGCGGGCTTCCGTACGTTCTTTTTTGTTCCGCCGTGACCATTGCTTTTCCAGAATTTTTCCACGCTTTTAAGGTCGTCGGCCCCGATCACGACGTAGCATTCGCATCCGCATGCTCCGCCGCAATTGCAGCCGGTCGCGTAAATGTAGTTGACCGCTACGCCGGCGTTGGCCAGTTGGGAGACAATGCGCGACAGAGAGCCGGGCTCGTGCTTGAGGGTGATGACGCTGATTTCCTGAATGGTGAGGGGTACGCCTTCTCGCTCCAGCAGTTGCCGCGCCTTTTGCGGATTGCTGGGCACCAGTTGGATCAGCGCCACATCCGTACTCTCCGAGACCGAAATGCCTTCGACGTTGATTTTGTTGGCCGCCAGATTTTTCATAATGGCGGACAGTCCGCCCGGCTTGTTTTCCATGTACAGCGTGAACTGTTTCTTGATCATAACGGCTTCTCCCCAGGTTGTCAGCGTTGACGCGGTCCGATAGCGGACATTGAACGGGGAACTTTCTACACTCTGTGCCATCCGAAATCAACTAGATTTTTTCTGTACGATTTTGTCGGGACATCGCGAGGCCCCGCTGAACAGCGCCCGCTCGCCTGAAAAGACGCTCGCCGATTGATCTTGCCATGGTCGTCGTGTTAGGCTATGGTATCCTCTGACAGTCGGGAATTGCACGGGTTTCTAACGAGTCCGTTCGGGTTCCATTCGGACGTGGCCATGTCGCCATCGTCCGCCGCCTCGCCGAGGCGTCCCTTTCGGGATGGAATCCGCCCGCCAACGCTGCCGCCAACGGCGCTATGGAATACCTGCTATGAGCATTCTGCTGCTATACCCCGAATTCCCCAATACCTTCTGGAGTTTCAAGTACGCCTTGCGCTTTATCGGCAAAAAATCGGCGTTTCCGCCGCTGGGCCTGCTGACGGTGGCCGCCATGTTGCCCGACGCCTGGGAGACGCGCCTGATCGATCTCAACGTGACCAAACTCGAGAAGAAGGATTTGGACTGGGCCGATTGCGCCTTTGTCAGCGGAATGATCGTGCAGAAGAAATCGGCGCGCGACATCGTGCGGCGCTGCCGGGAAGCCGGCTTGCGCATTGTGGCCGGCGGCCCCCTGTTCGACGAAAGCGACGCCGATTTCGCGGCGGTCGACCATTTTGTGCTCAACGAGGCGGAGATCACGTTGCCGCTGTTTCTGGCGGATCTGGCCAAGGGCGCGCCGCAACGCGTGTACAAGAGCGACCGGTTCCCCGACTTGGACGCCACGCCCGTGCCGCGCTGGGAACGGGCGGATCTCAAACGCTACGCCTCCATGTGCATCCAGTATTCGCGCGGCTGCCCGCACAACTGCGATTTCTGCAATGTCACCGCCCTGCTGGGGCATCGCGTACGTACCAAGACCACGCGGCAAGTGCTGGCCGAACTCGACGCGCTCTACGCCAACGGCTGGCGCCAGGACGTCTTTTTCGTCGACGACAACTTCATCGGCAACAAGCGGAAACTCAAGGACGATTTGCTGCCCGGCCTGATTGCATGGCGCGCCAACGGGCGCAACATCCACTTTCACACCGAAGCCTCCATTGACCTTGCGGACGATCCCGAACTGATGCGCCTGATGGTGGCCGCCGGATTCGACAGGGTCTTCATCGGCATTGAAACCCCGGACAACGAATGCCTGGCGGAATGCAGCAAGCGTCAGAACGAGAATCGCGACATGGTCGGCGACGTGAAAAAAATCCAACGGGCCGGTCTTCAGGTGCAGGCCGGCTTCATTGTCGGGTTCGACAGCGACAAGACGTCGGTTTTCCGGCGGCAAATCGAATTCATACAGCAAAGCGGCATTGTCACCGCCATGGTCGGCATGTTGCAGGCGCCGCCGGGCACCCGCCTGTATCGTCGCATGAAGGAGGAAGGCCGCCTGCTCGGCGACTCTACCGGCGACAATGCGGACGGCACCACCAACATCGTGCCGCGGATGGGGATCGAGCGGCTGCGCTCCGGGTACAAGGAGATTTTAGGCCACATCTACAGTCCGAAAAACTATTACGCGCGACTCAAGACCTTTTTACGGGAATATCGTCCGCCCGCGCAGGAATTGCGTTCGCGGATTACCTGGCCCGATCTCATGGCCTTCGGTCGCAGTCTTGTGCGGCTCGGGGTCCTGGGCCGGGAACGATTCCATTTCTGGAAAATGCTGATCTGGATACAATTCCGCCGTCCCCAGATGCTGCACCTGAGCGTCACGCTCGCCATCTACGGATATCACTTTCGCAGAATTTATCAGAACACGCGGCGAAAACGCGCCTGCACCGTGCTTTAACAGCGCCGATGTAGGCCTCCGCCTGTCGTTCCGTCGCCACTTTTGATGCGAAGTTGTTTTTGCGCGGGCCCCAAGTGGGCCGTCAGAAATATGGATCTTCGGGCGCGCCCTGAAAGGACGGGGCGTCCCTGCCATCCTCGTCGCCCGCCGCCTGGCGTTCCCGCACAAAGCGCAAGACGGTATGCAGCGCGCGCGCGCCGTACGTGTTGTCGTTCTCTTCCTGTTCCAGCGCCGAGATGCCGATCAGGTCGTAGACGTTGATCCATTCGCCATCGACGTCGAGTTCCATGAGCGGGTTCAGAATGTAGCGGCCGCGCCTGACGCGGACAAAGAGAAAACGATTGTAGGGCTCGTCGCGATCGACTTCGTTTTTGGACAGGATGCTGGACAGGTATTGCCTCTTCTTGCGGCGTTCGGGGATCACATGTTCGGGGAAATGATCGAGGGCGTATACGAAATCGGCGGTTTCGAACGCGGGCAGGTCCCATTTCGTTTTGACGCGGGCAATGTCCTGAAACATGGCGATCATGGATTGGAGCATGAAATACTCCATCAGCTTCTGATCGATCTTGATCATGCGCCCTTGGATTTTCACTTTCACACTGCTCGGCGCCAGCAGCGGATAGACGGCGCCGATGTGCCGATCGGCATACTCCTTCGAACGATAGGCTTCCAGCAGAGCGATTTGCAGGGGGTTGCGTCCCCAGTTGTCCCGCAGATTCCTGTGCGCGCCCGCCTTGACGAGGTTTTGGACAAGATCGGCCTGTCCAATCTGGGCCGCGATCATTAACGGGGTCCGGTTCAGCGGGTCGCGGAAATCGATGCCGTACAGGTCGAGTTTCTTTTTCAGTTCCCCGAGCTTCGGATCGGCGTAGTCGCGCCGGTATTTTTCCTCGATCTTGCGCGCCTGGCTGAATGGATCCTCGGCCTGCTTGAACTTCAGGCGGACCAGATCGCGGAACAGCGACGGCACGTGTTGAACGACCGCGTAGTCGAACAGCAGCAGCTTCGCCTGGCGGTTGTAATGATCGGGGTTCAGCGCCTCTTTTTTCAGTTCGTCCAGCGCGTCGGGCGCCAGCACGCGCCAGGGCACGTCGCGGGTCGCCAGAATCGTTTTGCGAATCGCTTCGGCCTGTTCGGTTTTGCCCTGCAATTCCAGTTTACGCGCCTCTTCCTTCCAATCTTCGTTCGAGGAGGATTCGGTCTTGACCGTCACGGCGTCCCGGGCTTCCGCCAGTCCGAGCAACGCCCACAGGCGATGGCGCGTGTGCGATTCGATCAGATAGACATTTCGCACGGCGCGTGTCAGGGCGACATACAGGGCGTTGGTATAGAACTTGTAGGCTTCGAGCGACTTGTCGCTTTTGTCCGCCGCGCGCGCGTAGCGCAATTCGCCGGTCAGATCGGCGGCCGTCACGCCGGCGGTGATTTCGTCGAAGGCGCGCGCATGGTTCGTGAGGCAGTTGAGCAGCACGATGTTCTCGTATTCCAGCCCTTTGGCTTCCTGCACGGAAAAGACCAGCGGTGTCCGGAAGCTTCGCCGCGCGTCCGGCTTGTCCTCTTCGCGCATGACGATGACCGCGCAACGGGTCGAACGCGCCGTTTTTTTGTCGATATCCTCGCGGGTCCGGGCCGTATCGCGGGTCAGCTCGACCGAACCGACGCGGTCCGACACCGCCTTGACGAGGTAGTTGCTTTCGCGGTCGATCGAGCCGAACCGCGCGTGCTTGACTCGGAGCAGGCGGTTGGCCGTTTCGGTCACCTGCGGGGAATTGCGGTAGTTGGCGTCCAGCACGCGGACAATTTCGGTGCGACCGGGCGCGCGCTGGTCGTAAAACAGACTCTTGACCTTCGCCCACGAGAAGAAATTCGGATGAACGATCTGGTTCGAATCGCCGCACAGCACGAAATTTTCCGGCTGGCGCAGCGATTGCAGAATCAGGTGCAGTTGAACATTGGTGATGTCCTGGACCTCGTCCACCACCGCGAAATCGTAGCGCGGCCGGCAGAGTTCGCGATACTCGAAGGCGATCAGGTTCGGATCGTACCATCCGTTGCCGGCCAGGGACTCCCGATAGCGGCGAAACAGCGTATAGACACGCTCGCGCTGCTCGAACGGAAAAATCGACTGGCGGATGCCGAGCGCCCGGTATTCGTCGAGCGAAAGGCAGGGCTTGTCCACCGTCATGCCGGTCAGCACGCCGTTGAATTCCTCGAAGACCATGTGCGGGTCCTTCAAGCCGCATCCGTGCGCGTGGCGGGCGAACCATTCCGCGAAGGCGCGGAACGAGATGGGGCGGCCCGGCGGAACGCGCAGTGTCTCGATGTACTCGCGCAAGGACAGGAAATCGACGTTTTGCCTTTCGTTTTCGTAGCCGTGGGAATAGTAGAGATTGCGCGCGTTTTCCGCCAGATAGGCCGAGAGGGTGACATACAGGACGTCGCCGTAAAGGCTCTTGAGTTTCTCGAGCGTCAGCGCCGTTTTGCCGCTTCCCGCCGCGCCGATCAGAATCAGGGGCGTGCGCAGTCCGAACGCCTCGATTTGGCGGTCGTCAAAGGAAAGAATCTTGTCCAGAACATGGAAGCGCGACTGGGCCGGGTTCACGTACGGCAGAGGCAGCCGATCCGCCTCGGCGATGTCGGACGGGGCGGCCAGCGGCGCCAGCTTGCTTTCGTCCACCTTGGCGCCGCCGAGAAAGCGGGACTTCTCGTAGGCGTGGGCCAGAATGATTTCCAGAAGCAGCAGATAGGTCTGGCCGCCGTACGAGCCGAAGCGGAACAGCAAGCGGTCGGCATCGCTCAGTTTGGCGCGATAGTAGGGCGTACCCTTGAGTTTTTTCGCGTCCGCCGCGCGGAAATCGCCCGCCCGCAGAAATTCGACCGTGCGGTTGAAGGCCGCGCGCACGGATGAAACATCGAGATCGCTGTATTGCAGAATGTTCATGAGTGATGCTCCAGCCCGGGCGGCCTGTGCCGGTCAGGCGATACGTCCGCAGCCGACTGTCGGGCTTGTCGGGGATGGACGCTCGATGAAACCTCTGTCGAGCAGCTCATCCATCTGTACGCGCTGCGGTTTCGCCAGACAGACAGTGAAGCGCAACCGCATGCCGGTTTCTTCAATCATTGCTGTCGGGGAACGTAGCACGGAACGGATGCGTAATCAAGGGGTAAAGCGCGCGCAAAAACAGATTCAACAACACCCGCTAATCAAGCGCTTGAACAAAGGCGGTGTTTTGTGTAAACTGCCAGCGTTTTGAAACAAGGGGTGAACGGCTGATGCTACCCGGCGGGGGGAACCGTTTGGAAACGATTGTGGCCGATGACGACTTTCAAATCATGGCAATGGTTCTCGACAAAACAGATGGTTGCTTTCTCGGCGCCGAGCGATATTGGAATCTCGCAATCCTCCGCGTTGACAATCGCTTCT
>CAZYAW010000226.1:0-2504 GCA_964646045.1 uncultured Victivallales bacterium | reverse complement strand
GTGGGCGGCGGGGCGGGTCGTGCACCCTCGTCTACGGCAGCTACCTCGCGTCCTCCTACCGGTACTACAACGACCCGTACAACGAGATCGGCTACTACGGGTTCCGCGTCGCCTCCGAAGTCCCTGAGCCGTCGTGCGTAGTTTTGCTTTCGATTGGCGGGATGATGTTGTTGAAGAGAAAGCGTCGGACGTTACCCTGTTAACTGTGACTCTATTACCCTTTTCATTCTTCTTTTCCCTTTTCGCCGCGCAGCGGCGCGATTTTTGAAAATGCGCTTTTCCGAGTTGCGCCGATCTGATAAAGAATCATGCGACCAGAAGTAAAAACCGGTCTTTCCGGCGACGTGCCGATCGTCTTGTCGCAGTGGTACGACACGTCCAAATGGATTCTGGAGAAGATCGACAAGTTCCCCAAGAATCAGCGATTCATCTTCGGGACGCGCCTGGCGGATCGGTCGCTGGGTATTCTGGAAGGGCTGGTGCAGGCGTCGTACAGCGGCGGACGGGCGAAGGTGGACTTGCTGGAAGCGGCCAACCGCGACTTGGCGGTGCTCCGGTGGCTGGTGCGGATGGCCAGGGACCGGCAGATCATCTCCGTCAAGCAATACGAATATTGCTGCGGGCGCATGTACGAATGCGGCAAGATGCTCGGAGGGTGGATTAAGGACGTACGGAAGCGGGCCGGCGGATGAAACGTCACAAGCACCTGTTCGAACAGCTCTGTTCCTTCGAAAATCTTTATGCTGCCGCGATCAAGGCATTGAAGGGTAAACGCCGCAAGCGTCCCGGCAGCGCGTTTTTCGCGGAGCTGGAAGAATCGCTGATGAGGCTGCGGGAGGAGTTGCTCTCGGGATCCTATCGCCACGGCGGGGACAACTACTTCCCGATTTATGAGCCGAAGAATCGGACGGTTGCGGCGGCGGCGTTTCGCGACCGGGTGGTTCACCACGCGATCATCCGGGTGATCGAACCGCTGTTCGAATCCCGGTTCATCGAGGATTCATACGCCTGCCGGGTCGGGAAGGGCACGCATGCCGGAATGCGTCGGGCGGCGGGGTTTGCTCGACGGTATCCTTGCGCCCTGAAATGCGACATCCGCAAGTACTTCGAGCATATCGACCATGAGATTCTCGCCGGGCTGCTGGGGCGGGTGATCGGTGATAAGCGATTGATGGAGTTGATCGAAGGCATTCTCGCCAGCCACCAGGACGGCGACCGGGTGGTTGTGCCTGAGGGCGGCTTGCCGTTGTTTGATCATCGCGTCGTGCGGCGAGGGTTGCCGATCGGGAACCTGACCAGTCAGTTCGCGGCAAACGTGTATCTGAATCCTCTGGATCATTTCGTCAAGCATGAACTGCGGGTGCCAGGATACGTCCGATACATGGACGACTTTCTGCTGTTCGGCAACGATCGCCGGCAACTGAGAGAATGGGGCCGGGCGGTCTGGGAGAAGGTGCAGTCGCTGCGGCTGGAGATTCACCCGGACAAGTACCGGCTGCTGCGGTGCGATTGCGGGGTAGACTTCTGCGGCTTCGTTGTCTTCGCCAACGGGCGCATCCGCGTTCGCCGTGAGACGGTCAGACGGTTTCATCGGCGGTATCGGGGGAAACTGGCGGGCGTCAATGCGCGGGTAGGTGATGTGGAATCCCTGTCGCGTTCGGTGGCGGCATGGTGTGGTCATGTTCGGCACGCCCAGAGCTGGCGGCTGCGCTGGGCCGTGCTGATGATGAATTAGGGCTGCGGGAGTAATGGCGATGGTTCCAATCGTGGGCTGCGGGGCGGGTCGTACAACAACAACGACAACAACCTCGCGTCCTCCAACCGGAACAACAACAACCCGAACAACGAGAACAACAACAACGGGTTCCGCGTCGCCTCCGAAGCCCCTTGTGAAGGGATGGATCGTCGAGCAGACGAAATGCCCTCGGCCAGAACCGCGGCGATGAACACCACGTCGTCGCGGCCGTGCCGTTCAGGGACTATCCCGCATGTCCTGCGGCCGGGGGAGACCCCGGCGGCGAATAAGAAGGCCCGGCCGTGGCGAGTAGCTCTCGCGAAAGGCGCGACCGGGCCGTTTATTCACGGAACGTGCGGACGGCGGGGCCTGATTGCCAGCCGCCCTCTGCATCTACCGCACGCATACCCTCTATCCCACATGATGCCCGAACGTTTCCTCGATCACCTTGCGGTCCTCCGGCGGAACCTTGTTCAGTACGCAGACCTGCAGGGCTCTTGCAAATTCACTGCCGCGGGACAGGCGGGCGCACAAGGCCAGTAGCCGGCGTGTGGTCATAACCGTGGTCAGTTCTTCGGCCGCATGGGCCTGGCGCAGATCACCGGCCGCGGTGACCAGGCACTTGAGCAAAGCCGGTTCCAGCTTTGGATGCCGCCGATGTAGAAGACCCGCTTCCATCTCGGCCGGCAGGTAATCGATATGCACCACCACGTCCCAGCGGTCCAGCCAGGAAAAATTCAGCACATGCGTGCCCGAGGCATACAGCCCG
>CAZYAW010000225.1:0-3101 GCA_964646045.1 uncultured Victivallales bacterium | reverse complement strand
CTCCGGATGAGGCGGCTCGGCAGAAGCCTTGCCCTCCGGATGAGGCGGCTCGGCGGGAGCCTCGCCCTCCAATTTTGTGCGTGTTGAATCAGCGCACCCAGGTTTGTTCGGGCCAGCGCGGGAATGTCGCCGCCTCGAACCGCACCAGTTTGCCGATCGGGTCGGTTTCGTTCAATCCATCCATCCATTCAGATCCGTTCTGCGGCGCCCAGAACTTAAGGTCGAAAACCATGATCTCGCCCGGCTGGGCCCGGCCCAACACCCGGCCAAAGGTAGGACTAACATTCATTGGCGGAGGCTCGGGATACGGAGAATCGTGATCGAAACTATAGTAAAACTGATTCAGAACATTCCAGCGCGGCGCGACATCCAGCACGTTGACCGCTACCGCCAAGGCATACCACGGCAGGTGATGCCCCCCCCATTCAGGGCCCCACCCAGAAGGCAGCATCGGCGGCGTCTTGTCAGTGGGCATCATCCATGCTGTCCACCCGTCATGACTCATCATCTCACTCTCACTTGCCGCAAATATGTGCACATAAGCGGGCACATTGCCGGTGTTCTTGATGCGGAACTTGCCCGGCCCGCCATCGTACCAGGAATCGGCGACTCCGCCGATCGGTATCCGCCCAATGTTCCAGTACGGCACGCCGTAATTCGGGTCAGCCGGAATTTCGAGGCTCATATAGGGGGCCGGCCCCGAGACGCCCGGCGTGTAGATCTCGGCGCTGCACCAAATGTAGATGTGGGCGTGTTCAGGATCGGAGATCTGTGTGCTTACCGGCTCGCCCTGTACGCTCTTTTCAGCATCGTTCGCCTCGGGCTGATCCGCGGCCGCGACAGCGCCAACGAGAGCCTCTCCCGTCGAATCGTCGCTTTCCGCCAGCATATCGGCCCGCACGGCGACGGCCGCAACCCATACGCCCAATGCCAGTACCAGGGTGCCGTCTCGTGTCATCCTTGCTGTTATACTTCTCATCGTTATTCTCCAGTGTCTGTTTTCATGTATCGGCCAGGTCTATGACAGGGTGGCACGCGCCGCCCTGCATACGGAACAACCGCGTCGTTCATGAACTCATTATTTCACCTCCTGATTCACCCTGTAATCGTCACTTGCGTACTCCTTTTATGCCGACTCCACCGTCCAACGGCAAAGCGGCGACGACAATGCGAATCGTTTGCGGCTCGGAGCCGACATTGGCGGGTGCGCGGAACTCCAAATCGAAGCGGACAATGGCTGCCGGATCAAGCCGTGCGTACAGCAGGACAGGAGTTTCCGACAAGGCTTGGAAACGCGGCTTCGGCGTGTTGTCGTCGAGGGCGAACCCCATGCGAAAAACCTTTTCCCCCGCCGACCCGCCGGGCCGCCAACCGTCGGGATCGGACAGTTCGACGCTCAGCAGCACGCGAGCCGGCACCGTGCCGGAATTGGCAACCGAGAAGGCGCCGGGCGCATCTCGCCAGGAATCCGTCACGCCGCCGGACGGCAATGCACCAATAGACCAAAGATTGGTGTTGACGGCGATTGAGAGCGTATCGTCGGCGTACGCCGCCACCGTCGGCCCTATCGTCGTTGGACCGATGGCTAGCGCAAACCGAAAAGCCCCGGCAAGAAGCGAAGCGGCCAGGCGCCGCCATATGCAAAGAAAACGGGCGTTCGCGCCCGCTATGTTTTTGCGAGATACTTCAGATTCTGCGGTCGGCAACATCGCAACCCTGCCGGTAAGATTCTGCGCCTAGCTGTAACTTCATGGATGAGAGAACCGGAAAACCGGTTGACGATTACGGGCGACGATTACGGATTACGAGAATAAAAGAACAATCGTAACTGCTCCGCAGGGATCGGCGAGTCAGAGAGAAAAGTCGTCCACCGTAATCGTCGCCCGTACTTTCATCCCAGAAAAACACAAGGCGGGCTTCGCCCGCAACCCAGAAGTCGGTTTACGAGAACGGCGACGAGAACGGATAACGATCCGCCTTCGCCCTTCGGGCTACGGGCGGGACAAGGTAAAGAGCACCTCAATCGTCCACCTTTCTCGTCGCCGCTATCGTCCACCGAATCTTTTTGTTTTTTATGGCAGAAGCGGCAGATTAAGGCACTAATGGAGCCTGCGCCATCAGAGGCCGGCCAGAACTCTGAACCCCGAACCCTGAACACTTTCAGAGAAGCTGGCTAGAAATTCGCTCCGAAAACTGCGGAAGCCGTGTAGGCGCTGAAATCGAGCGAGACCGTGTTGGGGCCGACATCGATGCTGGCTTTTTCGATCCACTCATAGCCGCCATTGACGCCGATAAAGAGGTTTTGCGTGATGCCGAAGGACAGGCCGGCCTCGACCCCGGCGCCGAGGAGAAATTCCGTTTTGGTTTCACGATCGCGCCAGGCATTCAGCACGGTGCGCTGCCCATTGGCGGCAGTCGCCACGAACTCTTCCCGACGATCAAGTTCGACATCCAGCAGGTTGAGCAGCAACAGGGGGCGCACATTGACCGCAACCCTGCCCCCCATCACGCCGGAAAACGCGGGGCCTATCGCCAGTTGATACAGAGCGGAATCTATTTCAACCGAAACACGGTTTTCCCCGGTCCATGTCGTCGTGCTGGTGCCGGTGTAGGTGCGCGTTACGTCACCGTCTCGCGTGCTTTCCGGCGGCATTATCACTGGATCATCAGCCAATGCCTGATCAGTATTATTATTGGCGGGTGTTCCTGGATCGGGAAGCACACCTGCCTGATAAAGGTTGCGAACGTCGAGTCCCAGCGGGGGAAGGGCGGCAAGTTCCAGGGGAATCCGCACGCTGAGCCAGCGGCGTTCACCTGGTTTCTTGTCCAGCGCCCGGCGTACGTCTGCCACGAATTCGGTTATGATGCGGATACGTTCCAACTCAGACGGGCCATTGTCGCGGAACAACTGGCTGTGGCGCAAAAAGTCCAGTTCCAGCCCGGTCAGATCATAGTTGTCCGCAAGTTCTGTCAGCAGCGCCAGCTTGTGGGCACGCACCTCTGGTACGGCCCAGTCCATGCCGCGCTTGCCATAATATCCCATAACCTTATAGTGCTCCGGATCGATATGCCATTCGGGATGCTCAACATAGAAACGGGAG
>CAZYAW010000224.1:0-3947 GCA_964646045.1 uncultured Victivallales bacterium | reverse complement strand
GGTGGACCTTGTTGACCTTAATGACGTTGTTGACGAGGGGGGATGAGAGGGGGCGGGCGGAACATGGGCGGGACGCCCATGTCACGGGGGCGAAGCATGGGCGGGACGCCCATGTCACGGAGAAAAAAGGGGCTCACGTCTTCACTTTTCACACTTCTCCTTGACTATCTTTATCGATTCCTGCAGATACTCTTGATTATTGGATTTCCGCTCGAAACGCTTGATTGCCATAGCCACCGCCGAATTTATTTTGCCAACTTTTCGCTATTGATCTTTGGGCCGTTTGGGAGTTGCAGGAAAGCGCATGGAAAAGCGCAAAGCTTGAAAAAGCGGATATCGCTTAACCCCTGGTATTTATTGATCATTAAGCGTATTTCGACTTTGTTTTCCGGGGGTTTTCCATGGTACCCCGGAGAGGACTTGAACCTCCGACCTACGGATTAGGAATCCGTTGCTCTGTCCAACTGAGCTACCGGGGTGTCTTTGGGAACGCGACGGCAGAGGAAGTCAAGCTAGGCCAAACCGCGCTCACTGTCAAGGCATGACTGATTCCGAGACTATCCGGTCGATCCGAAGCCGCCGCTGCCGCGCCGGGTTTCGGACAGTTCCTCGACCGCCTCCACCGTAGCCTGGGCTACAGGCGCGACGACCATCTGGGCGATCTTGTCGCCCTTGCGCACGACAAACGGCTCCCGGCCGTGGTTGATCAGGATGACTCCCACTTCGCCGCGATACCCGGAGTCGATCGTGCCGGGCGCGTTCAGTACGGTTACCCCGCGTTTGAGGGCCAATCCGCTACGCGGCCGCACCTGCGCCTCCGCACCCGGCGGCAGCTCGATGGCGATACCCGTGGCGACCAGTCCGAACGCGCCCGGCTCCAGCGTTACGTCCACATGCGCAAACAAATCGAGTCCGGCATCGCCGGGATGCGCATAGCAGGGACAGACCGCATCGGGCGAAAGTTTCTTGACGACGACTTTCATGTTGTTTCTCCCCCGAAAATCTGTACGGTACTCCATCGGATCGAGGAAAAGCAAGAAGATAAGAACGTCTCTTGGAAAACTCCTGCGGAACGGCCGTCTCGTCTAATCAACACGGGCAAGACCTGCCTGCCGCGCTGCGGCGCAGGCACGGCGCCCGTGCCGCTTTCGGCAGTCGCGGGTTTTGCCAGAGCCTCGGAAAACTTTGCGAAAAGGAAAAATTCCGTCATGGAAGATCTGCAAAGCGCGCGCCTGCTGGCGGGCGCCAGAGACGCATTCGAGACCTCCCGCCGACGCTGGCTCGCACAGGAGATCGATCAGGATCTGCGAGCGGAAAGCGAATACGACTACCCGCCATTTCGCACGACCCTGGCGAAACCCGTCTCGGTCACGGGGCCGGGCACGTTTCTCGGCAAGGCCCGACGCACCGTCACCTTCGAACCCAGCCCGCTGCCCGGCTGGTGGCTCGATCGCGACGACCTGAGCGAATCGCTACCCATTCCCGTATCGGTTCACAACGTCTGGAACGCCCATCGCAACATCGTCCTGCATTGCGGATCGCCGCACAACTATCTGCGCATGGTGGAACATATCGTGGCGCTCAAGGTCGGACTGGGACTGGACGACATCGTCATCCGCACCGATTCCGGCGACCCGCCGCTCTTCGAGCGCGGCAGCCTGGATCTGGTGGAAGCGGTCGAAAAGGCCGGCATTGTACAGAGTCGCCCCAAAGCGGCCACCTGCGTAACGGTCACCGAGCCCGTGGCCATCGCCGACGAACGCGGCGCGTTTCTGGCATTCCTGCCCGCCCGCGACGGAGACCGACGGCTGCATGTCGATTGCGCCGTGGACTTTCGCTCCGCGATCGGTCGGCAGCGCATCCGCTTCGACCTCGACCGACAGAACTTCCGCCACGGCGCCTTCGCCCGTACCAACTGCCCTTGGAGCGCCGTGCTCTTCAGCAAGACGGTCGGACTGCTTTTCGCGGACATTCGCAATCTTGGCTACAACCCGCACAACATCCTGGTGACCGGTCGTCGTCGCTACTATAACGAACCCCGTCTCGCGCATAAGGGCAAAGCGCTGGAAGCCGTCTGGCATCGTGCCTGCCTGGACCTGCTGGCGGCCATAGCGCTGATCAATCGTGCGCGGTTTGCCGGCACCGTGATTTCCTACAAATCCGGCCACGTACTGGACTGCCGCATGATCGCCCTCCTCTACCGCCATCGGCTGCTGAGCAAACTCCGGGAGGCAGAGGTCTGAGCCAACCGCCATTCCTTGCCTGAAAGAACGGAACGGCGGCGAACGAAATCGGCGAGGATCGACACGAAATATCCGATGGAGCCTGCGAAATCACGAGGCCCGACTGACTCCTGACTACCTGAGTAGTCACCAAAACGCTTTGCGATCCAGGTCAACCGGGCGCCTCCTCCAGTACACGATCCCGCCCGTAAACTGCATACTGCCGTATGCACACCATCCGTCCCGATCCTAGGCCATCTTGGACGGCCTAGGATTCTTTATTGATTTTGAATGGATTGCACTTTCTTTTTCATTAATCAACGGGTTGGCCCCTTTCCTGCTATGGTAATGTCCAGACTGTTACAACGTCCTCAGGCAACCCTGTGGTCGTCAGGCAGGTCGAACGGAGCCGGCAGGTAAGACACGAAAAGCCATCAAGGAGGTCGCATCATGGGTGGAGGCTTGCGAGACGAGGTTTGCGAACGGTATCGGCGCGATGTTTCTCGCTTCGAGCGAATCAGCGAAGAACGCGAAGCCGTCCTGTCGCGAATCATTCACCGCAGCCGATCCGTCAAGAAAGCGGACCAAGCCATCAGCGAAATGGTGGAATCCAATCTGTTTCTCGTCATGCATTGCGTTCACGAATTCAACTCTTTCCTGTCGTCCGCCTCCGTCAAGCTGACGCGCATGGATCTCGTTGCGGAGGGCAATATCGCGTTAATGACGGCCGCGCGCCACTACAATGTCGATTATGTCTCGTCGCGCAAAAAGAAGGTGCGCTTCGCCACGTACGCCTGCGGCGTGATACGCAACCGCATGCGGCGCGCCATCAAAATGGCCCGCCTTATTCATGTGCCGGAACAGCATTTCGCCTACTGGTCGCAAATGCAGCGCATCAAAAACCATCATGGTGAATCGCTCACGGAAGATATCATGATGGAAGAGTTGGGTGTCGAAAAATCCAAGCTCAGAAAACTGCGTGAAAGCCGCCAGTCGGATGTCTCGGCCCTGGAAGACCTCGCCTGCCGGGAGGACGGCAGCGCCTGGTCGGAGATTCTGGCCGACGAACGCGCGGCCTCCCCGTTCGTCGAGGCGGAACTGGGCGACATGAACGACTATTTGCAAAGCGAACTTAAAAAGCTGCCGGCCCGCACGCGCGCCATGGTCGCCGCCATGTACCTCTCCGAAAACGGCGCGACCCTCGGCGATCTCTCGGTCCGCTTCGGGGTCTCCCGCGAACGCTGCCGTCAAGTGGTCGCCAAGGGCCTGCAAACGCTACGCAAGCATATCGAGGGCCGTAACAACGGCCTGACGCCGCCCGCCGCCCATCGACGCGTCTCCGTCCGGCCCGGCCGCGTCGTCTCCCTGAAAACGCACGCTGGATGCCGTTCCAGGCGCCGGACCCTGCAGGAAAACGCGGCCTGACGATTTACCTCGCCGTCAGCGCCCCAAAGCCCGATTCCAATCGGTCAGTTGCGTCAGCAGCGCCCGGAGCCGATCGGCCGCGCCCGGATCGTCTTTTAGATTGCGCAGTTCGTAAGGATCCTCGTCCAGGTTCGTCATCAGCGAGGGCACGAGTCCGTGTTCCGTCCGTTGCGCCGCCAGCTTCCATCGTAGCCGTTCACGGTTCAGTGGGGCCTCGTGATTTCGCAGGCTCATCAGATTTTTCGAGGGACTGAATATCCAATATCCAACAAGGAATTTCCAACCGACCAAATTTTTGTG
>CAZYAW010000223.1:0-3657 GCA_964646045.1 uncultured Victivallales bacterium | reverse complement strand
GTCCATTGGTCAGAAAGGCGATCGGACAGGCGGTCTCGCCGGCGATGACGGTAAATACGGAATAGACGCGCGTTTCGTCGATCTTGGTCACCACCAGGGCGTCCGGCGACAGCGTGGCGTAGCGCTGCAGCAGGTCGGACGTACCGCGCCGGTCCAGCGTGGCCGGCGTCAGCAACAACGTGCGCAACGGGCTCATGGCCTGCAGAACGCTCTTCAATCCGCGCAGCGCGACCGGATCGTAAAAATTACGGCCCGGCGTGTCGACAAGAACGACATCCTTGTCGCGAAAGGCTTCGACAGCGCGGCGCGCCTCGCCCGCCGAAAAGACCACTTTCATTTCCAGTCCGAGCAGCAACGCGTATTCGCGCATTTGATCCACCGCCGCAATGCGATAGGTGTCCGCCGTAATGATGCCCACTTTCAGGCGATCTTCCAGCGACCATTTGGCCGCCAGCTTGGACAGCGTCGTCGTCTTGCCGCAGCCGGTCGGCCCGACCAGCGCCACAATGCGCGGTCGCCGCCCGTCCGCCCCGATGCGAAACGATTCCTGAACAGGGAAAAACGCGCCCAGCTCCTCGGCCAAACGGGGACCGGAATCGGCGTCGAACAGGCCGGGAATCTGCCCGCGTACCATGTTCAGAAAACGCGGGTCCCAATCGCGCATCGCCGCCGGAATGTCGCTTTGATCCGGCCCGTCCGCCGCGCGATCGCCGTCCGCCCGCCTGGCCGTCATACGCTCCATGTCGCGGCACAATTGCGCCAAAGACGCTTCCATGTCCCGAAACGTCTTTTCCTGCAACGCCATCCGCTCTTTCATTTCCAGCACCGGACCCGAACCGGCTATCAAATGCGCATCCGCCACGTCGTCCTCGGCCACCGCAATCAGCTCATGACGCGGCTTGCCCAGAAAACGGCTGACCCCCGCCTTGTTCCGATGCACAATAACCGCCTGCGGACCCAACTCCTTGAGAACCGCCGCGTGCAGCTTCTCCAGGCTCGTTCCCTTGTAGCTTCTAATTTTCATCCGCACCGTCTCTCCGGAACATTCCCGAATCCCCCGCTCTCGCGCTCCCTACTAGCATCGTCCGTGCCGCGGAACCGTCGAACGGTCGGTCGACGCCCCGCTCCCCTCTTTCCCCTTTAGGGCCCGTGCAAAACAGACGGCCACTTGGGAGCCGAAACGCCCGCTTCTGTCCATTTTATTTTTGCGCGAACCCTTACGCCGCCGCGCTCCTGGGTTCGGCGCTTGGCGGCATGGCGGCCATGCCGAGGATGTCGATGTTGATGTTGTCCGGGGTTTCGGCAAAGGAAATCACGGCCATATCCCTGAATTCATGCTCGGTCAGCCGCCGCACCTGGGGCCGAATCAAAGGGGAGCACAGCAGAATCGGCTCGGCATTCTTGGCGCGCGCGGTTTCGACGGCCTTGCGGATCTGGGCCAGAACCTCGTGAGCCAGCGCGGGCGGCATGACCAGCAGACCGATCTCCGCGCCGTCCCGCTTGGTATGCTGGCGAATCATTTGTTCGAGATCGGGATGCAGACCGATGGCCGGCAGAGTTCCCTCGGACGTCAAACGCCCATGGCAAATCGAAGCCCCCAAGGCGCGACGGCAATGTTCCGTCAACAGTCCGATGTCGCGGGTCAGATCGGCCTGATCGGCCAGCGTTTCCAGAATGGCCGGCAAGTCGCGAATCGAAACCCGTTCCCGCAGCAGGCTTTGCAGCACCCGATGCACCTTGCCGATGGTCATCTTGCCCGGCAGCAGTTCTTCGACCACCGAGGGATGCGTCTGTTTGAGACGGTCCGTCATGTCGCTGACGTCCTGCCGCGTCAGAATGTCGGCGGCGTGACGCTTGGATTCCTCCGCCAGGTGCGTGGTAATGACACTGGCGTCGTCCACCACCGTCATGCCGACCGCTTCGGCCGCTTCGCGTTTGTTCTTGGGTATCCAGTAGGCCTCGAAGCCGAAGGCCGGCTCGCGCACCGCCGTGTAGCCCTCCAGCTTGGCGTCCCCGCCCGGATTGATGGCCATCAGCAGGCCCGGCCGCACGCCGCCGCGCGCCAATTCGATGCCCCGCACCTTGATGCTGTATTCGGTGTTTTTCAGGCGGATATTGTCCTTGACGTTGACCGGCGGCAGCACGAAGCCCATCTCTTCGGCAATCTGACTGCGGATCAGACGAATACGCTCGATAAGCTGTCCGCCCTGGTTGGCGTCCACCAGGGGAACCAGCCCGAACCCGATTTCCAGGTCCATCGGCGAAACGGGCGGCGGCTGCTTGTCGTCGCCGGCCGGCAGGGCGCCGCGGGCCGCGCCCGCTTCCAGCTTCTTGCCGGCCGCGCCGCCCGCGACCGCCGCTTTCTCCTGCTCGGCCTTGTCCGCCGCCTTGCGGGTCAAGCCAAGCGCCGCCAGCGTTCCGCCTAAGGCCAGGAACGGCAGGAAGGGCAGACCCGGCACCAGCGCAATGGCCGCCAATATGCCGCCCGTCGTCAGGAGCGGCTTGGACTTCCCCAACAGTTGACGGCTGATATCCTTGCCCAGCGAATCGTTCGAGGCCGCGCGGGTCACCATCATGCCGGCCGCCGTGGAAATGACCAACGCCGGAATTTGCGCGACCAGCCCGTCGCCCACCGTCAACAGCGTATAGGTCTTCAGAGCCTGCGAGGCGTCCATGCCCCGCTGCAGCATGCCGACCGTGAAGCCGCCCGCGATATTGATCAGCGTGATGATCAGCCCGGCGATCGCGTCGCCGCGCACGAACTTGCTGGCGCCGTCCATCGCCCCGTAGAAATCCGCTTCGCGCCGCAATTTTTCGCGCCGCTCCAGCGCCGTCGCCTCGTCGATCAGCCCCGAACTCAAGTCGGCGTCGATGCTCATCTGCTTGCCGGGCATGGCGTCCAGAGTGAAACGGGCCGTCACCTCCGCGATGCGCCCCGAACCTTTCGTGATGACCATGAAGTTGATGACGACCAGAATGAGAAAGATGACGATGCCCACCACGTAGTTGCCGCCCACGACAAATGTGCCGAACGCCTGAATCACGTTGCCCGCAAAGGCGGTCATAAGAATCTGACGCGTCGTCGCCACGTTCAGAGCCAGCCGAAACAGCGTCAATAGAAGGAGCAGGGACGGAAAGGCCGACAACTGCAGCGGATCGTGGAGCTGGGTCGTCAGAATCAGAATCAGCATGCCCAGCGCGATGTTCAGGACCAGCAGCAAATCCAGCAGGCCCGTATGGATCGGAATGATCAAAACCGCCAGAATCGAGGTCAGCGCCGCCGCAATAATGAAATCGGCGCGTCCAAAAGGCGAGCTACCTTGTTCCGTGTCGTTCATAGCCGTTCCAGTCATCGTTTGCGCATGGATCTTTCAACAGGACGAGCCGCTGCGAAACACGGGCAGGATGATTTGCACTCGAAGGAGAAACTCTCGCGTGCCCGTGTTTCGTAGTTCCCCTTCTTGCTTGTGTGAAATCCTAGCCTATTGCGCCATGGCCAGCGCCTGGTTGACATAGCCGGTTTCCAGCCCGAAACGAACCAGCGCCTCCTCCATGCAGGTCGGACAGTAGCCGTGCGAATAAACGACATCGTCGTCCCCTTCCCCGTACCGCCATTGGTCTCCGCTCTTGATCCGACGACATTCACAGCATTGTACG
>CAZYAW010000222.1:0-5637 GCA_964646045.1 uncultured Victivallales bacterium | reverse complement strand
CTAGCCCCTAACCCCTCAGTTGCCCCACTCACCGCTTTCCCGTCTCGAACGCCTCGCCCATCGCCCGTACGGTCCATTCCACCAGCTCGTCTCCGCCTTCGGGGCCGACTATGCTGCTGGACGGCGCCGAGCCGTAGCCGCGGCCGCGAATCGAGCGAGCGGTCGGCAGATAGCTTGCCGGACCGGCAAGCTGCACAAGAAACGTCTGCACCGCCGGGCTGCGGGCCTTAATGCGAATGCCGTAGTCCAGATAGCACTCGAAAGGATTTGTGGCGATCGCCACGTCGCCAAGGCGAATCGCGTGCAGTTCGACGGGCAGGCGCGTTTGCGTCCGACCGTGTTCGTAGCGCAGCCGGACCCCCGCCAGGAAGCGCCAGCGGGCAAAGGCGGTGGTCACCGGGATGTACCAGCGCGGTTCCAGACGCTTTGCGGGGTTTTCGCGTAGCTCCGCTGCCAGGCGCTCGTATTCGCGGCGGTGCGGCTCGGCTTCCCGGTCGGCCTGAAGCGCCTCGCTCTCGGAGACCTTCCAGCGCGCAAGTTCCGCCTTGACGACGATATGCCGCATGGGCAGTCGTTCCCGCCGTTCCGTCGCGGCCAGCGGCAGCACGGCTTCCACGGCCTCCGCAATGCGAAAGCCGATTTCCTCGCGAGCCGTCCGCCCCGCGAGACGGCGCATGCGCTCCTCCGCTGCCTTGTCCCACAGCCGACGCGGCGACTGATCGCCCGCAGTCGATGCTTGCGGCAGCACGAAGAGTCCGGCGCCCAGGCGCCGGCGTAACTCGACCCGCACGTCGTGCCAGTAGTCGGCGCTGATAACAAAGTCGGTCTCGTCCACCTGCGACGGGCATGCCACGTTAATCGCCACGCCCGTGATTTCGCCCTTTTCGTTCCAGGTCGCCAGCAGGTTGACATCGTGATCTTCGTAGCCTTCGATGTGGCTGAACGTTGCGGTCGCGGTGTTGCCGTACATGCGGCTGCTGCCGTCCGCGTAGGCCGCCCGCCGATTATGGCCCACGACGGCCTGGCCCAGGCCGTAGCCGATGGCGCCGGGGGCGCGCGCGCGCCAGGCTTCGACCGCGGCCGCGGCGATACGCTCGGCCGCCCAGGCAATGTATTCCGCGGCGTCCATGACAGGCAGATCGATGCCATCGACGGCGAGAGCCTTTCCGTCGCGCGCGACGAGATCCTCCTTCACAAAGGCGGTCGGCGCCGCATGCGTATGCGTAGCGTTAAGGACGATGCTCTCTGGAGAAAGATCGGGACATGCCGCCCCCGCCCGTTGCCGCACCGCGTCGCGCAGACTGTCGGCGGCGATGCACAAATCGCAACTGACCAGGATCGCGGCCTGGGTGGCGTCATCGCCGGGCGCCAATGCCAGCGCCGTCGCCGTGACCGGATCGCGGACGCCTTCCGACACGCGCGCATAATGCTGGCCGTGCAGGTTCACGGGTTGCGACGGCGTGATATCGGCGGAAGCCCAGCCGATCATGATTGGAGAGGTCTTGTCGTCAGTCATGCCGCAATCATCTTTCCAGCATGTAGTACATCGACGGAAACACATCGCCCAGATCAAACGACATCACGCCGTCTGCGTACCGTGTCGGCACCGGTCCGGTCTGGATGCCCTCGGGGTCGATCGACCAGACCTTCAACCTCTGGCTGGTCTTGAGAGCGATGCGCGCTTCGATGACTTCAATCAATGTCGGCGCATGTCCGATATCCAGCCGCTCGGTGTGATCCTCGTTGTATCGCGCGCCCGTGTTGTCCGCCCTGCCGACCGCCGTCAGCAGCAGGAGCGGGGAGTCCGCAATCGGTTGATCCGTAAGCGAGCTCAAGGCAATGACGGCAAACGGCGTCTTGACGCATATCGTAAGACCGTCGAGTTCGACCGGCTCGTTCTCGCCCAGAAATCCGAAAGCCGCTTTCGTGCGCGGCGTGTCGATCCAGCCGATGCGTTTGCCGTGGTCGCGGCCCAGCTCGCCGGTATCGCTCAGGCGTTCCGTACCGGCCGCCGCCGGCGGTGTTTCGGCCAACGGCAGAGCCATGTCCATCCTCGGCGCTTCGCCCGGAAGCACGAGACCCATCTTGTGCTGAAGCGGGAGACGATCGAGCGCGGGAATGTGCGAAACCACGAGCTCCGCGCCGTCGCGGGAGCGTATCTCCGACACGAGCTTGTCCGGCGTGGCGTCCGGCAGCAGGACGCCCACCGTCTTCTCGGCGGATTTCACGTCCCCGCGCCGATACAGCAAAGCGGCGTGGTAGAACAGGCCGAACTTGGCGGGGTCGTTGAACGTATCGAAGTTCACGCGGTAGCCCACACCGTCCATGACCACCCCGCCCAAACCGTGCACGGGCCCGCATGTGCGATAGCGATACGTGTGAATCGTAAACCCGCTCCAACCCTGGAAAGCTCCGGCGGCCGCCAAGTGGAGCGGCGCCGTGGCGCGCCATTCGTTGGGCCAGGTCACGTCCCATTCCGAGACGAAGAACGGGCGCGTCAGCCGACGTCGGGCCGATAACGGCTGAACGAGAGGATCGTTTTCAAGGCCGATAGCGGGAACATTGTTGCCGCGGACGTCGTTCCACATGTCCCAGTAGGCGTGCGAATCCATGTAGTCGCAGTCCCGCATGGCCCAGAAGCCGCAGAGTCCGCTCCAGGTATTCCAGTTGGTGCCGGTAATGGGCGTCCTGACTCCGATAACCCGGAGGTTGGCGGTCATCTCGTCGCAGTAGGCCTTGAAGAGGTCCGTCAAAAAGCAAGTCAGGTCCGGAGTCAGCTTGTCGAAGTCCACGCTCCCCTCGGGCACGGACCGGCCTTCGTTGTCGGCCCAGTCCCGGTAGCGTTTTTCGAGCCGGGTCCGGTACGGTTCGAGGTTGCGATTGGCGCGGAAGGTGTCGTTCTCGTTCGTGAGCTCCATCAGGGCGATCGCGGGATCGTCCTTGTAGGCCAGGCCGGTATACGGATTGACGTGCGTCCAGAGCCGGCGGCTGTACTCTTTCTGCAGTTCCATCATGCGCGGATCGAAGAGCGACTGCGGGGTGCCTCCATACTTATGCAGTCCGTCCACGTTGTCCACGCCGTCGCCCGGCTTGAATTTGCGATGGCAGAGCTGGTCCAGGTAGATGTAGATCCCCTGCGCCTTGAGGCAGGCGATCAGGTAGTCCAGCCGGTCCATGCTTTCGGGATCGAGCGTCAGCGAATCGTTCCGGTGTCGGCCGCGGGTGTACTGGAAGATATTCGGCGTGGTCCAGTCGGCGTCCAATTGGTGCGTACGCACCATATTGACGCCGAACTTGGCCAGTCGTCGCGCCACTTTTTCGCTGTACTCGTGCGAGGGGAAGTTGGCCGCGCCGTTGAACAGCGTGCCCCAGAAACGCGCCTCGCAGCCGTCCTCGAAGACCAGACGATCGCCTTCCGCCCGCAGAAACCCGTGTTTGCCCGCCGGTTTTTCCGCCGTGTAGAGCGACGAGAGGTCCAGCGGAGCGTCGTCCCACGGTAAAACATAGGGGATCCATCTCGATTCGCGCGCATTCGTTTCCTTGTCCATGCCAATATCCGTCTCCTTTCCGGGTTGCTTGCCATAAGCGCAGTCGCATATTGCGAAAGATATGTCAACATTTCTGAATCATCATCAGTAGTCGTCGCCGTAGTCGTAATCCGGTGTCCGTAGGAAAGCCGATATCCGGCAATTGGGTGCCCTTCGGCTCGACTATGGCCAACATATGCGCACAATACGGACTCGGCAGACGACTACGGCGACGACAACGGAAAACGAGCGCAAGGCATAAAAATTCGGTGAAGTCTGGCTGCCGCCCGCCGACCTCGCGTCGGTGGAGGCAACCGTAGCCCCACGCAAACCCGGTAGCGCCCACTCACAAACAATTCGGCAGGACGGCAAAGATGGCCGGTCTTGCGGGCCCCTCAACGGAGCATGAAAACCGTGCCGGCGGGACGGCCCAGGACCCCGGCCCTGTAATGGCGCAGGACATCCGGGGCGCTGAGCGCCTTGTTGTACACCGCGACCTCGTCAATGATGCCGTAGAACTGATTGCCGTCAGCGTCGTTGGCAAACGTCCCGATCCACAGGGGCGACTTCGACTGAAAGATGCCGGTCGCCGGTACGCCCGTTGTCTTGCTGGCGGCCTCCACGCCGTTGGTGTAGATCCGCATGGCGCTGCCCGCGTCGAATACCGCGACGACGTGGCGCCACTCGTTCAGCGCCAGCGGAGCAATGTCGATCCGATTGTTCGCATCGTACGTTCCGTCCGTGGAAACAAAGAACCACAAGCCCGTGGTCGCCGTGTCAACGCCGAGCATATACGCGCGCTCATCCCCCCAGTTCGGCCCTGTACCGTACTTGGCCAGAACACCGTGCGACGTAAAATTGGTATTCACCTGTTCGATTTTGATCCACGCTTCCAGCGTCAGGTCGCCCGTGATGTCCAGGGAGGTGTCGTCACTGATCGCAATGTAATTCTGGTCGTAGGGCGCGGGGCCAGTGTCCGTCTGAAAATAGGGCGCCTTGTTCGCCTCGTCGAACCCCTCAAATGTCGGCGACCGTGGTCCGGCATTCGCATGCTGCCCGGAGACGAATCTTGCGTAGTTCCCCGGCAAGGCGCCGCGGTCGACCGCGTTCACCGCCCAGGCGCTTACATTCGTGCTCATCTCCTCCATCCGCCAGTAGGCCACCGGATCGGACGCCAATACCCCACGGGACCGTCCGCGAGAACGGTCGAGGCATAGTTGTCGGCGGCTCGTGTCTGAACGGCGATGGCGCCCGTGAACAGGGCGACCAACACCGTGACAAATTGGATTGCTCGTTGCATGACGCGTTTCACTCCCGCTTGTACCCTGCCGACCGGATGAATCGGCCTACGTCATACGACTCCCGGACGGGAAACAGCTATGTCGGGATCCGCTTGCCGGACCGGGCAGACGGATTCTGACGGCGGGCCCCATCACCCGCAAAACCGACCATGTTCGAGTGGCGAGAGTCCCGAAACAAGCCGGCTTTTTATCAGAGTAGGCCATCGGGCCGCTCCAGCCGATAGGTGACGTCGCGCAAGGGCCGTCCGGCGGGGTCGTTGAGCCGGGCGGACATCATCCATTCGCCGCCGTGCGTATCGACCTGCAGCAGGAGACGGTTCCACCCCGCCTGGAGGCGCACCGGAACATCGTCGCTGTAGACATGAAAACGGCGGCGCTCCTGGGCGGTTCCGATTCCGTCGTTGACCCGCCGTCCGTTCAGCCAGGCGCGGTTGTGGTTGTTGCTGTCAAGGCGCAGCACGGCGTCGCGCGGCTGCTCCGAGAAGATGTATGTGAAGGCATAGATCATCCGTGCGCCCTGCTTGCCGAAGCGCACGCCGAGATCGACGGCCTCGCCGTCGGCCGCCTTCCATTCCGCGCCTGCGGAGACGCGATCGCCCGGCGCGGGGCGGACGGTTTGCGGATCGAACGGATGCTTTGCGGGGTCCCGGGGCAGCGGCGTCAGCAGATTCCAGCGGCAGATATAGTCGCGAATTCCGATGCGATCCGGATTGGTGTAGAACAACTCGGAGCTGTTGAAGTTGTCCCAGTGACTCAAACGCTTGGCGCGCAGCATGACGCCCGGTTTGGCGAGAAAGACAAACGCTTCG
>CAZYAW010000221.1:0-3315 GCA_964646045.1 uncultured Victivallales bacterium | reverse complement strand
AATATCAGCTTGAATTCGAGAAGAGTATGGCGAAAGCGTAAAAGAAGGCTGAAAAACCATGAACTGTGAACTGTGAACTGAGAACCGTGAACGGCTACGAAAGAAGTTCTGGAGCGAACCTTCTATGAGTGAACTGGACAGATACTGTCAGGCAGGAATGCCCGACATACTTTCCTGCGGCATCGACGGGCCGCCCCAAAGGCTTTTTGCTTGTTTCCAATGAACAGACACCCAATGCCCAATGACCAATGCCCAATGACTGCCGCGACAACCGGCGTGGTGTTCGACATCAAGAAAGCCGCTATTCATGACGGCCCCGGGCTGCGGACCACGGTGTTTCTCAAGGGTTGCCCGCTGCGGTGCGTCTGGTGCCACAACCCGGAATCCATCCGCTTCGAGCCGCAACTCAAGTACATCGCGATCCACTGCTCCCGTTGCGGACGCTGTGCGGCTGTGTGCGAGCACGGCTGCCACACGATCGAGGCCGGCAGCCATCGCTTCGACCGCACCCGCTGCACAAGCTGCGGCCGTTGCGTGGAAGCCTGCCTGAACGGAGCGTTGGAATTCGCGGGGCGCGCGACAACCGTCGCGGAAGTCATGACGACGGTCCTCAAGGACCGCGCCTATTTCGAGAACTCCGGCGGCGGCCTGACCCTTTCCGGCGGCGAACCGCTGGCCCAGCCCAAATTCGCACGGGCGCTACTCGCAGCCGCCAAACACCACGGACTGCATACCTGTCTCGACACCTGCGGTTGCGTGCCCTGCGAGCGCTTCGAGGCCGTGCTGCCGTTCGTGGACCTGTTCCTGTACGACATCAAAGAGACCGATCCGGAGCGCCACGCGCGCTTCACCGGGCGGGACAATGCGCTCATCCTAGACAACCTGCGCCGCCTCGACGCCTGCGGCGCCGCGCTGGAGTTGCGGTGTCCGATCGTGCCGGGATACAACGACCGCGACGACCACTTCGCCGCCATCGGCGCCCTGGCCGCCCGCCTGCGGCACGTGACCGGAATCACCGTGATGCCGTTTCATCCGTACGGGGAACACAAGAGCCTTCAAATCGGCACGTCGTACGCGCTCGGACACCTGGCGGCGCCCGACGCGGACACCGTCCGTACGTGGAGCATGAAAATTGCAAGGCACACCCGGGTTGCGGTGAGAAGCGGCCAGTGATCAGTGCGCCCTCCGGCCGAGGTCATGGCTCGTTCGCTCTCCCTGAATTCGCGGCAAGAAACAGGTCCGGCATTCCTGCCTGACCGGGTCGCCGCCCGTCTCCTGATCAGGAATATCCAGTATCCAAGGCGAATACACAAAAATTTGGTCGGTTGGAAATTCCTTGTTGGATATTGAATATTCAGTCCCTCGAAAAATCTGATGAGCCTGCGAAATCACGAGGCCCCACTGAATTCTGACTCCTGACTGCCTGAATAGTAACCTTGGGACTATGCTTCAGTCTCTGGCGTCGATCCATCATGCATCGGACCGGGGAAATCGCACCCGGCCGCCAACGGCGCTTGACACGCACCCGCTCGTTTAGTACGACCACTCGATCAATCAAAAGGAAGGAGAAGGAATGGCCAACATGACTGACTGCCGCGATCTGGATGCGACGGGATGGGAGATTCCGTCCGAAAACTACTGCGACCAGCCCTACGTGGTGAAGACCGATGACGGGGCCTGGCTATGCCAGATGACCACCGGGCATTCGCGCGAGGGCCAGCCGGGCGAACACGTGGTCTCGATGCGTAGCGAGGACCAGGGCAAGACCTGGGCGGACCTGGTCGCGCTGGAGCCGGCCGACGGCCCTGAAGCCGCCTACGGCGTGTTGCTGAAAGCGCCGTCGGGACGCATCTTCTGCTTCTACAATCACAACACCGATAACATCCGCGAGGTGGTAGCCGACAACCCTCCCTGCAAAAACGGCAAGTTCACACGGCTCGATTCGCTGGGGCACTTCGTGTTCAAGTACACCGACGACCACGGGCGCACCTGGTCGGAAAAGCGCTATGAGATACCGATCCGCGAAACGGAGGTGGATCGCAACAACCCGTACCAGGGCAAGATCCGGTTCTTCTGGAACGTGGGAAAGGCTTTCGTCCACGAGGGCGCGGCCTGCGTGCCACTGCACAAGATCGGACGCTACGGCTACGGCGGTTTTCTGCACTCCGAAGGCGTCCTGCTGCGCAGCGAGAACCTGTTGACCGAGCCGGACCCCGAGAATGTCACCTGGAAGACGCTGCCGGAAGGCGAGATCGGCCTGCGCAATCCCGAGGGCGGCGGGATCGTCGCCGAGGAGCAGAGCTTCGTGGCGCTCGATGACGGCTCGCTCTACGTGATCTACCGCACCGGCGACGGGTACCCCGCCGAATCCTACAGCCGTGACGGCGGCCGCACCTGGGATCCGCCCCGGTATGCGATCTACGCCACCGGCGAACGAATCCGTAATCCCCGCGCGGCCTGTTTTGCCTGGAAGTGCGAGAACGGAAAATACCTGCTCTGGCACCACAACAACCGCTGCTGCTGGTACAACCAGAGGCATGGCGCGGGCAGCCGCAACATCGCCTGGCTCTCCGGCGGCATCGAGCGGGACGGCCATATCCTGTGGTCCGAACCCGAAATTGTGATGTACTCGCCCAACCCGGCCAGAGGGCCCAGCTATCCCGACCTGATCGAAGACGGCGGCAACACCTACATCACGGAAACGCAGAAGAATGTTGCCAAGACCCACCTGATCGATTCCAGCCTGCTCGAAGCGCTGTGGGGACAACTGGAAGACGGTGCGCCCCAGGCCGTGGAAGATGGATTGGTTCTGGACCTGTCCGGCGGGACTGTGCCCGACAAAGCCGAGATGCCGAAGTTGCCGTTGCTGGCCGACATCGTGGAACACGAGATTGTGAACCATCAGGCGGGATTCACGATCGAAATGCAGGTGCAATGCTCCACGTTGCGCGAAGGCGGGAAGCTGCTGGACGCGCGTAACGAGGAGGATGAAGGCATCTGCGTCACGACGCACGAGGATGGCGCCCTTGAATTCACCATGAGCGACATCCGGGGCCGCGCATCCTGGAAAAGCGACAAAGGCAAAATCGAGACCGGCAAATCGCATCACGTCGTCATCATCGTCGACGGCGGCCCACAGGTGATGGCCTTCGTGATCGACGGCGTGTTGTGCAAGGGCGGCAACCGCAAATTCGGCTGGGGGCGTTTCCGCCATGACTTCCGGGATCCAAACGGCGCCGATGAGCTGCGCATCGGCGACGAGGAAGGCCTGTCCATCGAGGCGCTGAGAATTTACGACCGCCCCCTCCGGGTATC
>CAZYAW010000220.1:0-16032 GCA_964646045.1 uncultured Victivallales bacterium | reverse complement strand
CTTTCCCCCCCCCCCCCCCCGGCGGGGGCGCGCGGCCCTCCCCCGCCTCCGCCGGGGCGGGCGGCGCGCCGCCGACCGCCGGCCGCGTAGCCGGCGGCTCCGGATATGCCGGACTGCGCAATCCGGGGAAATTGCCCAGAAAGCCCTGACGCAGCGCGATGCGCGCTGCGCCGGCCACGCTCGCGGCGGCGGGAGCGGCCGGCGCCACCCCCGGCGCGGAGGAACCGGACGGATGCCCGAGGGCCTGTCTCACGGCGGCAATCACGGCGTCGCGCACCGGCCCGGGCTGACGGAAGCGAACTTCGCGCTTGGCCGGATGCACATTGACATCCACTTTCTCGGGGTCGATCTCGATAAAGAGGAAGAGCGGAGCGTACTTTCCGGATGGCAGCAGCCCGCGATAGGCCTCGTTCAACGCGTAGGCGACGCCCGGCGACTGCGCGACGCGGCCGTTGATGAAGACGTACTGCTCCGCGCGGTCGGAGCGGGCGGCCGCCGGAATGCCGACGAATCCGCTCAACACGGGATCGCGCCGATAATCGACTTTCTTGAGATCGCGCAGACGATCCGCCCCGAACAGATCGCGCAGGCGGTCTTGCAGCGTTCCGGCCGGCAACTGCCACAACTCGCGACCGTCGGCCTTGAGTCGGAAGGCGACCGTCGGATGACTGATGGCCAGACCGGCAAACAGCATGCGGATACGGGTCTGTTCCGTTTGGACGGTGCGCAGGAATTTGCGACGCGCCGGGACATTGAAAAACAAATCGCGCACTTCGACGAGCGTACCCTGCGGCGTACCGAACTCGCGTACATCCTGCAGTTTGCCGCCGGCCATGCGCAACTCGCTGCCCGCCGTCTGACCCGCCGCGCAGGTCGCCAGCCGGAAACGGCAGACGGCGGCGATGGACGGCAGCGCCTCGCCGCGGAAGCCCAGCGTCTGCACCCGCTCGATATCGTCCACATCCCGGATCTTGCTGGTGGCCTGGCGTTCGATCGCCAGGAGCGCGTCGTCGCGGCTCATGCCCGTACCGTTATCGGAAACGGACACCAGTTTGCGACCGCCCGCCACGATCTCGACCTCTATGCGCGTGGCGGCGGCGTCCAGGGCGTTCTCGACCAGCTCCTTGACCACCGAAGCCGGTCGCTCGACCACTTCACCGGCGGCGATCTTGTTGGCGACATGAACGGACAGAATAGCGATGGGCATGGATTCAGCGTTCAGTTTTCAACGGTAAACCACTTGTCCTTGGTGGAACGCGAACTGCGCACGACCGCCTCGATAAAGGCGGCCACGCGAATGCCATCCTCGACCCCCGGATAGTCGTAGTCGGACGCCGCTATCTTCTTGCCGTCCTCGAAATCGCGCAGCGCCCGGAAAAACTCCTTGTACACGTTGGCGAAGGCTTCCAAATACCCCTCCGGATGTCCGGCCGGCATGCGCGTGGCGGCGGCGGCGGCCGACCCGACAAAAGGCGTGCCGACACGACGAATTTCCATGGGTCGGTCGAGTCGGCGCACGATCAGGCTATTGCCCTCCTGCTGCGCCCATTCGACGGAGCCTTTTTCGCCGTATACCCGTATGCGCAAGTTGTTCTCTTCGCCAACCGCCACCTGACTGGCCCACAAGACGCCGCGGGCGCCGTTCGCGAAGCGCAGCAGTACGCTGCCGTCGTCGTCGAGCTGGCGTCCGCGCACAAAGGTGGACAGATCGGAGCACACCTCGGAAAGCGCGTCGCCCACGATATACTCGGCCAGATGCGCCGCGTGCGTACCGATATCGCCCATGCAGCAACTCCAGCCGGCCCGTTTGGGATTGGTGCGCCAGGCCGCCTGCTTGCAGCCGGCGGTTTCCTCGCGGGTCGCCAGCCACCCCTGGGCGTACTCGACCGCCACCCGGCGCACGGCGCCCAGCTCGCCCGCCGCCACCAGGGCGCGGGCCTCCTTGACCATCGGCGACCCGACATAATTGTGGGTCAGACAAAAGAGCCGGTTACAGGCCTTGATCTTGCGGGCCAGGTTTTGGGCTTCGTCCAGCGTCACGGTCATCGGCTTGTCGCAGACCACGTGGAATCCGGCGTCCAGCGCCGCCATGGAGATCGGATAGTGCATGTTGTTCGGCGTCACCACGCAGACAAAGTCCATCCGCTCTTCCGGCGGCAGTTTGGCCTCGATCTTGAACATGTCGCGATAGGTCCCGTACACGCGCTCGGCGGGCAAGCCCAGATCCGCGCCGCTGTCGAGCGATTTTTTTCTGGTGGCGCTGAACGAACCACAGACCAGTTCAGCCTGATTGTCCAGACGCGTCGCCATGCGATGCACTTCGCCTATAAAAGATTCCTTGCCGCCGCCGACCATACCCATACGCAATTTTCTACTCACAACTTCCTCCTGAATATGTTTCCGCATTACCCTTCTCCGCCAACGGCCCCAAGGCTGTGACGGAAGGCCTTTTCGCTATAATCTTTGGCAAGAATAACAGACGAATTTCGCCATAGCAAGCTTTTTCGCAGAGTATCCCTGTTTTATTGCGCATGATAGGATTGCAGGGAACGAACGGAAAACTCGCCCGACTGGCGCGCCAATATGCCTTCGGAGGCCGCCAAGGCCGCCGCCACGGTGGTCATATAGGGGACGCGGTAGCAAATCGCGGCCTTGCGGATATAGGAATCGTCCGTGACGCTGAGCTTGCCGGACGGCGTGTTGACCACGACCTGTATCTCGCCGTTTTTGATGGCGTCGCTCACATTGGGCCGGCCTTCGTGCATCTTAAGGATCGGCTCGCACGCCACGCCGTTTTGGGCCAGAAACTCGCCGGTACCCGCTGTCGCCAGCAGGCGAAAGCCCGCCTGCGCAAAATTGCGCGCGGCCTGCGCCAGCCGTGCGCCGCGGTCTTTCACGCACACGGTCAGCAACGCGGTCCCCGCCGTCGGCAGCGTGGCGCGGGCCGCGTCCTGCGCCTTGAAAAACGCCATGCCGAAAGAATCCGCCAACCCCAGCACTTCGCCTGTAGAACGCATTTCGGGACCGAGCACGGGATCGACTTCCGGAAACATATTAAACGGGAAAACGGCTTCCTTGACCCCGAAATGCGAATATTGCTTCTCGCTCAGATCGAAATCGGCCAGGGTCTTGCCCAGCATGATTTCCGTGGCCATGCGCGCCATCGAGATGCCGCAGACCTTGGAGACCAGCGGCACGGTGCGCGAGGCGCGCGGATTGGCTTCCAGCACATAGACCCGGCCCTCGCAAATGGCGTACTGCATGTTCATTAGCCCGACGACCTTCATCTCGCGGGCGATGCGGCGCGTGTAGTCGCGGATCGTTTCCTGATGCTCCGCGGAAATGGTCGTCGGCGGGATCACGCAGGCGGAATCGCCCGAATGCACGCCGGCCTGCTCGATATGCTCCATGACCGCCGGCACATAGGCGTCGCGACCGTCGGCAATGGCATCGGCCTCGGCCTCGACGGCGTCGCTCAGGTACTTGTCGATCAGGATGGGCCGATCCGGCGTGACGCCGACGGCGGCCGTCATGTAGGCGCGCAACATTTCCTCGTCGTACACGATCTCCATGCCGCGCCCGCCCAGCACATAGGAGGGCCGCACCATCAGCGGATAGCCGATGCGGGCCGCAATGGCCAGGGCGTCGTCGATCGTCAGCGCCATGCCGCTGGGCGCCATGGGAATGTCCAGTTTTTCCATCAGTTCCCGGAAACGGTCGCGGTCCTCGGCCAGATCGATGGTGTCGGTCGTCGTCCCCAGAATGCGCACGCCGGCCTCCTCCAGCTCGCGCGCGATGTTGAGCGGGGTCTGACCGCCAAACTGGCAAATCACGCCGCGCGGTTTCTCCTTGGCGTAGATTTGCAGCACGTCCTCGACGGTCAGCGGTTCGAAGTAGAGTTTGTCGGAAGTATCGTAGTCGGTGGAAACGGTTTCCGGGTTGCAGTTGACCATCACCGTCTCGACGCCCATGGCGCGCAAGGCGAAGGCGGCATGCACGCAGCAATAGTCGAACTCGATCCCCTGCCCGATGCGATTGGGACCGCCGCCCAGAATCATGACCTTGTCGGGATTGTCCGTCGCCGCGGACGTGTCGGCGCCATGATAGCTGGAATAGTAGTAGGCGGCGTCCTCCACGCCGCAGACGCGAACCGCATGCCAGCCCTCGACAATGCCGGCCCTCTCCCGCTGACGGCGAATGTCGCGTTCGGCCACACCCAGCAGACGCGCCAGAGCGCGGTCGGCAAAACCGTCCTGCTTGGCCTGCCGCAGCAAGTCGTCGGGCAGCGCGGCGCCCCGGCAACCCCGAATCGTCTCTTCCAGATCCACCAGTTCCTTCATCTGCTCGATGAACCACGGCTTGATGGCGGTGCGCTCGTGCAGCGTCGCCACGGAGACCCCCTTGCGCAGAGCCTCGTACATAACGAACTGGCGCTCGCTGGAGGGGTCGTGCAGCATGCGCAGCAGTTCCTCCGCCGTCGCCGCTTGCAGCGCCTGATTTTCGCCCAGTCCGTAGCGACCGGTTTCCAGCGAGCGAACCGCCTTCAGGAAGGCTTCCTTGTAGGTTTTACCGATACTCATCACCTCGCCTACGGCGCGCATCTGCGTACCGAGCCGATCCTCGACCTTCTTGAACTTTTCGAACGCCCAGCGCGGAAACTTGGTCACCACATAGTCCGCCGCCGGCGCATAGCCGTCGAGACCGCCGCCCCGCCAGTAGGGAATTTCGGACAAATTCATGCCGCCCGCCAGTTTGGCGGACACGAGCGCGATCGGGAATCCCGTGGCTTTCGAGGCCAGCGCCGAAGAGCGCGACGTGCGCGGATTGATCTCGATAATCACGATACGGCCGGTTTTGGGGTCGTGCGCGAACTGCACGTTCGTTCCGCCAATGACGCCGATGCTTTCCACAATGGCGAAGGAATAGGCCTGAAGCCGCCGCTGCACGTCCTCGGCAATGGTCAGCATGGGCGCCACGCAAAACGAATCGCCGGTATGCACGCCCATCGGATCCACGTTTTCGATGAAACAGACCGTCACCAGCCGATTGCGCTCGTCGCGCACGATTTCCAGTTCCAGCTCTTCCCAGCCCAGCACGGACTCCTCGACCAGTATCTGGCCCACCATGCTGGCCGCAATGCCGCGCGCGGCGACCCGCTGCAATTCCTCGACATTGTACACCAGTCCGCCGCCCGTGCCGCCCATGGTATAGGCGGGCCGGATAACGACCGGATACCCCAACTCCGTCGCTACGCGCTCGGCCTCCGCGACGCTGTACACCGCCTCGCTGCGCGGCATTTCAATGCCCAGGCGCGTCATGGCATTCTTGAACTCGGTGCGGTCCTCGCCGCGCTCGATGGCGTCCAACTGCACCCCGATCACGCGTACGCCGCAGGCGTCGAGGATGCCGGCCTTTTTCAGTTCGCAGGCCAGATTGAGCGCCGTCTGACCGCCCAAATTGGGCAGCAGGGCGTCCGGTCGCTCTTTTCGGATGATTTTCTCCAGCGACTCGACCGTCAACGGCTCCACATAGGTGGCGTCCGCCATGCCGGGATCCGTCATGATGGTGGCCGGATTGGAATTGACCAGTACGATGCGATAGCCCAGCTCTTTAAGGGCCTTGCAGGCCTGCGTGCCGGAATAGTCGAACTCGCAGGCCTGGCCGATTACGATGGGGCCGGAACCGATAATCAGGACCTTGTCAATACTCTCGATCTTGGGCATAGCGCATCATCCTTGTAGTGGGGTTATTCGAAAAAAAGGTGTTTACCGGCAAAATCGGGCTCGCTGGTGACGTTAATGCCCAACCGTCGCAGACCGGCCTCGTCGCCGGGCGTCGGGATGTGAGTGAGGTGCATTTCACAGCCGCGCAATTTCTTGAGCGCGTTCATGGCCATCTGCGCGGACGGATTCATCGTCGCGCTGACGCTTAGCGCGATCAGCGTTTCGTGCAAGTCCAGGCTGGGCGTTTTTCCGTTAAAAATGCCGCTCTTGAGATTGGCGATCGATGCGAGCACATTGGGCGCCAGAATATGCAGCGGATCCGGAATGCCGGCGTGGATTTTGATCGCATTGAGGATCAAGCTGGAGGCCGCATGCAGGAGCGGCGAGTTGCAGCCGGTCGCCAAAACGCCGTTTGCCAGGGTCATAGCGGCTCCGCAATAGATGTCGTCGTGACCCTTCCCCTTGCGCCGCGCGGAGCGCGCCGCCGCGCGGGCGGCCGGGACCTCGCGACGGTGTTCGCGCTCCACGCCCATTTCCTTCATGAGCAGTTCCGTACGCCGTACGGCATTTTGCTCGGCCGCGCCCAGCACATACTCGCAACGGGCTCGCAAATGGCGGCGGATCACTTCCTGCACCGCCGCCTCGCGCACGGCGACATCGTCGGCGATGGCAAAACCGGCGCGGTTGACCCCCATGTCGGTCGGCGACCGATAAGGCGAGGCGTGTTCGTAGATTTTCTCGAGAATGCGCTGCAGCACAGGGAAAATCTCCATGTCCCGATTGTAGCTGACCGCCGCGCAACCGTAGGCTTCCAGGTGATAGGAATCCAGTACATTGACATCGCCCAGATCCGCCGTGGCGGCCTCGTAGGCCAGGTTGACCGGGTGCTTCATCGGCAGATTCCAGATCGGGAAGGTCTCGAATTTGGCGTATCCGCACAGATTTCCGCGACAGCGCTCGTGATAGATCTGGGAAAGACAGGTCGCCATTTTGCCGCTGCCGGGTCCGGGCCCGGTCACCACCACAATGGGACGCGAAGTCTCGACGAACGGATGGGCGCCGCAGCCCTCGTCGCTGACGATCGTATCCACGTCGGTCGGGTACCCCGGCGTGGCCCGATGCACATAGGTCCGCAACCCGCCGCGTTCCAGACGATTGCGAAACTGGCGGACCGAGGGCTGATCCTCGTAGCGCGTGAACACGACGCCGACCACCGCCAGATCGCGTTCCCGCAAATCGTCGATCAGACGCAACGCGTCCACATCGTAGGTCACGCCGAAATCGGCCCGCATTTTCTTGCGCTCGATGTCGCCGGAATGAATGCACAGCACGATTTCCGCCTGATCGCGCAACGTCTGCAGCAAACGCACTTTGGCGTTGGGATCGAAGCCCGGCAGTACGCGAGCCGCGTGAAAGTCGCACACCAGCTTGCCGCCGAACTCCAGATACAGTCTGCCGCCGAACTGCTGCGCCCGCTCGACAATGCAAGCGCCCTGTTCCCGCAAATACTTTTCACTGTCAAACGGTCGTGTCATGGCCATTCGGAAAAGGGAAGAATAGAGTTCCGCCTATAAGGCCCAAACGGCCTCCCTTCATCCTTCATCCTTCCCTTCACACCGCCTCGATACAACTGGGGGGCTTGGCGGCAATATTGTAGGTCACGCTCACCACGCCGGGCACCTCGGCGACCATACGGTCGGCCATCGCGCGCAGTGTGGCGAAGGGCAGTTCCGTAGGAACGGCGGTGACAGCGTCGGCGCTGTCCCAGCAGCGAATTTCGATTTGCAGACCGAAATCGCGGCGCCCGTCACGCAAACCGGTCACGAGGTCCTGATGCAAAATGGCCATATACTGAAACGCGGACACCGAAGCCAGGGCCTCTTCCACAATGACGGTGGCCTGACGCACCGTGGCGACGCGTTCCGGGGTCGCCTCGCCCACCACGCGCGCGGCCAAAGCCGGACCGGGAAAGGGCGGCCGCTCGCTGATCTCGCGGGGCAGCCCCAGAGCGCGCGCCACGGCGCGCACGGCCGGCTTGCGCAACGTCACGATCGGCTCCGCGACCCGATAGCCGAAGGCCTGTTGCGGATCAATGCCGATTTGCTCGAAAACATTGTGTTGCCGCTTAATGCCCGCCGCCGTTTCCTCGACATCGGTGAAGATGGTGCCCTGCAAAAGAATTTTGGCGCCGCTTTCCCGCACCAGCCCCGCAAACACGTCCTTGTAGAACACCTGCGTAATGCCTTTTTCGCGCTTCTCCTCCGGATCCGTAACCCCTTTCAGAGCCGCAAAAAACTTGTCGCGCGCGTCCACCACTTGTACCGCAACGCCCAATTGCGCGAACCACTGCACAATGCGCGCCACTTCGCCTTCGCGCATCAGTCCGTTCTCCACGATATAGGTCCTGAGCCTTTCGCCCAGCGCGCGATGTCCCAGCAGAGTCGTCACGGCGGAATCGACGCCGCCCGACAGCGCGCTGATGGCCGTGTCGTCGCCCACCACGGCGCGAATCTCCTCTACCTGCTCGCGAATGAAGCGCTCCGTATCCAGGGTGGCCAAGGGAATCTCTTGCTTTGTATCCATCATTCTCCTCCGTACTGCATTTCCGCAACGTTCGCGCCGGGATCGCGCGCTTCCAGTTCCCGGGCCAGCGCTGTCCACTGGCTTGTCGTCAAATCTTCGGCGCGCGCCCGGGCGTCCACGCCCGCCGCGCGCAAGGCGTCCAACACGGCGGCGCGCCCGCCGCCGGCGCCGGGCGGCCGTATCAGGGCCGAGATCAACTGCTTGCGCCGATGCCGAAACGCCGCGCGCGTCCAGCGACACAGAGCGCGCATGGCCGCCGCGTCCCGCAACGCATCGTCGCGCATGCGCATATCCACAATGCAGGAAGTCACCTCCGGCTGCGGCCAGAAACAGCCGGCCGGCACCGGCCGCACGATTTTGACCGCATAGCGGGACTGCGCCCACACGCTGATCAGCCCGTACTCGCGCGAACGCGGACCGGCCGCCAGCCGCCGGGCCACTTCGCGCTGCAACGTCACCGTAAAACTGCGCGGAGCCCGCGACGCCACCGCCAGCCCCATCAGAATGCGGGTGCCCGCCGCATAGGGCAGGTTGGCAACCACGCGATCCGCGGCGGAGAGCATTTCATCCGCATTCAGGTCCAGCATATCGGCATGCAGCAGACGCAAGCGCGGTTCCGCCGCGAAGCGATCGCGCAAATGCGCAAAAAGCCGCGCATCCATCTCCACCGCCGTCACCGTGTCGGCGGCGGCCAGCAGTCTCTCCGTCAACGTACCCAGTCCCGGTCCGACCTCGAGTACACGGTCCGACCGCCCCACCCCCGCCGCGCACATCATGAGGTCCAGGACATTGCGATCCGTCAGAAAATTCTGGCCGAGCGCCTTGGCCGGGTGAACGCCCAGGGCGGCCAGCAGCTCGCGGACATGCGAAGGGCGGCTCAGGCAATCGGCGTCGCGGACCTCCGCTTCAGGATTCATCCCGACGCCAGACATACGCATCCTGTTTCAAGCGTCCGATCCACTCGCGATAGCGCCGCTCGGCTTCCTCCCGCATCAGGATTTGCTCGATTTGCTTTTGCGCCTCCGCAAAGGGCGTGCGCTCGCCATCCTTGCGTTCCTCGATTTTAACCAGATACGTGTCGTCCTCGGTCGTCACCGGTTCGCTGATTTTCCCGGCCGGCAGATCCCGCACCGCCTGCGCCAGCTCGGGACGCAAGTCCGCGGGATTGACCCAGCCCCAATCGCCGCCGCTCGCGCTTTTGGCGTCGCGCGAGTGCCGCCGCGCCAACGTCGCGAAGTCCTCGCCGGCCAGCGCCGCCGCACGCAGACGCCGCGCCTCATCGCCCTGCCCCGCGCCCAGCGCGATCAGCCGCATGCGTACGGCGGACGGCTTGTGGAATCGTTCGCCCTGCGTCTCGTAGTAGGCCCGTATGCGACCCGGCGCCACGGCCACACCCTGTCCGACCGCCGTGGAACGCATCATCGCGACGATCATGGAGGTCTTCACCACCTCGTCGCGCCATTGGTCGAACGTCATGCGGTTGGCGGCCAGTTCCCGGATCAGCCGGTTGCGATCGCCCTGATACACGGTCCGCACAATATCCTGCGCCCGCCCGTCCACCGCCCACTCGGGAAGACGCATCTCCTGCGCCTCGTAGGCGTCCAGCGCCAGGCGCCGCTCGATCAGAAAGTCGAGCGCCTCGGCCGACTGGGCTTTCAGTTTCTGCTCGAATTCCCGATCGCTCAGTTGCCGGCGCCATTGCTGCACCTGTTCGGGATCCAGCATGCGCTTGACGTCACCGTCGGTAATGGCATGCTCGTTCACATACGCAACCACCTGATCCACTCGCACCGTCGGCGCCTCCGCCCGCGCGCCCCCGGCAATCATCCCGAGCAGAGCGCCTGCGCCCCACAGCAACACCGCCTTTTTTCGCCACTCGCCATTCATACTGTCCGCCTTTGTCCTGGTCCTCGCCAAACTTCTTGCGCACGGGACGGCACGCATCCCCGCCTCGACCTCGCCCAAAAACATAGCGCGGCGGGCCGCGCCGCCGCGGTTTCCCGCGGAATTTCGGCCGCCGCCGCTTGCCGGCCGGAAAACTCGCAGCCATGAACCTAGACGATTGTGGACGGCGGATCAACGGGAAAATCCGATGGGCGCAAAAAAAACGTAATTCAGCGTTGACATGCGCGGGGGGGCGACACTAGGGTTGCGGCATGAAAACGAAAACCATTCGGAATATCCTTGCGCTGCTGCTTTTCCCGGCGGCGCTCCCTCTCGGTACGGGTTGCGAGTCCGAAAAGGCCGTTGCGGTCCGCGACGTGCAAATTGAAATCTCGCCCGCCGACGTCACTCTGACGCGTGGCGAGTCGGTCGAGTTTCAGGCTTCGGGCTGGGACGGCTACACATGGAGTCTGCGGTACGAGGATATCGGGACGCTCTCCCACAAAAACGGCCGCACCACACGCTACACGAACACGGGCGGCTCGAGCACCAACCAGGTGCTTACGGTTCAGGCCCGCATCTCCGGCACCAACGCCACGCAACTCTCGGCGCAAGCCGTGATCCGGCACAAATAGCCATGCGTATCGAAAGCCCGGCCAACCCGCGCATCAAAGCCGTCGTCAAACTGCGGCAGCGCTCCCGGCGCGACGAGGCGGGAAAAACACTGGTGGAAGGCTTTCGCGAAATCCGATGCGCGCTCGGCCAGGGGCATCCGCTCGAAGAACTGTTCTTCTGTCCCGATTTCTTTCTGGGCGACAACGAACCGGCCCTGATCGAACAAGCCGTCGCCCGGGGCGCCGTGGCCATTTCCTGCGCCAAACGCGCCTTCGAAAAGATTTCCTATCGCGACCGGCCGGACGGCCTGCTGGCCGTCGCCCGCCAGGTCGTCGGCTCTCTGGAAAGCCTCGATCCACCCGCCGCCGCGCTGATTCTGGTAGCCGAAGCCGTCGAAAAGCCCGGCAATCTGGGCACGATCCTGCGCAGCGCGGACGCGGCGGGAGCCGCCGCCGTGCTCGTTTGCGATCCGACCACCGACGTCAACAATCCCAATGTCGTGCGAGCCAGCCTGGGCACCCTCTTCTGCCTGCCGGTCGTCGAAACCTCTTCGCAGCAGGCGCTGGTCTGGCTTAAACAACAGGGTTTCTTCGTCGTGGCCGCGTCCCCGCATGCCGAACGAACCTACAGCGAAATTACGTTCCCGGCCCGTACCGCATTGATCGTCGGCTCGGAACAGTACGGACTCGGCGAACTATGGATGAAAGAATGCGACGCGCCCGTACGCATCCCGATGTTCGGCCGGGCCGATTCGCTCAATGTGGCTTCGTCCGCCACCATTCTGCTCTACGAGGCCGTCCGCCAAAGACCGCCCGACCGCCGCGCGAGAACGGCGGAATTGACTGAAACACCCGTCATCCGATAGGGCATTACCCATACGCAAACAAAGAAGGCCCGCGTCTCCTCAACTTATTTGACGGCGCCGGTTGCGCTGGCCTTTCGGGTCCATGCCAATCAACGGAACGGCCGGAAAAAAGAATAAAAAGGTCCGAACATATTGTCATTTTGCGTTGACAATGGAGAGGGGGCAGAGTAGAGCGTAGAGGCATGGCGGGACGGTCGGCAATGAAATACGGGCATTACAAACTTATTGATCTTTTCTGCGGCTGTGGCGGAATGACGCGCGGCTTCATGGACACAAACCATTTTCATCCTTTCTTTGCCAACGATTTCAATGCCGACGCAATCGAGTCTTACAAAGCCAACTTTGATCCCGAAGGAAAACATGCCACTTGCGGCGATATTATCCGTTTGCTGGATGAACAACTGTTTCCGGTCCCCAAAGCCGATGTTGTTATCGGCGGTCCGCCATGCCAGGGCTTCTCGCTATTGAATCGCAATCGTGCCGGGGACCCGCGCAGAAAACTCTGGGTTCAGTTCCTGCGTGTTGTCGAGTTGTCCCAGGCGCCTGTTATTGTCATGGAAAATGTGCCGCAACTATTAACCTCTTTCGAGTTTGAGGAAATAGTCGCCGCGCTCTATGCGCTCAACTTCCGGCATATTGTCTATGAGCCGTTGATTGCCGCCAATTACGGGGTTCCCGAAATTCGCAAGCGCGCCATTATTATGGCATCGAAAAAACATGCGATTTCTTTACCGCGACCGACACACATCCATCCGAAACAAAGGAAAAGCGAACGGAGTCTTTTTTCAGACCGAGAATTGATCCCGTGGAAAACCGTCAAGGAGGCTATCGGTGATTTGCCGCGACCCGAAGGCACGGATATCCGTCCTGATCCGCCACCGCTCGATTTGCATTTCGGACGCACCCCGACCCCGGTCAGTCTTGAGCGTTACAAAGCCGTCCCTCCCGGTGGCAATCGTTTTGATCTCCTAAAGAATCGGCCGGACATTACCCCCGAATGCTGGAAGCGCAAGAAGTCGGGCGGCACCGATCTTTTCGGACGCCTATGGTGGGATCGTCCCTCCGTGACTATCAGAACAGAATTCTTCAAGCCGGAAAAGGGCCGTTATCTCCATCCGTCGCAGCACCGGCCCATTACGCATCGGGAAGCGGCCCGGATACAAAGCTTTCCGGACGACTTCATTTTTAAGGGGAGCAAGACAGAGATAGCGCGACAGATCGGAAACGCCGTGCCCCCGCTGCTGGCGCAAGCCATTGCCGACGAGGTGGTTTCCTGCCTTGAACAGAAAACATCATTGGCCTACGTTGCGGAAACAAACGAAGGCATCAAATATCTGCACAAGTTAAACGGGGTCAGGGCATGAGTCCAACGGCCGAGCATTGCCAATGCGAGTTGATCGATCTTTTGCAGAACTTTGATGCCTCGTGCCCTGATTTACGCCAACGGGTATTAGCCCTGGTTCCCGCATGGGATTTACTGGCCGATCTCGGCAAATCAATGATTCCGCACGAGATCGCTCGTTCTGGCCGCGCACGCCTGCTTCACTATTTTCAGCACGGAAGAAGGCTGGCAGATTGGCACCCATTGGAACGGGCGCCCCGACCTGCCTCCGGGGATGTATGTTCTGGAAAGCGATCGGCAGATCCCCCCCCACGATCGCAGGATTGATGACAGAGTTCGTCGGACGGTACTCGTCAGAGACAACCACACCTGCCAGGAATGCGGGTGGTCACATGAGCGCTGGACACCTTCCGATCCGCGTCATTTAGAGCTGCATCATATGGAACATCACGTTACCGGCGGATCAAATGAAGCTGACAATTTGAAAACACTATGTAATGTTTGCCATGATCAGCAACACATTAATGCTTCAGCATGAGCCTCGTGAAATTCATGGTTGACCTTGGCGCCGCCGCGGCGCTATCTTGCGCCCATTAATCGGAACCACCGCCATCGAACCGCGCGTTCCCGGCGGGGACGCGCCAACAGGAGGAGACGGACATGAGCAAAAGACTGAGTCTGGCCGCAGGGTTGTGTGTGTTCGCGGCAACGGCGCTGCGGGCCGCTCCGCCTACGGAATACGGCGTGTACGAACTGCATTTTCAGCCCTCGTTCCAGTTGACCGGCAAAAGCCACGCGGATCTGATTCCGTTGCGGGTCGGACTGGGACACTACTTGTCGCCCGCCTCGCAGGTGGGCGGCTACATGACGCTAAGCAAAAAGGACAATGGCAGTTATTGGGGCACAAGCGACGTCTGGGGACTGGGCGTGTTCGGCGAAACCGCGCTGACCTGGGATCGCCCGCTGTATCCCTACCTCGGCCTCTCCATGGGACTGCTCGACGGGGACGGCGACAACTCGACGGCGTTTGCGGCGTCCGTTTCGCCCGGCGTCAAAACCTTTCTCATGGAAACCGTGGCCTTTTCGCTGCAATTCGACTGGAATCTTTCCAACCGCCCCATCTACGATTTTAAACGCGACTATTCCTTCCCGAACTCCGTCGAGGGAAAGGGCGACAAGACGAGCCTCGCCCTGACGCTGGCGGTGCGCGTCCTTTTCTACTGAGCCAACCCGTACGCCGCATCATGCGCGACTCGTACGATGTCATCGTCGTCGGCGGCGGCGTGGCGGGCGTCGCCGCCGCTCTAGCCGCCGCGCGCGACGGCGCTCGCACTCTGCTGCTCGAACGCCAGGTCTGGCTGGGCGGCACGCCCGTGGCGCTGTTTCATCGCGCTCTGTGCGGACTGTACGCCTCGCCCGTCGCCGGCGCCGCCCCCGACCTGCTGCACGACGGACTAACCCGCGAAATCCACGACGAACTGCGCGCCCGAGCGCCCGAGCGCACGCCGCGGCGCATGGGCCGCGTTTTCGTGCTGCCCTTCGCCGTACAGGACTTGATGGACATCCTGCACGCCAAACTGCGCCGCATTCCGACGATCGCCATCCGCCTCGGCGCCGAGGTCGTGGCCGCCGATTTTTCCGACCCCGCGGTCGCCGTCCTGCGCCTTCAGCCGCACCCGGCCGCCGAGGCGCTCCCGCGTTCCGCCGCGCTCGACGCGCCCGGCACGGTGCGCGCCAAAACCGTGATCGACGCCAGCGGCGACGGCATCGTCGCGCGCCTGTGCGGAGCCGCCCATCCCTTGACCCCGCCCGACGAACTGCCCTATGCCGGATATGCCGCGCGACTTACACAGGTCGAGAACGTTTCCCGGGAGTTGCTGACTCTGCGCGCGCCTTTCGCCTTGCGCAAGGCGACACTGGCCGGCACAGGCGTGCCGTGGCTGCCCTATGCGGTCTTTCAGGCGGGCGACCGGGCGGACGAGGTTCTGGTCAAACTGAGTTTACCGCCCGCCCCGCATCCGCTTTTCGGACCCGACACCGCGCAACAGACCGTAGAAGAAACCCTGGCCGTCCTGCGCCGCGCCTGCCCGGAATTTCGCGCCGGCCGCGTGGCGGAAGTTTCACCGCATCCCGTCCAGCGCGAAGGCGCCCGCCTGCGGGGCCGCTACACGCTCACCGCGGCGGACGTGCTCGCCGCCCGTCAATTCCCGCATGCGGCGGCCCGCAACGCCTGGCCCGTCGAGTTCTGGCGCCAGAACGCCCCGCCACGCTACCGTTATGTCGAACCGGGACGCAGCGGCACGATCCCGATCGCATGTCTGCAATCCGCCCTGTATCCCCGTCTATGGGCGGCGGGCCGCTGCCTTTCGGCCACATCGCAAGCCCTGGCTTCCTGCCGGGTCATAGGCGTCTGCCTGCCGCTCGGCGCCGCCGCCGGCGCCGCCGCAGCCGCCCAGGCAAGGCAAACAAAGACATAAACGCCGCCCGTCATGCGCTTCAGCCGCCGTGTGCGGTTGTCCGGGGTTGAAAAGGAGTTGTGTATGCTTAAGTCAGGCACGCTTGCAGACTGACCCCTGTCTGCCCGATCCTCACGCGCTGACCGCGTTCGTCTATCCCGTATGCACCGCGACTGATCACGCGGGCCGCTACATCGGCCCGGAGTAAACTCCGGTCCGGCAGCCCGCGCGCCAGCCGCTCCGTGATCGGTAATGTCGAACGTCCTTGATGCAGCGATGCGCTTCCCGTGCTCGTGGCTATCGCCACTCGCCCTATTTCCCGATCCCGACGTGGCCGGTAAATCCATGACGTTCTTGCCCGATCCATGAAGACCCTGTGTTGTACACGGTTCTTGCTTGAAGCCAAGAACCGCGCCAACACCCCGAAGTGGAAGGGCGATCCGGTTATCGCGGCGATCGTTTCCAGTAACCGTTCACGGGTGTTATCATAAGCAATGCGCGTCGAATGCCGACCATTTTGAGTGCGCGTGCCTGCACGCGCTTTACGTGCCGGCGCCCGCGTCG
>CAZYAW010000219.1:0-8206 GCA_964646045.1 uncultured Victivallales bacterium | reverse complement strand
CAGCCGCCGACGCTGCGATGGCCTTTGAGCCCGCTCATTTCGCGGGGCGCGGCTTCGGCGAGGAAGCGGCTTTCGAGTTCTTCGTCGGGCAGTCGCCAGACGATGTTCATGCGGGAGCGGCAGGCGGGGTCCACGGGACAGCGGTAGAAGCCTGCGGAGCGGTCGATGGCGTCGTACACCAGCGCGGCGCGTTCGGCGGCCCGCTTGGCGGCGGCGGCCACGCCGCCCTGTTCTTCGAGCCAGCGCAGGGTCTTGCAGAGCATATAGACGCAGAAGACCGGCGGCGTGTTGTAGAGTCCGTCGCTTTCGGCGTGGGTCCGGTAGCCGAGATAGGCGGGCAGACGGGTCGAGCAGCGGGCGAGGACGTCGTCGCGGACGATGGCCAGGGCCAGGCCGGCCGGGCCGAGGTTCTTCTGGGCGCCGGCATAGATAAGTCCGAACTTGTCGCGCGGGAGCGGACGGCTCATGATGTCGGAGGACATGTCGGCGACGATGGGAACGGAGCCGGTGTCGGGCCAGGTCTGCCACTGGATGCCGCCGATGGTTTCGTTGGAGGTCAGGTGCAGGTAGGCCGCTTGCGGGTCGAGATCCAGCTCGGCGGGCTTGGGCATGGCGGTGTAGCGGCCGGGCCGGCCGTCGTAGGCGACGCGGACGCGGCCGACGCGGGCGGCATCCTGGGCGGCTTTGGCGGCCCAGGCGCCGGTGAGGGTGAAGTCGCAGCTTTGTTCCGGTCCGAGCAGGTTGAGGGGGACCATCGCGAACTGCAGGGTGGCGCCGCCGCCGAGGAAGAGGACGGTGTAGCGGTCGGAGAGGTCGAGCAGGGATTTGACGCGGTCGGCGGCTTCGCGATGGATGGCGGTGTAGTGTTTGCCGCGGTGGCTCATTTCGACGAGGGACATGCCGGAGTCGCGATAGTCGGGGAGTTCGGCGGCGGTTTCGAGCAGGGCGGGAAGCGGCAGAGTGGAGGGACCGGCGCTGAAATTGTAGATGCGACGCATAATGCAATCCTTTTCCTGAAAAGAGGCCTTTGTATCCATTGGGTTTGCTCTATACCCGATTCGGCCGACGAGGTCAAGCCATCTGCGGGGCCATTTCCGGCCATTTTCATTCACAAGCTGGAAGCTTGCGCTACTTCCCCCCCACAAGCTGGAAGCTTGCGCTACTTCCCCCACAAGCTGGAAGCTTGCGCTACTTTGCGGATGGCTTGCGCCAGGGCCTCGTTGACGGGCACGGGTACGCCGCGGCGGCGGCCTTCGCGGACGACGGCGCCGTTGAGCGCTTCGATTTCCGTGGGGCGGCCGTTGGACAGGTCCTGCAGCATGGAGGAGCGGTTGCGGGCGGTGTCGCGGCATATCCGGCGCAGGGCGGCGATCGTCCTGTTCTCGTCGAGCGCCACGCCCGCGGCGCGGGCCACAGCCACCGCTTCGCACGCGGCCTGGCGGGCCTGCGCGAACAGTTCCGGCCGCAACAGCAGTTCGCCGTTGCAAATGCCGGCCAGGGCCGTGACCGGATTGACGCCGACGTTGAGGGCCAGTTTGCTCCAGATCATGCGGTCGCGGTCGGCGACAAAGGCGGCGGACAAGCGGGCCCGGCGCAGTTGCGCGACCCAGTCGCGCGCGGGCGCGGGAAAGGCCGCACGGCAGGGCGCGACGCGGGTCGGACCGGCGCCGGCGTGCACGACGAGGCCGGGGGCCAGGCGCAGGGCGCCGTGCGCGGTCACGGCGCAGGCGGCGTTGCGACCGTCGGCCAGACGTTCAACGGCGCGGGAGGCGTCCAGCCCGTTCTGGAGGGTGGCCACGCGCGTGCGCCCGGCGAGATGCGGGCCGATGCCGGCCAGCAGGGTGTCGGTATCGTAGCTTTTGACGCAGATCAGAACAAAGTCGGCCTCGGCGACGCAGGCGGGGTCGGCGGTGGCGGCGACGGCGACCGTGCGTTCGCCCTGTTCGTCGCGGATGCGCAAGCCGCTTCGCTGGAGGGCGGCCGCCTGATCGGGTCGGCGGCCGAGCAGGGTGGTCGCGTCGCCGTTTTCGGCGAAGAAGGCCGCGAACAGGCAGCCGAGGGCGCCGGGTCCGGCCACGACGATGCGCGGCGGGTTCCGGCCGAGGCTCTTGCACAACCGCTGCGGCCCGGCGCAGCCGCGACCGGTCCCTGAGTCGGGGTTTGGCAAGAGCCTCCGGCTACTGGACGCGGGCATCGAATTCGCCTTTCGCCAGTTGTATGCGGACCGGGTCGTTGCGGCGCAGGCGGGCGGCGTCGGTGACGACGTGTTGCGCGGGGTCGTACACGATGCCGTAGCCGCGTTCGAGAACGGCCATGGGACTGAGGGCGCGCAACTGGCCTGCGAGGCGCGTCAGCCGTTCGCGGGCCGCCTGGTTGCGCATGCGGACGAGATGGGTCAGGCGCAGCGAGAGGTCGTGCAGTGTGCGCTCGGCGTTTTGGCGACGGTCGGTCAGGAGGTTGCGCATGCGCAGTTCGGCGGTATCCAGGCGTTGCGCGAACTGGCGTGCCAGATTGGCCGGTTCGCGGAAGACATAATGGTCGCGCGCGGCGGCCAGTCGGTGCCGGGCGCGCAGCAGCGACTGGTTGACGGCCTGCGCGAGTCGTCGCTGCCGGTCGTGCAGCAGAGTTTCGAAATCCTCTTTGCGGCCGATGACCAGCTCGGCGGCGGCGGAGGGGGTGGGGGCGCGCAGGTCGGCGACGAAGTCGCTGATGGTGAAATCGATTTCGTGGCCGACGGCGGAGATGATCGGAATGCGCGAGCGGGCAATGGCGCGGGCGACGATTTCCTCGTTGAACGCCCACAGGTCTTCGAGACTGCCGCCGCCGCGGCCGACGATGAGGACGTCGGGCGGTTCGCGCCAGGCGTTGAGACGGTCGATGGCGCGGGCGATTTCGCCGGCGGCCTCGGCGCCCTGGACTTTGACAGGCGCCAGCAGGATGCGCAAGTTGGGGAAGCGGCGGCCGACCACGTTGAGGATGTCGCGGATGGCGGCCCCGGTGGGCGAGGTGACCAGGCCGAGGTGCAGGGGCAGCAGGGGCAGCGGCTGTTTGCGGGCGCGGTCGAAGAGTCCCTCCTTGAGCAGTTTCTCCTTGAGCGCCTCGAAGCGGGCCTGCAGCGCGCCCTGGCCGGCTTCTTCCATTTGACGGACGAGGATCTGGTAGCGGCCCTGGCGTTCGTAAACGGTGATTTCGCCGAAGCAGCGCACACGCAGGCCGTCGGCGGGCGTGAAACGCACCTGGCGGGCGGCGCCGCGAAAGAGGACGGCGGAGATCTGGGCGGTTTCGTCCTTGACGGTGAAGTAGCAATGGCCGGAGGAGGGGCGGCTGACGTTGGAGAGTTCGCCCTCGACCCAGACGGAACCCACCTCGTTTTCCAGCAGGCGCTTGATGCGCCGGGTCAGTTCCGTGACGCTGAGCGCCTTGGGCGCGGGATCGGGAGTGGCGTCGGTGCGGTTCATGGCGGTGAAAAGGTCGGGGTTCAACGGGCGGCGATGTTGACCAGTTTGCCGGGCACGACCACCACCTTGAGTACGGTTTTGCCTTCCAGATGGCGGCATGTCGTTGCGGACGCGAGAGCGGCGGCTTCGATTTCATCGCGAGTGGCGGCGCTGGGCACGGAGATGCGGTCGCGGACGCGGCCGTTGATTTGCACGGCCAGTTCGACGGAGTCGCGCGCCAGGGCGAGCGGATCGACCTGCGGCCAGGGGGTTGCCAGGATGCCGGCGTCGGCGCCCAGCTCGGCCCACAGCTCTTCGGCCAGATGCGGCGCGAAGGGCGAGAGCAGGAGCAGCGTGGTTTCGATGGCGGCGCGGAAGACGGCCGGAGCCTGCTCGCCGCTGTCGGGACCGAGCGACAGAGCGTCGATGGCGTGGGTCAGCTCCATGATCTGGGCGATGGCGGAGTTGAAGTGGAAGGCGCCCTCCATGTCGCGCGTGACGCGTTCGACGGTTTCGTGCAGTTTGCGGTAGAGATCGCGTTCCGGCGCGCGCATGGCGTCGAGGCGGCAGGGCCGGCCGCGCGCGGACTGCAGGGCGGCGCGGTTTTCGTACACCAGGCGCCAGATGCGCCGCAGGAAGCGCGAGGCGCCCTCGATGCCCTGGTCGTTCCATTCGGCGTCCTTTTCCGGCGGCCCCAGGAACAGGGTATAAACGCGCAGCGTATCGGCGCCGTAGGTTTCGATGAGGGCGTCGGGACTGACGACATTGCCTTTGGATTTGGACATTTTATACAACTGTCCGTCCTTTTCGCTGCGCTTGCAGATCATGCCCTGGGTAAAGAGACGCGCGAAGGGCTCGTCAACGGCGAGCAGGCCCATGTCGTGCAGGGCCTTGGTGAAGAAGCGGGCGTACATGAGGTGCAGGATGGCGTGTTCGATGCCGCCGATGTACTGATCGACGGGCAGCCACCGGTTGCAGATGTCGGTATCGAAGGCCTGGCGGTCGTCGTGCGGCGAGAGGTAGCGCAGGAAGTACCAGCTCGAGTCCACGAAAGTGTCCATGGTGTCGCTTTCGCGGCGGGCCGGAGCGCCGCAGCGGGGGCACAGGGTCTGCATGAATTCGGGGCAGGCGGCCAGCGGCGATTCGCCGGTGGGCTTGAACTCGACGTTGTCGGGCAGCCGCACGGGCAGATCCTTTTCCGGCACGCCGACGGCGCCGCAGGTGTCGCAATAGACGATGGGGATGGGCGCGCCCCAGTAGCGCTGGCGGCTGACCAGCCAGTCGCGCAGGCGGGTATGCACGGTGGCGCGGCCGAAGCCTCTTTCCCGGGCGTGGTCGATCATGCGCGCGATGGCGTCGCGATTGGGCAAATCGGAGAACGGTCCCGAATCGACCGTGAAGCCGTCCTCGGTGTAGGCTTCGGTCATGGCGTCGAGCACGAGCGAACGGGCTTCGTTCTGAATGGAGAGGCGGACGGCGAGTCCGTATTTGCGGGCGAAGGCCCAGTCGCGGGTGTCGTGCGCGGGCACGGCCATGACGGCGCCGCTGCCGTATTCCATCAGCACGTAGTCGCCGATCCAGAGCGGGATTTTTTCGCCGTTGTAGGGGTTGATCGCGTAGCGGCCCGTGAAGACCCCGCATTTTTCGCCGGTATCGGCGGTGCGGTCCATGGCGGTCTTACAGGCGGCGGCGGCCATGAACTGGCGGACGTCCGCTTCCTGCGGGAGTCCCGCGACCAGGGTTGCGAGGTGGGGATATTCCGGCGCCAGCACCATGTAGGTGCAGCCGTAAATGGTGTCCACGCGCGTGGTGAAACAGGGGATGGCGGCGACGGGATCGGCTTGGCCGTCCTCGCGCGGGACGAGCGGGAAATCGAGAGTGGCGCCTTCGCTGCGTCCGATCCAGTTGCGCTGCATGGCGCGTACGCGTTCGGGCCAGCCGTCGAGCTTGTCGAGATCGTCGAGCAGGCGGTCGGCGTAGCGCGTGATTTTAAAGAACCATTGTTCGCGGCTCTGCTGCCGCACCGCGCTTTCGCAGCGCTCGCAGCGGCCGTCGACGACCTGTTCGTTGGCCAGTACGGTGGCGCAGGAGGGACACCAGTTCACCGACGCCCGGCCGCGATAGGCGAGTCCGTGTTCGAAGAACTTGAGGAACAGCCACTGCGTCCAGCGGTAGTAGTCGGGCATGCAGGAGGCGACCTCGCGATCCCAGTCGTAGCACACGCCCCAGGCGGCCAGTTGGCGTTTCATGGTGGCGATGTTGGCCAGCGTGCTTTGGCGGGGCGGGATGCCGGACTTGATGGCCGCGTTTTCGGCCGGCAGCCCGAAAGCGTCCCAGCCCATGGGGCTCAGCACGTGGAATCCGCGCATGGTTTTGTAGCGGGCGACGGCGTCGCCGATGATGTAGTTGCGTCCGTGTCCGACATGCAGGGCGGCGGACGGATAGGGGAACATCATCAGGCAGTAGTATTTGTCGGCCGTGCGGGCCGTGTCGGCGTGGAAAAGCCGGCTTTCCCGCCAGCGCCGCTGCCAGCGCGCTTCGATTTCGGCAAAGGGATAGATTTCCTGCATGGTGCGCTCCTTGGTGCCTTCAGGGGGTGGGTGCGGGATCTTCTTCTTCGTCGTCGGCCGGGCCGACGTAACGATGGTTTTCCCAGTAGCCGTCGAAGACTCGTCCGTCGGCGGCGGTATAGACGCCGCGTCCCCACATGCGGTCTTTCTGCCACTGGCCCTCGTAGCGGTCTCCGTCGGGGAAGACGTAGCGGCCGCGGCCGGCGATCAGGCGATTGTTCTCCCATTCGCCTTCCAGCCAGCCGGTCCTGCCGAAGATGTACTTGCCCTGTCCGTGCATGGCGTCGTCTTTCCACTCGCCGAAATAGGATTCGCCGTTGGCGAAGTCGTAGCGGCCCGTTCCGTGCTTGCGGTTGTTCAGCCACTGGCCCTCGTAGCGGGCGCCGTCGGGGAAGACCAGCGTACCGGCTCCCTGGCGTCGGCCGCGATGCCATTCGCCGTCGTACACGGAGCCGCAGTCCAGGACTTCACGGCGTACGCCCGAGAATTTCGCCAGCGGAACGACCGGCGGTTCGGCGGGCGGCCCGGGAGGGGTTTCGTCTCCCGGCGGATCTTCCATTGGAGACGGGGTTTCGTCTGCGGCCGGATCGGCCGGTGCGGGCTGCCCTGCGTTTTGACGGGCCTGTGCCAACAGTTCGTGCACGGGCTTGGAGTCGCTGGCGATCGGCAACTTTGCGTCGTTGGCCGGGTCGGTGATATAGGGTTGCGCGCCGGCGGCCAGCAGGGTGGCGACGATGGGCTCGAACCCGTTGCGCGCGGCCCAGAAGAGCGGCGTGGTTCCATCGCGACCGGCGGGGTCGATCACGACTCGGCGGTCGATGAGCAGGCGGACCATTTCCGACGAACCGCCGATGGCCGCCCAATGCAGCGGCGTATAGCCTGCCGCCGTCGGGGCGTTGATCGCGGCGCCGCCGGCAAGCAGGTGACGGGCCGCGCGGACGGCCCGCTGATGGGCCGCCCAGTGCAGCGGAGTCGAGCCCTTGTCGGTGGCGGCGTTGATGTCGGCTTTGGCGTGCAGGAGCGCCTGCACGGCGGCGGCATCGTCGTAGTAGGCCGCCCAATGGAGCGCCGTGGCGCCGTCTGGCGTTCGCGCGGAGAGGACGGCGGCGGCATCGTCGTCGCGCAGCCGGGCGGGGACGGATTCGATCCACTCGCGGCTCATGTTTTTGGGCGGTTCCGGGTTTTGGGCCCGGACGGAAACGGATGCGACGGCCAGTGTGCAGAGGAGAAGAACGGTCGGGACGTTTTTGCGGGTCATGCGGCCTCGATGGTTGACGGTTTGCCTCTTGATTTACGTTGATCCTGTTGGCGGTTCGGCACGGTCAGGGCGCCAGTTTGGCGGCGATGGCGGCGACATGACGACCTTGAAAGCGGGCAATGGCAAGTTCGTTGGCCGAGGGGCGGCGGGAGCCGTCGCCGCTGGCCAGGGTCGTGGCGCCGTAGGGGGAGCCTCCCGTGATTTCGTTCATTGCGATGAGTTCGGGGCAGGCGTAGGGCACGCCGACCACAACCATGCCATGATGCAGGAGGGTGCTGTGGAACGAGGTCAGGGTGGTTTCCTGGCCGCCGTGCTGGGTTCCCGTCGAGGCGAATACGCTGCCGACCTTGCCGACCAGGGCGCCTTGCATCCACAGGCCGCCGGTCTGATCGAGAAAATTGCGCATCTGCGCGCACATGTTGCCGAAACGGGTGGGGGTGCCGAAAATAACGGCGTCGTAATCGGCCAGGTCGGCGGGGCGGGCGATCGCCACGTCCGGTTCCAGCTTGGCGTCGGCCTTTTGCAGCGCTTCGTCCGACATCAGTTCGGGGACGCGCCTGACATCGACGCCGCCGTGCGAGACGTCGCGCGCGCCTTCCGCCACGGCCTGCGCCAGAGCCGAGACGTGTCCGTACATGCTGTAGTAAAGAACCAGGGTTTTGGGCATGGCCAGTATCCTTTCGTTATGTCCAAGTCGAGTTGCCGTAAACACATGGCATAGTGCGGCGCCTATTGCAAGCGCTAATGCTATTGAAAAAGAGGGACCCTTAATAACGTAACTACTCGGGTATTCAGAATTCAGTTGATTTCAATATCCAATATCCAACAAGGAATTTCCAACCGAGGCTCTTGCAAAACCCCATCGGTAGGGACGGCTCTCCGAGCCGTCCGCGGACGTTTCGGAGAAACGTCCCTACCCGGAATCGCGAATGCATGGGTTT
>CAZYAW010000218.1:0-2860 GCA_964646045.1 uncultured Victivallales bacterium | reverse complement strand
CGAGGCCCGGCGGGGGGCGGGGGGGGACAAAACCCCCCCGCCAGCCTAGGAGGGCATCGCAACGCTTGCGTTGCCAGGCGATCCAGAAAACGTTCCGATATATCCATGACTCCGCACACTGCCTTTCCGTGCATCTATGATGGAAGAAGCTGACTCGAATAACCGAAAAACGCAAGCAGAAAAGTCATGAGCAGCGAAGGTATAAGGTCGTACCGAGGGATTTGGCGAATACCCGCATGTCGTCGGTCTTTCGGTGTCCGAGCCAGGAGGCTGTATTTCCGACGGCCGCGGCAATGCGAAAAGCGGAATCGTTTTGCGGAAGTATTGGCCGAAAATTGGAATAGGCATTCTTGAGAGCGCTGTGATACACTATCTCTCGTTTAAGCACTGGTATTTTTGCAAATCCGCGAAGAGGAATACTGTCATGCAGCAGGTTGTCGAGGACCAGGCGCGTAAACTCGCCATCGCCCGCGCCTTCACCCAGGCTTATCGCGCCAACCTGGATCGGCCGCTGCCGATTCGGGAAGCGCGCTGTCTGGCCGCCTATTATCCCGCCATCTGTACCGACATCGAGAAGGGCGACCTGATCGCGGGGCGCCAGTTGTATAGACCGCTCGTGGCATTCGAGGTGGAACTGAACGCCAACAACGGGATCGAGGTCGTATCGAAGGACTCGATCCCGCGCCGCGAGTGGACGGACGCAGACAAGGAACTGCGCGCGGCAATCGGCCTTTCGTCCTGTGGTTTCTCTTACGACTACGAAAATCTCCGAAAGATCGCCGATTCTCTTCCCGAAGGCAGCGCGGATCGCATTGAAATCGAGGAGATCATCGCCTTCTGGTGGGAACACGCCACGCGCCGCAAGTATAACGCGGCGATTCCAGAGGCCATCAGCGATCACCTGGGCGCCAGTACCGGCATGGATCTGCGCTATGCCAACGCCTTCTGCCGCCTCTGCTGCTATTCGATCCATCACGACAAACTGCTGCAGCTCGGTCTGCCGGGATTGCGCGCGCTGATTGCCGGGAAGCGTGCGGAAGCGACCGCCGCCGGACAACTGAATGCCGCCAATCTGTACGAGGGCATGCTCCTGGCGCTGGACGTGCTGACGGACGTGCTCAAGCACTACGAGCGCCAGGCGCGGGAGATGGCCGCGCAAAGCGAAGACGCGGCCGGGCGCGACGAGCTGCTGGCGCTCGCGGACGTGCTGAAGCTCAATCAGGTCCGCAAGCCCGCGACTTTTTGGGAAGCGATGCAGCTCTTCTGGCTCTACAACCTCTGCGCCATCGTGCCGAACTACGGACGCATGGACGTCTATCTCGGCGACTTCTACGCACATGATATCGATTCCGGAATCGTCACCGAAGCGCGGGCCAAGGATCTGATGGCCTCGCTCTGGCGCATCGTCTCGCAGATCCGCTACCGCGGCGGGCCGACCCAGCCGAATGCGCGGATCGTCGTCGGCGGCATGGGCCGCCGCAACGAGGCCCATGCCGATCGCTTTGCCCTGGCGGCCATGGAGGTGACCGAGCGGCTCCGGTTCCCCGAACCCAACCTGACGCTGCGCTTCTACGACGGGCAGAATCCTGAGCTCATGCGCCGGGCCCTGGACATGCTGGGCCGCGGGACCGTCCATCCGACGCTGTACAACGACGACGTGCATGTGCCAATGGTGGAGACGGCCTACCGCGTCCCGCGGGCCGACGCCGAGCAGTATCTGCCCGAGGGTTGCGGGGAGATCCTGCTCGATCACATGGGGGTCGGCTCGCCCAACAACATCATCAACTATCTGAGCGGCCTGGACCTGGTGCTGCACAATGGCTTCGACCGTGACATCGGCGAACAACGGGGGCTGAAGCTCGGCGCGCCGGAGGACTTCGACACGTTCGACAAGCTGCTGGACGCCTTTAAGAAGCAGATCGATTTCACCAACGGCGTACTGGCCCGACGGCACGCCATCGAGCACCGCGTGGAAGCCGAAAATGCCTCGTTCCTCTTTCTGAGCATGCTGACCGACGATTGCATCGAACGCGGACGGGCGCTCTTCGACAACGGCGCGCGCTACCTGGGCGGCGTGATCGAATCGTTCGGACTGACCAACGTCGCCGACAGTCTCCATGCCATTCGCGAGCTGGTGTACGAGCGCAAGAGGATGACGCTGCGCGCGCTCGTGCAAATCCTCGACGCCGACTTCGAGGGCTTCGAGGAAGAGCGGCGCATGCTGCTGGATCTGCCCAAGTTCGGCAACGACGACGAGCGCGTGGACGCGCTGTACATGGACCTGCGCCGCTTCGTGTGCGAGAGCGCCAACCGCCAGGGACACGCGGCCGGACTGCATTTCTTCCTGAACTGCAATCTCAATCCCGGCGGCGGCTACTACCGCATTCGCACCCAGGCCTCCGCGGACGGTCGCCGCGCGGGCGAGAACATGGCCTTCGGCAACGCGCCGACCGCCGGCCGCGACCGGTCGGGGCTGACATCCCTGCTGAATTCGCTGGCGCTGCACGTCGGACCCCATGCCGGGTACGTCCAGAACGTCAAGGTGACGCAGGACCTGTTCGCGCCGGCGAATCGCCCCAAGCTGGAAGCGCTCGTGAACACATACTTCCGTAAAGGCGGCTGCCAGCTCATGGTGACGGCGCTCCACCGCGGCGACCTCGAAGACGCGGTGCAACACCCCGAACGGCACCCGAACCTGCTCGTGCGCGTGGCCGGCTGGACGAGCAAGTTCATTGAACTTCCCGACTACGCGAAGAAAGAAGGTAAGCGTTCACGGTTCAGAGTTCACGGTTCACGGTTGAATAATTTGCAACCCTGTTTTGGACTAAGCCATTAAATGTCGGAGATAACGCGAGGCAAG
>CAZYAW010000217.1:0-32457 GCA_964646045.1 uncultured Victivallales bacterium | reverse complement strand
CGAGCTGCGCGAACGCCATGAAACCGCGCAACAGGAACTCAGCGAGAGCCGGGAACGCAACGGCCGTCTGGAACAACAGCTTGCCGATCTTCAGGCACTTCTGGCCGGCGAGAAACGGCAGGCCGAACAAATCATCCTCGACCTGCAGCAGCACCGCCATGTCCGAGGCCTCGTCGACCATCTCCCGAAGGGCGATGATCCCGGGGGTATCCTCGGGCCAGTCCGCGGCCCGGTCGCGCAACCCGAGCCGAGCCGCGCGGCGGAAACCGCACTGCCCGATCCCGTCCGCGAAAAAGAGGAGGAAATCGAACGGGCCGACGACCGGCAAACCGCAGAGCGTTTCAAGGCGCTGGAGCACGGTCTGCGAGCCAAAATCGAAACGTATGCGGACCGCCGAAACCGCGAGCATCGCTATTTTAGAATCACCGTGGATCGCGCCGACGATGAAGCGCTGCCGGTGATTCCGAAAGACATCGTCTATCTACAGGACTGCTCGAACAGCATGACCGAACAGATACTGGGCTTCTGCCGCGTCGGTCTTTCCAACAGCGTGGCCCGCCTCGACGCCCGCGACCGCTTCAACGTTGTCAAACTGCGCCACACGATCGATCCCTGTTTCCCCGCACCGGTCCCGGCCACTCCCGAAAACATCCGTCGCGCCCAGACGTTTATCGCCGCCATGCGGGCCGAGGGCGGCACCGACATCTACCGCGCCCTGCAAGCGCTGTTGGAGATCGAACGCGTCCCCGGCCGCCCGCTCGTAGCCGTACTGATTTCCGACGGCCTCCCGACGGCGGGCGTTACCCAGTCGGCCGATGTGATCGGCAAATTTACGCGGGTCAACGACGGCGCCGTATCCGTCTACGCAGTAGGCACAACACGCCGCGCCAACGCCTACCTGCTGGACTTGCTCAGCTATTCCAATCGCGGCGAGGCCCAAATCGTGACCCGCGGCCGTTGGGACATTCCGGAAGCCCTGACCGCGCTGACCGCCAGCGTCGGCCGCCCTCACCTTTGCGACATCCGCTTCCTATTTTCGGAATCGGCCAACGTCGAAGTCTTCCCCGTGCAAACCACCCATCTCTACCAGGATCGGCCCCTGGTTCTCTACGGACGCGCGCCGCGCGAAACGCAAAGCGTGGTCTTTCAGGCGGTCGGCAAGGCGCTGGATACGGAATGCGACATGATCTTCACGCTGCCGCTAACCACGGCGAACGCCACAGGCGACCGCGACATTCCCCGTTTGTGGGCCGAGCAAAAAATCTACCGCATCATGGCTTTGTACGCCCGGCGCCGCGACCCGGACCTGCTGCGCGCCCTGCGCGAAACCGCCCGCGACTACCGCATCGCCGTCCCCTACCGGCATTGAATTTTGCCATGCGGCAGGGCGTCATTGCAGCCCGCGGGCATCCGGAACATGCGGCCCGCCAGGCGCCGCCGGGCGGGCCGGGACGGGATAGCCGCCGCCGGGCGCATCGGCCAGCACGGTATCGGCCGCTTCGGCGCGCTTGTCGGGATAGTCCAGCGTATAGTGCAGTCCGCGGCTTTCCTTACGGGCCAAGGCCGAGCGCACGATCAGCAAGGCCACGGCGGCGATATTGCGCAGCTCCAGTATATCCGAAGTCAGGAAATAGTCGAGATAGTACTCCCGGATTTCCGAGCGCAAATTGACAATGCGACGCAGCGCCCGCGCCAGACGCTTGTCGGAACGCACAATGCCCACGTAATCCCACATGCAGGTGCGCACTTCGTTCCAGTTGTGTTCCACCACGACCGCCTCGTCGCTCGGCGCGGCGGCGCCGAGCTTCCAGTCGGGAATGCTAATTTTCCCGCCGGCGGACGGCACGTCACCGGCGCGGATGCGGTCGGCCATCTCGCGAGCGCACACCAGCGCTTCGAGCAGCGAGTTGCTGGCCAGGCGATTGGCGCCGTGCAAACCCGTGCAAGCGGCCTCGCCGCACGCGAACAGTCCGTCCAAACTGGTGGCGCCGTCGGTTCCGGCCTCGATACCGCCGCAGAAATAGTGGGCGGCGGGAACGACCGGCAGCAAGTCGCGGGCCATATCGAAACCGAAGCGCAGACACATCGCGTAGATGTCGGGAAAGCGGCTCTTGAGAAACTCCTGCGGCTGATGCCGAATATCCAGATAGACGCAGGGCGAACCGGTTCTCTTCATCTCGCTGTCGATGGCCCGCGCCACGATATCGCGCGGCGCCAGAGCGGCCCGCGCGTCGTACCGATCCATAAACGCGCGGCCCTGCGCATCCACCAGTCGCGCCCCCTCGCCGCGCACCGCCTCGCTAATCAGAAAGGACTTGGCGGCGGGATGATACAGGCAGGTGGGATGAAACTGAATGAACTCCATGTTGCGAATGCGCGCTCCCGCCCGCCAGGCGATCGCCACGCCGTCGCCCGTCGCGATATCCGGATTGCTGGTGTACGTATAGACTTTGCCGCCGCCGCCCGTCGCCAGAATCGTAACGGGCGCGCGCACGGCGAAAACTTCACGGCTGGTACGATCCAGCACATAGGCTCCCACGCAGCGATTGTCGCCGGCCGCCCCCAGCCAGCCCGTGGTCACAAGGTCGATCAGCAGACAGCGTTCCAGGATTTGCACCGTCGATTCCCGCTGCACGCGACGCAGCAGCGCATCCTCGATGCGCCGGCCGGTGATGTCGCCCGCATGCAGCACCCGGCGTCGCGAATGCCCTCCTTCGCGCCCGAGATCGTATCCGGAACGATCTTCCGTCATCGAAAAACGCAGTCCATAAGACTCCAGTTCGCGAATGCGCGCCGGCCCGGCCGCCACGATGCGCCGCACGACCGATTCGTCGCACAGGCCCGCGCCCGCCTGCAGCGTGTCCCGAACATGTTCCGCGACGCTGTCGGCGGCGTCCATCACGCAGGCCACCCCGCCCTGGGCGTAGTTCGTGTTGGAATCCGCGCGATCCTTCTTGGTTGCGACCAACACCCGCCCGTACGGCGCCAGATGAATGGCCGACATCAGGCCCGCGATGCCGCTGCCGACAATGAAAAAATCGCAATCCAAGGTCCTCATGCTGCCGTCCCCCCCCCGTTTCCGCGCATACGAATCGGCGCCGCGCGTCCGCAGGCGGCACAGGCGCCGTCGCGCAACCCCGTAATGTCCACCGCATAGCCAAGGCGTTGAATCAGCACGGCTCCGCAACCGACGCATAGGGTGTCGCGACCCGTCTCCGCCGTGGTATTGCCCAGATAGACATACGACAAACGCGTGCGGCACAGCGCGGCCGCGCGCTCCAGATCCGCGTCGGCGGTAGCCGCCACCCGCATGCGGTAGCCGGGACGATAGCCGCTCAAATGCAGGGGCGTCTCCGGCCCCAGCTCGTCGGCCACCCAGTCGGCCAAGCGCGCCAGATTCTCCGGCCGGTCGTTCAGGCCCGGAATCAGCAGACAGGTAATTTCCAAATGGCAGGCGGAGCGCGCCGCTTGCTGCGCAAAGGCCAGGGTCGGAGCCAGACGGCCCCGACAGAAACGCCGATAAAAATCCTCGTCCATGCTTTTGATGTCGATATTGAGCGCGTCGGTCGTCTTCAGGATGTCGCCGGCCGCCGGACTCTGCGCATACCCGTTGGTCACCAGCACATTGAGCAGGCCGAGCGAGCGCGCCGCCCGCGAACAGTCCTGAGCAAACTCGATGCCGACCAGCGGTTCGTTATAGGTATAGGCCAACGCGACCGCGCCGGAGCGCAGCGCCGCCTGCGCCACCTCCGCGGGGGCGAGCGGAGAGCCGCTGCGCTCGCACCGTTGCGAGATGGACCAGTTCTGGCAGAAATCGCAGGAAAAATTGCAGCCCCAGCCGCCGACGCTGAAAACGGAGGTTCCCGGATAAAAATGATAGAGCGGCTTCTTCTCCATCGGATCCACTTGCATCGCGGACAGATAGCCGTACCCGAGCGCCTCCAGAACCCCGTCGCGCACGGCCCGCACGCCGCAGATTCCCGCCTGACCCTCGCGCAGGCGGCAGGCATGCGGACAGAGGTCGCATTGCACGGCCCCGTCTTCCGTTTCATGCTGATAGCGCGCCTTCATTTCAGTCCCTTTTTGAGAGCGTTTTCGGCCGCGCGCACTTCCGCCGAGCGTTTATTGCGACCCTGTCCCACCCCGCAAACCTTATCGCCCAGCAGAACCTCGACCTTGAATACCACGGCATGGGGCGGACCGCTCTTTTCGACAATCCGGTATTGCGGCCCTTTGCGGTATTTGCGCTGCCCGTACTCCTGTAGCTTGCCCTTGGGGTTGCCGCCCCAGACATCCAGGCTCATGTTGCGGACAATCGGCGCAAAGACCCGCTTGAAGATTTTCTCCACGGCCTTGACTCCGCCGTCGAGATAGGCCGCGCCCACAACGGACTCCAGCGCGTCCTCGAGTGTCGAATGGCGACTGCGCCCGCCGGTGCGCTCCTCGCCCTTGCCGATCCGCACGAAAACGCCCAGATCGAGATCGCGCGCGATTTTGGCCAGCGCCTTGCCGCTGGTGATCTGGCTGCGAAACGAGGTCATGGCCCCCTCGTCCAAGTCGTCCATTTTGCGGTACATGTAGTCCGCCGCCACCAGCGAGAGCGCGGCGTCCCCCAAAAATTCGAGCCGCTGGTTGTCCCGATCCACCGCGTCGTTCTCGAAACGATAGGAACGGTGCGTCAGCGCGGTTTCCAGCAGACTGCGCTTGCCGAACGTATAGCCGATCTTCTTTTCCAGTTCGCGATACGGATTCTTATGGCGACCCCAAATCATAATGCGTCCCCGTATGTTAGGCCCGCGGATGGAACTGCCGATGCACGGCGTTCAGGCGGCCTTCGTCCACGTGCGTGTACACCTGGGTGGTGCCGATGTCGGCATGCCCCAGCAATTCCTGAATAATGCGCAGCGGCGCCCCGTTGGCCAGCAGATGACTGGCAAACGAATGTCGCAACGTATGCGGAGAGACCCGTTTATCGATGCCCGCCTGACGCGCGTACTGACGAATCAGCTTCCACAGGCCCTGTCGGGTGAACGGCCGTTTGCGGCAGGTCAGAAAAAGCGCACCTTCGCGCGTCGCCCCGCCCAACGCGGGGCGAGCCTCGTCCAAATAGATTTTCAGCAGATCGGCCGCGTGCCGATTGAAAGGAACGATGCGCTCTTTGCCGCCTTTGCCGAAACAGCGCACATAGCCGGCGTCGAAGTGCAGGTTGTCGACCTGCATCTCCGCCGTTTCCGATACCCGCAGGCCGCAGGCGTACATCAGCTCGATGATCGCCCGGTCGCGACAGGCCAGACGACCGTCGCCTGTCGGCGCCGCCAGCAGCCGGTCGACCTCCTTCAGCGTAAGAACGTTCGGCAGCGTCTTCCACAGACGGGGCGAATCCATCACCTCCGTCACATTGCGCTCCAGCACATGCTCCGCGACCAGGTAGGCGAAAAGAACCTTGATCGCCACCAGACGACGCGACAGACTGTTGACCGCCAGGCCGCGCTTCTTTTCGGCCGTCAGATAGTCCAGCACGTGCGCGCGTCGCACGGCGTGAAAGGAGGGAATCCCGCGCCGTTCGAGATAGGCGGAGAAAGACGTCAAGTCCTGCCGATAGGCCAGGCGCGTATTGTCGCTCAACCCGCGCTCCAGCATCATGCTGTCCAGGAACTGTTCAATCAGCAGGTTCATCGGGAAGACGCGGGGCGGAAGGCCGAGACTCGTCCGCCGCGTCCGCGGATGCGGCGGACGCCGCAACGGCACGACAGGCGTCCGGCAATTTGGACATGGCGTCCTCGTTGCCCGGCACATTGTTGGCGGTCAATCCGACGTCGGCCAGAGCGTGCTCAAGATTTTTCAGCGAGAGAATCATGCTGTCGTACACGACAATCACACGACGACGAACCAGGTCGACTTCCGTCTTCTCGCGATCTACGCCCGGCAGGCGAAACAGCACATGCCGTACGATATTCGCGCAGGGCTCCCCGCGCATTTGCGGCACGTCGATCAGACCCGTGCGTATATCCGCCTTGCGACAGCCGACTTCCGTCATCATCAGCAGCGCAAGCGCACCGATTGTGAAAAGGCATCGTTTCATGTTGTTTCCTCCTGTGCCCTGTACTACTGCGCGAGCCAGCCGCCGTCGGCCACAACGGCTGATCCGGTCATGTAGCTCGCCGCGTTCGAACAGAGACAGAGAATTAGCCCTTTAAGTTCGTCCGGTTGACCCCAGCGGCCCATCGGCATTCTCGCCAGCATGGCCTGCTTTTTGTCTTCGCCCTGCGTTAAGGTCTGATTCATGGGCGTCACGAAGGGGCCCGGACACAGCGCGTTGACGCACACCCCGTCGCGGGCCGACTCCAGAGCCAGCGTACGGGTCAGCCCCAGCAAGGCGGCTTTCGACGAAGCATAGGCCGCCCGTGCCGGGAGCGAGGCGAACGACATAATGGAAGCCAGAAAAACCAAGCGTCCCCAGCGCCGCTGCCGCATGCCCGGCAGCACCGCCTGCGCGCACAGAAAAGCGCCCTTCAGGTTGATGTCGAGCACCTGATCCCATTCGTCCTCGCTCAGTTCCTCGACCGGGGCCCGTATATTGACGCCCGCATTGGCTACGAGAATGTCGACGGCGCCCAAATCGTCTTCCACCGCGCGCACGACGCGGCGCACATCCGCCGCGACGGCCACATCGCAGGCCAAGCCCAGGCAGGGCCGCCCGGTTTTCCCGGCAATCGCCTGCGCGGCCTCCTGCGCTTCCGTCTCGTTGCGACTGCACAGCGCCACCGCCGCACCCGCCTCCGCCAGCGTCTCGCTGAAAGTGCGCCCCAGTCCCTTGCTGCCGCCCGTCACCAACGCGGTTTTCCCGTTCAAATCAAACAGTTCCGTCATACAGCTCTCCCGCCCGCAAGGACGCGGTCGTCACGGCCGTCGGGTCTTCGGGCTGGGTACGCCCACGGTCGGCATGCGTTCCCATCCGTTCGGCTTCCGTTTATACCAGCGGTACTCCGTGCTTTCCGTACCCACGCGGTCTCGTATACGAAACTGCACCGTAGCCTCGCCCGTCTCTTCGTCCATGCGCAAATCCAGAATTTCACGATCCGCATCCGCTTTCAGCATGTCGCGCAACGTCTGCTCTGTCGGCAACGGAACCTCTACGGCAGGGACTTCGTCCCCGACCACGGGCGCCGCCTCCTGCGTTCCGGGCCACAGACGCCAGCCCAGGACGAAAATGCCGACCACCACAACGGTCGCCAACAGGAACTTAATTTCGTTTCTCATGCCGAACCCCCAAGGCGGACTGCGCCCGCGCCCGAATTTTTGAATTTCTCACTCGTAGCAAATGAAAGGCTGCATATCAAGCGATATTTTCTATGGCCGCAAATTCCGCCACCAGTACAAGATAGTAACAGGCTTCTTTCGGTACGCGGTCATCATAGGTCTCTGCAAATAAACGGCATACAAAACGCTTGCACAAAGGTAACCGGCCGGGCTGCGAAAGCCGCTTATCAGGACCGCACAATTTACAATCCACTTGTCATCAACGAGTAACAACGACGACTTATCTGGTGGTTACGCGAACGGCAAATCGGCTCGGACGCAGAACGGCCCTGATTTCCTTCTCTCGAACCAATTGCCGGACAAACTGTTTCAAATCTTTTCAACAGTTTTCAACAGGTTATCAACAGGCCGGCGCGGGAAGGGCGCCGCGCGGGCCGTCAGGGGCCGTCCCCAATAGCACATTCTCAAGAAAATTGTTGTTGATTATTTTTCCGCAACCGCTACATTGCAATTCTTTCATGCGTTTCTCGGCGCGATGGCGAGCGTAGCTCAGTTGGTTAGAGCATCAGATTGTGGTTCTGAGGGTCGCGGGTTCAAATCCCGTCGCTCGCCCCGTTTTTATAAGTTTTGCATCAGACGCGCTTTGAACTCGTCGATTTGCGCGTCCGCGAAGCAGTAGCGCATGGTCTGAAACGGCTCGCGAAAACGGGCTACCTCCTCCGCCACCCCGGGTTTGCCGTGCAAGGCGTCGGCAAAGAGGGGCGCGAAAGCGCGAAAATCCTTTTCCCGCATGCCGAAACGGGTCATTTCGGCAACGCCCAGGCGCAGTCCGGAGCTGACGGTAAAACCTTCGTCGCTCGGGATGGCCTGATAGTTGACAATGATATTGTTGTGTTCGAGCGTACGCGCGGCGCGGCAACCCAGGCCCCAGCCGACGTTCAGTACGACCTGATGCGTTTCCGTGTAGCCGACCGCCGGATCGCCTTCCACCGCCAGCCCCGCCTCCTTCAGGGCGGCGGCCAGGGCCTTGGCATTGGCCAGCACCTGGGGCTGCATCTCGTCCTTGAACGCGTTCATTTCAATGGTCGCGGCCAGCAGGGCCAGCAGGGTGCCCAGGTGATGGTTGCTGGTCATGCCCGGAAAGGCTCGTCGCCGCACGGCCTTCCACAGGTCGTAACGCGGGGAATCCTCGGCGAAGGCGGCACCGATGGCGCCTCGTTGCGAACCGAAAAAGGTTTTGTGCGTCGACCCGGTCACAATGTCGGCCCCCTCCTGGAACGGGAACTGAAAACAGGGTCCGATCAAGCCCAGAACGTGGGCCATATCGACCATAAGCAAAGGGCGGGGATCCAGGTCTCGAATCATGGCGTGAACGGCCGCTACGGGCTCCGGGTGCAGCGTCATGCTCTTGCCCAGAATGACGAGTTCCGGGCGAATCTCGTCGAGCATGCGCGCCGTACGCTCGACATCGATACGATACGGGTTGTCGGGACAGCCGGGCAAATTGACCACCGCAAAACGCTCCGAGACCGGATCTTTGGCAATGTAGTCGCGCAAGGCGCCCATCGGCTGCGCACTGAGGTGACCGCCGTTGCCGATATGATTGTTGAGCGCCAGGCGGATGCGCTGCGGTTCGCTGCGGCGCTCGAGGCGATTATTGAAATCCATGAGAGCGCTGTACACCACGGTATTGGCCATTTGCCCGCTAATGGCCCGCGTTTCGACCTGCGTACAGCCCATAAAGAGAGCCAGCTCGGCTTCCAACTGCTGCTCGACCCATTCGATGAAGTCGGTGCCCTGATAGTAGTACACTTCCTTGCCCGGAACGGCGGCGACTTCGCGGTGTTCGGCATAGCGGCCAACCGGATCGGAAATCTGCAGCAGGCGCACCAGAGGGGAGGGCGTGTTCTCCGAGGCGATCAAGTTGACGCAGCGCGACTGGCGCCATTCGTGGTTTTCGACGCTTTTGCGCAAAAGATTGATCATTTTAGCCCGGTCGGCCCCCTGGGCCGCCGCCCGGTCGCGGATGGGCGTCCGATCCGCCGGCACGGGCCGGAACCAGGGGGGGGCGTCGGCCCGACCGTGCCAGCGCACGACCCGCGCCTGCAAGGCGCGGCCCCGTACCATAGCCTCGACATCGTCATCGGGCGCCACAGCGGAGTCCAACAGCGCCAAGGCCAGAGATCGGCGCTCGTGGCCGTCGCCTATGGCGGCGCGGGCGCCTTCCCCCTCGAAGATCCAGTAGGGCACGGTCGTGCCGCTGGTTGCGACGCCGATCGGGCGGCCTGCGCGCCGAATTACGTCGCCCTGCCGCACCACGCCGCGATCGAGAATGGCCAGCGGCCGAATGCGGCGCGGGAGCACGGCCGGATCGGCGGGATGGCCCTGCTTGAGTTTCTGCACTTCCTCGAACTGCGCGCGCAACGCCCGACAGCCCACAAACGGCCCTTTGCACTCCGCGAAACTGACGGCTAAAGATGTGAGGGGGAAGGCGTAGGCCGGAATCGCGCGACCTTCAGGATCGCGGCCCAGCTCGTGGCCGTACAGGGGCAGTCCGGCTTCGAGCCGCAACGTGTCGCGCGCGCCGAGGCCCACCGGCAGCAGACCCAGCGGGGTGCCGGCATCGTGCAAGCGCATCCACAGCGCTTCGGCGTCCTGCGCGGCCGCGAACAGTTCGAAGGCGATCGGCTCGCCCGTGTAGCCGGTACGCGCCACGCGCAACGGGATCCCGCCTATGGTCGCGGATGAAAGGGCGTTGCGAAACGGCGCGGGCAGCGTTGCGACATCGTCGACCAGCAACTCCAGCAGCGTACGGGCGCCGGGTCCCTGCAAGGCGATCATGGCCGTCGCTTCGGTACGGTCTTCCATTTCGACCTGCCGGAATTGTCGGGCCTGTTCCCGCAGATGATCCCAGTCTTTTTCCCGATTGGCCGCATTGACGACCAGCCAGTATTCGTCGTGGCCGAAGCGGTACAGGTAGGCGTCGTCGAGCGCTCCGCCGTTTTCATCCGGCAGCAGCGTGTACTGAGCCTGCCAGGGTTCCAGCGCCGCCGCATTGTTGGACAGGCTCCATTGCAGCAGCGGCAGAGCGTCCTCGCCGCGAAAAACGAAGCGCCCCATGTGGGACACGTCGAAGAGTCCGGCGTAGCGCCGCGTGGCCAAGTGTTCGCGCATGATGCCGCTTTCGTACTGCACCGGCATGTCCCATCCGGCGAAATCCATCATTTTGGCGGCATGCGAACGATGCCAGGCGTTAAGAGGCGTCACGCGAACGAATTCCTGAGACATGAGAACACATCCTTTATGGTTAGAGCGCGGTCGGCGCCAAGGCGGCGATTCCGCTGCGGTTGTGCAGATGGCAAAGGGCGATCGCCAGCGCGTCGCCCACGTCCTCCTGCGGTTCGCGGTCGAGGCCCAGCAAAGCGACCAGCATCTTCCGAACCTGGGCCTTCTCCGCCCCGCCAAAACCGGCAACGGCCAGTTTGACCTTGCGGGGCGCGTATTCGTACACTGGCAAACCGGCTTCCGCGCAGGCCGCCAGCGCCACGCCGCGCGCATGGCCGAGAATCATGGCGGTGCGCGCGTTTTTCTGAAAGAAAGCGCCCTCGATGGCGGCCGCCCGGGGGCGGGACTGGCGAATCATATCCGCGACACCGTTGCGAATACGCAGCAAACAGGCCGTCAGCGGCAGATTGGCGGCGTTCTTGAGGGTCGCTCCGTCGATCATCGAAAAACGGCTGCTCTGCGCGGCCACCACCCCCAGCCCGGTCGAACGCAACGACGTGTCGATTCCCAGTATGCGGACCGCAGCGCTGTCGTCACGCGTGGCCGCAACGCGCCCGCCGTCCGCGACGGGATCAGGCATCGCCCAGTTCCTCGAGCACGGCGTCGTCGATATCCATGTTGCTGTAGACCGACTGCACGTCGTCGTGATCTTCCAGCTCGCCGATGAACTTGAGCACCGAAGCGGCGGTCGACTTGTCGGATATCGGAACCGTGGACAGCGGAATCAGCGAAATTTCGCCGCTCTCGGTTTTGACGCCGGCCTTTTCCAGCGCTTCCATGACGGCGCCAAAGGCGGCCGGCTCGGTCAGAATTTCGAATTCGTCGCCATCTTTGCGCATGTCCTCGGCGCCTGCGTCGAGCACAATCCCCATCAGCGTGTCCTCGTCCACGCCGCCGTCCTCGCCCACGAATATCTGACCCTTACGCACGAAGTTGCGCGAAACCGCGCCTTGCGCCGCGAAACCGGAGCCCTGCTTGGTGAAGATGTGGCGCACTTCCGAGCCGGAGCGGTTTTTATTGTCCGTCAGACACATGACGACCAGGCCCACGCCGCCCGCCGCGAATCCTTCGTACACGATTTCATCGTACTGGCTGCCCTCCAGCTCGCCGGCCCCCTTCTTGACGGCCCGCTCAATGTTGTCGGAAGGCATGTTGGCCGCCTTGGCCTTCTGCATGATGGCCCGCAATCCGGCGTTTTTTTCCGGATCGCTCCCGCCTTCGCGAGCGGCTACGGCCAATTCCTTGGCGAGTTTACTGAAAACTTTGCCGCGCTTGGCGTCGGCCGCGCCCTTTTTGTGCTGAATCGTCTTCCATTTACTGTGTCCGCTCATAGATCTCCACTCGTTAAAGCTGTTTATTCAAAACCAACAGCGCAGGAGCCTACCGGGCGCAGTCGGATCTGTCAAGCGGGAACCGAATGTGAAACAATGGACTTGATTTGATGACGTCAATGCCACTACCTTTCTCTCAAAGCAAGCGATTTTTTTCGGGAGCGCCGGCCGGCGTCTACGGATTGAAACCTATAACACAAGGGACCCTCATGACTGCGACACGTGCAAGACCTGACAGAATCGCGCGACACGCGCTTGCCGGACGGAGGAGATCGGCCAGTGTTCTTCCGATTTTCGCGGCCCTCTGGCTGCTGAGCCCGGCACTGTCGGGCGCGAACCGGGCGGAAGCCCGTTCCGCCGTGTCCTTCGCCGATCGCGAGAAGATCAACCACGCCGTCGCCGCGCGCGGCAACGCCGGAACGGTGGGCATCTACTGTCGTCACGAGCATCCGCAGGAACGCTATTTCGGCACGGGCGCGGTCATTAGCCGGGACGGATACATCCTGACCTCGTCCACCGTGGTCCCCCGCGGCGCCCGCGAAATCGAAATCTACTTCACCAACCGCCGGCGCCGCCAGGCGACCATCGTGGAAATCAACGAGAAGATCGAAGCCGTCCTGCTGAAAGTCGAGGCCGACGATCTGACGCCTTTGCCGGTGGCGCAAGCCCTGCCGCAGGTCGGCGAACGCGCCTATACCTTCGGCAACGCCTTCAACATGATTCGACTCGGCGAGCACGCCTCGTTCAGCGCCGGATGGGTGAGCGGACTGTATCCGGTCAAGAGCGCCGACTCGCAGAGCACGTACGAGGGACTGGCGATCGAGACCGACGCCGCCATCAATCCCGGGCAGGACGGAGGACCGCTGCTGGATGCGCACGGACGATTGACGGGCGTCATCTCGCTCAGTTTTTCCGATCTGCGCTGGCAGGGCGTGGCGGTGCCGCTGGTTCTGATCGAGGCCGGCCTGGAAACCTTGCGTTCCGGCAAGGTGCGACTCTCGCGGCAGGCGATCGTAAAACCGCCCGCCGAAGATCTGGCGGAGGGCAACGCGCTGCTGCGCGCGGCCCGGGAACTGCGGAAAAGCATGGTGTCCATTGAGATCAAACGTCGCTTCCCGCCGGAATCGATTCCGCAGGTGTATTTGCCGCACTACCTGAGAAACGACCCGCGGCTGGCCAAAATCGAGGATATGGCCAGCCGCCGCCTGCTCAACGAGATTAGCCAGGCCGAGCGGCTTCTGGCCGCCAACGCGCAACTTCGGCGTCCCGGCGCGCCCGTCACCGGCATCGTTGTTTCACCGCACGGCGACGTGCTGACCAGCCATTTCAATATCATGGCCGACCCGGTCCTAACCGACGGGAAAGGTCGGGTTCCGAAACACGCCTTTACCGGTTCCCTGCGCGATCTGCTAAAGCCGCCGAAGAATATGCGCCAACAACGCAACCGCGTCGAAAAATATGAAGTGACGCTGGCCGACGGGCGCCGCTGGCCGGCGGATTTGCGGGCCCAGGATCGTACGCTGGGACTGGCGCTGCTGCGTATTCGGCGCAGCAAGGACGACTCGTCCGTCATTCCCCACGTCTCCCTGTCGGACCTGCTGGCCGAACCGCGACTGGGCGAGAACATCGCCGTGATCGGAGTCGTGGAAGGCGACATCCCCTATACGCTGAATTGCGGCATTGTCAGCGCCGCGCAGCGCAGTCGGGGCCGCAGCTTCCAGTACGACGCCATGATCAACTACGGCAATTCCGGCGGACCGGTCGTCAATGCGCAGGGCCGCATTGTCGGCCTGGCCACCGCGCCGATGAATCCGGGTCCGATCATGGGACGTATCCTGTCGGGCGTGGATCTCCAGCGCTGGCCGATCGCCCCCAACGGGGGACTCAGCATGGGGGCGCCCCTGCCCAGAATCGCCGAATCCCTGCCGACTCTGCTCAAAGGCGAAAACATTACCCGCATTGCGGGGACGTATGTAGGCATCAGCCCAAAGGTCACCGGAGCATTGACCGAACGAGTCATTATCGGCGCCGTCGCCAAAGGTTCGCCCGCCGCCAAGGCGGGGATGCGAGTCGGAGACCGCATTGTGTCGGTCGACGGCGACCCCGTTCTTTCGTGGAAAGATCTGATGACCATTATTGACGAGCGGGAAACGGGCGACAAGATGGCGATCAGCATACGCCGGGGCGACAAAGCTCAAGCCCTGGAAGTGGAAGTTGTTCTGGAGGAACGACCGTGAAGAAGACCATGCCATACGGAATGAGAATACACTATCGAACGCGGACCATCGTCTCCGGGGCACGCCGCGAAACCGTGCGCCGACAGCGCCGCCCCTACGGGCCGGTCGCCGCATTCCTGATCGCGGCCATGACCTGGCCGACCGGGGCCGCCGAAAACGTGGAGGAACGTATGGCGCGAGTGATTCGCCATGTCTCGCCGGCCTTCGTTTTCATTGCGCACGGCGCCAACAACGGCAGCGGCGCGGTAATCTCGGCCGACGGCTACATCATTACAAATCAGCATGTCGTAGGCGACGCCACCGAACTGGACGTGCGCCTGGGCACCGGGAAGTCCTACAAGGCCCGCGTGGTGGGTCGCCATGCGCAAGGCGACATAGCGCTGCTGAAAATTTCCGACACGCAACCCTTGCCCTTTCTGAAACCGGGCGACTCGGACCGCCTGCAAGTGGGCGACTTGTGTCTGGCGGTCGGCAATCCGGCCGCGCTGGGCGTCCTCGACCAGACGCCCACGATCACGAGCGGCGTCATTTCCGGCCTGAATCAGTTCAAGGGCGGCGGCATCTACAACAACGCCATTGTGATGGATGCCGCCATCAACCCGGGCAATTCGGGCGGTCCGTTGATTAATATGCGGGGCGAACTGATCGGCATGAACGGACTGGTGGAAACCCGGCTGGGCCTGCGCTCGAACAGCGGCATCGGCTACGCCATCCCGGTCAATCAGATTAGAGTATGGTTTCCGCACTTGCGCGACCCCGAGCGCATGGATGTTTATCGCGGCCGTTTTCTGGGGCTGAAACTGGTCACGGAAGCCGAGAAAGCGCCCGACACCGGTGCGCTGGTGAGTTCCGTCGCGCCCGACAGCGACGCCGCGCGCTCCGGCCTGCAAGAGGGGGATCTGATTGTGCGCGCCCAGGGCATGGATGTCTGGAATCCCGTCCGTTTCGTAGGCATTCTCAACATGTTGCCCGCCGGCACAACCCTTCAGATGGAGATTCTGCGCGACGGCAGGAAGAAGACGCTGCAGCACCTTCTATCCGAACGGCGGCCGGCCGATTTCGGTTTTGTCATCGCGAAACCCGACAGCAAAGACGCGGCGATCAAAATCGAATCCGTCAAAACCGGATCGGCCGCCGAGAAAGCCGGCCTCAAGGCCGGCGATGTCATCGCGGGCATCGGCGAACAGCCGCTGACCGGCCCCGCTGTTCTGCAGTATGCCATTATGCAGCGCTGGCAACCCATGATGATCGCGGGTGCGGAAATCGTTTTGAAAATACGGCGCCAAACCGAAGCCGAACCCGTTGAAATGACCGTCAAATATGTGACCGAATAGGCAAACCGACGTTCTTGCCATGCCCGTCGGTACACAAGCGAAACGTTTTACCGCATTGGCAGGGCGTACGTTTTGCGAGAACCTCACGTGTCGGAATCCGGACTTGTTGTGCGATAGCGGAGGATACGAAATCCCGGCGCATCGGGAATGCGGACCGACATTGCTCCGTTGCCGACTCGTTCCGTCCAAATTCCGCCCGTCAGCGGCTCTTCGATCTCCAGATGCGTCCGGTCTCCCATGAAATGCAGGCGCAGTTCCTTCTCGTCTTCAGGCGCATGAAGCTCGCGGAACACGGTCAACAACCCTTCCTTTCTTTCCGGATCGTGACACTGGAACCCGCACCATGTCGCGTCGCACGGTTCGTCGCCGATCGGGAACACGAACCCTCTGCCAAGCAGATCCCGTTGCGTGCGCTGCAGAGCCAGCAACGGTCGAATCCGATCGCGAGCGCCCGCCGAGTAGAAGTGCGTTTCCTGAAAAAAGACGGGCAGTCCCATCAAAGCCAGCGCCGTACAATAGGCGTGGCCGTACTCGGCCGCATTGCTGCGGAGCGGATCGACACAATCCACGTTTTGTATGCTGATTTCTATCTGGCCGAGATTCACGTAGCGGGCCAGATGCCAGGCGTCCCGAAGAACGAGGCGTGGAATGTAGGCCACATGAAAAATGCGCGGCTCCTTGGCCTTGCGGTTGGCCGGGTAAAGATTGCCGTACTGCCGACCGAAGAAGTAACCCAGACGGGGCGCATTTTCCGTAACATCCCAACTGAGCCTGACCTGTCGGTCGTCGTGCTCGGCGAGCTGTCGGACCTTCTCCATCAGATCTTCGACGGAATCCGGCGTCGGCAGATTCGTGAAATCAATCTTGAACATCGTGAAACCGCCTTCGTCAAGGTTGCGGATCATGTCTTCCGCAGACGCCGAGCCTGGAATCCAAAGACCCAACTCGATCCCCAGGCGCGCGGCCAACTCCGCCACTTCCCGCCACCCTCCGGGAAAACGGGCCGGGTGGGGGCGCCAACCGTGATCGCCCGTGACGGAAAGGCCCTGCGGATCGCATTGCCATCCGTCGTCAATGGCCAGAATGTCGATCCCAAGATCGGCGCAACTTTCCAACTCCCGTCGCACGTTCGTGGCGACGGCCGCCGCGCGCGCCGGAGCGCCGGCCGGGCGACTACCCCAAGTGTTGGCGCGAATACGCAGATCCGCTTCCGGGCGAGGCAGGAAGCGCAAACGGTCGAAACGCTTGACGGCCAGTTGACGCTGTTCCGACCCGCCATGGTACAGTACGCACCAATTGGCCCACGCCGGCCGGAAGCGATCCGGCTGCAGCCACAGCATCCTTTTCTCATACGAATGCGGCGTCAACCCCAGTCCGGTAACGCGGACGCCGTCGGCATCGAGCACGAATTCGCCGGTGTCCACGCCCGACTGGTTGACGCATTTATGGGATTCCTTCACCAACGCCAGTCCGGAGCCCTTGCGATCAAGACACAAGAGATTAGCCCAGTCGTAGACCTCGCGACGCCCCTCGGTGGCCGGTCCCGACTGGCGCGTCTCTCTCAGGATCGCCGTCTCGTCGCGATTCCGATGCTGGCAATCGTTGTAATACCCGACCGCCGTGCGTATGCAACTCTCGATATCCGTTCCTATTTTTTCGGCGTACGATCCGCCGATGTAGGACGGAATTTCGTCGCCTTCGAAAGACCGGAGGCCCTGAAGCGCCAACTGGGTCCAGAGCCCGGGCGCATTCGGATAGACGCGTATCGTGTAGGCGGCGGCAAACTCCGCGGCGGCATAGACAAACTCCGCGCGAACCTCGATATGCGGCGAGGTAAAAGACGGCCGCTCCACGATCCGGATATCGACACCGCGCAACTCGCCGGCAGGCGCCATGTCCATCAGGTGAAAGACGCGCCAGTCGCACGCGCCGTTGTCCGGCGAAAAGTCGATCCATTCCGCCGGATTCTCCCGATGGCGCAGAAGGATCGTCGACAACCCCGGCATTGTACGCCGCCAGACGCGTTCCACTAGACCTGTCGAAGCCGTCAGCGTGTCGCCATTCCACGCGACTGTGGCAGAACCGTATTCCTTGGAAAGACTCGTCATTATTCTCCTTATAGCGCACGGTATAGGGGCGTTTGCACGGCAGTGAGGAACCCCCGTCATCCCTTTGGGATCAACTTGATCGGCGCGTTGGCGGCATGCGGCTTGGGCGCTTCCGGCGACGGCGTCAGTTTAACGGGAGGCGCAGCAGGCGCCGACTTGGGAGGCTCATCCTTGGGCGTCAACTTGATCGGCTCGTTGGCGGCATGCGGCTTGGGCGCTTCCGGCGACGGCTCCAGCTTAACCGGACCCGCAGGTCGTGGGCCGGTTTCAACAGGCTTGAACGCCGGAGCTGAAACCGGCTCGGGTTTGGCTGGAGTCATGCGGAGCGGCGCAGCGGCTGCCGTCGGCTGAGCCGCTTCGTTTTTGGAGGACGCCGGAGCGGAAGGCACGGGCTCCTTTTTGGGCACGGCCTTGAAAGGTGCGGGGGTAGCCTTGGGCGTCGTCGCCGAGGCGACCGCCGGCGACGATGGCGACGATGGCGACGGCGAAGGTTGCCCGGCTTTTTCCCGTGCCGCAACGGCCTTGGCCGCAGCGGCCGCCTGACGCGCGACGGCCCGTTTTTCGCGGGCCGCGCCCAGGGCGAGCCGAATTTTGTTCTTGAGCGCGACGAACTGCGACAGACCGATCCGTCCGTATTTGCGGCCCTGATCCAGCGCGGCGGCCGCGCCGCTCCTCAATAGAACGCGGGCGGCGGATGCGCGCGACTTGACGTTCTCGGCAACGGCGGACGAAAAGAGCGGCGCCTTCGCAAGCGGCTCCGACGCGGCGACGGGTTCGGTCGACTCGGGCGGCTCATCCGGCGCCGTCAACCCCCAGTGTTGCGCCATAGCCAGCGAGAGGGCTTCCAGGCGAGCCAAACGGCGGCGGCTTTCGTCGTTCATGCGTTCCATCTGACGGTGCGCCGTTTCCATGCGCTGCTGACGGGCCTGCCAGGCCAGGATGCGCTCTTCCCGAAATTGTCGCCATTCGGCGCCCAGACTCTCGGTTCGTTCCCGAGCCAGCTCGGTCCAGGCGGACAGCCAGTCTTCGTAGCCGGGCAGACGGCGTGAAATGCGGACGGCGGCCAGCAGATACAGAGGAATGGCGCCTATGAGTCCGCAGAAGAAGCCCAGGCGATACAAGCCGGGATATCGCCCGAAAGAAGCGACCACCGCCACGCCGAATGCGTTCAGGGCACGAATGGCGGACGTATAGAAGCCCGGCTCCCAGGCGGGCCAGGCCCGACCCAGCAGGCTGCCCATCGTCTGCGGCAGCGCCAGCAAGTGACGCCCTAAAGTAAGCGGTAAAGCGAAGAGAGCGCCACCGGTCTTGGCGGCCGCCTCGGGCCCGAGCCACTGACTGACAACGCTCCAAAGGCCCAGACAAGCCGCAGCGGTCAACGCCATGCGTAGCGGGCGCAGAAAATGCGTCGAACTATGCCGTGCCCACACCAGTTTACGGCCGAACCCCTGCAAAAAGAAGAGCAGTGCGCAGGCCCCGACGGCGATCGACAAAACGATGGCCGGCTTAATGTTGGCCCAGGCGTCGGACGATCTTGCCAAGGCCGGCATGGACGGCTGCGACAGAGTCCAGGCGCCGATCGCGTCGAGAATCACGGCGATGCCCGCCATCCACAGCCACAGGCCGCATAAACCGAAAAACACCCTGACCAGCCAGGCGATGCCGGAACCGACCGAAAGCGGGAATCCGCGTCCGCGGGCCGTACCGTAGGCGTCACAGGCGGAGAGAAAGAGAGCGGCCAGCACGACGGCAGGACCGTAGGCAAGGTCGAACGTGACGAGAATCAGGCCGGAAACAAAGAGAAGGAAGAAAAAGACGGCTTTTTTGATGTTCAGGTTGTAGGCTTGGCCCAGCCCCGGGAGGAGAGAAAGCAGCGCCGGCACGAGGCAAAGCGCCTGCGGCTTTTGCGCGGCGTCCTCCAGTGGATCGGGCGGAAACGCAACGCTCTCGCGGCGCGGAGTCGGTCGGGCAGAGGAAACAGGCGGGCTCGCGGGTTCCGGTCGCGGCGGCGCGGGCGGCGGCTCCGGCTGGGCGGCAGGGGGCGTAGACGCCGGCTCCGCGGCGGTCGCCGGTTCGGCGGCGCGCGGAGGGGAACTAGGCTTGGCGGAGGGCGAACCGAGGTGCGTTTTACGGGACACGACAATCGACTTTTTGGGAGGAGCATGCGGTGTTTTCGCTTTTTGCGGTGGCGCGACGGACTCCTGCCAGAAATCGTCCGCCGGCGTTTCCGGTTCCGTGCCCGGAGTCGCGACCGGATCGGGGATGCGCATCGGCGCGTGACAATGGGGACATTCCCCTTCCTCGCCCCGCATCTCCCCGGGCGCTTTGATTTTCTGTTGGCATTGCGGACAGTGAAACACGATGTTGGCCATAACGCCCCCCTTTTTTGTATCAGTCAGATATAGAAGAATTAAGCGCCAAGATCAAGCTTTTTGCTTTTTTTCTTTCTCTTTGACCGCGAAACGTTTACTGATTCCACCATGAAGGTATGTATGGACATTCAATCCGCCGTTGCGCAAACGGCGGGTGTCGGCCGTTACGCCCGCATGCTGGCGGAAAGCATGGGTGAGTTTGCGGAGGCGGACGAACTGACGCTTTTCCACTTCGATTTCCGCGCCGAGTCCGAGCCGGTCGAGGCGCCGCGCGCCCGCGTTCGCCGGGTGGGCTGGTGTCCGGGCCGCGTGGCGCAAAAAGCCTGGAACACCTTCGGATGGCCCTCCTTCGACTTCTGGGCCGGGGCGGCGGACCTGTTTTTTTTCCCGAATTTCGTGCTGCCGCCGGTCCGCAAAGGCAAAACCGCCGTCACGATCCACGACATGAGCTACGTCCGTTTCCCGGAATTCGCGGAGGACCGCAACCGCCGCTACTTGGAAGCCCGTCTGCCCCGCACGGTCGAGCAGGCCGATGCCATCATCACGGTTTCCCGCTTCAGCGCGCAGGAGATTTCGGAAATCCTGAAGGTGCATCCGGCCCGCATATACCCGGTGTATCATGGCATCAGCGAGCATTTCAAGCGACCCGACGCCGGGAAAATCGCGTCGGCGCTGGCGCATTTCAGTATTGACCGGCCCTATCTGCTGTCCGTGGGCACCATCGAACCGCGAAAAAACATACCGTTTCTCATTAAGTTCTTCGAGAGCCTCGCCGATTTTGACGGCAAACTCGTGGTAGCCGGCATGCCCGGCTGGAAATACGAACCGATCATTGACGCCATGCGGCAATCGTCGCGGGCCAAGGACATTTTATATCTGCGCTATGTCGGCAACATTCATCTGCCGGCCCTGTATGCGGGGACCGAAGCGTTTCTGCTGCCGTCCTTCTACGAAGGATTCGGTTTTCCGCCCCTGGAAGCCATGGCCTGCGGCGCCCCCGTGATTTCGTCGGCACGCGGTTCGCTGCCCGAGGTGCTGGGACCCGGCGCCGTCCTGCTGGACGAATTCGACTGCGACGCCTGGGGCGCGGCTCTGCGACGGGTCATGACCGACACGGACTTCCGACGCCAGTTGACGCAGACCGGCCCAGAGTGGGCGAGTCGCTTTAAATGGCGCAACACCGCCCGCGAGACCTGGGATGTTTTCCGAAGGGTTTTCGCATGAGAATCGCAGTGGACGCGCGCTGGATTTTCCCGCAAATCTCGGGGATCGGCGCCTATACGGTTCAGTTGCTGGAAAATCTGGCCGCCCTGGACGAGCGCAACGACTATCTGGCCGTCTTTCGCGATTCGGCCCTGCTTGAACGCACCTTTGCCGCGCCGTCCCTGGCCCGGTCGCCCCGCTTCCGAGCCTGCCTGGTTCCCTACGGCCTGTTTGCGCCGCGCAATCAGTGGGCGCTGCCGCGCCTGCTCAAGCGCGAACGCATCGACCTGTATCATGCGCCCAACTACATGATGCCGCTTTTCCCCGCCGTCTGCGGCGCCCGGCATGTCCGGTGCGTGACGACGATTCACGATGTCATTCCCCTCGCCTTCCCGCACCATGCGCCGCAATCCATGAAGTCGAGACTGTTCCCGCTGTATCGCCTGCTGATGCGACAAGTCGCCCGACGCGCCGACGCCGTCCTGACCGTCAGCCAGTCCTCGAAGCGCGATATTGAACACTACTTAAGGGTTCCCGCAAGGCGGCGCGAAAAGATTCGCGTCGTGTACAACGGCGTATCGGAACAGTTCCGGCCGCGCAGTGTCGAGAGGTCTCCCGCAAAGACTATTCTCTATGTGGGCCGTCAGGATCCGTACAAGAACCTCTGCGGTTTGATTGAGATTTTCGCGAAAGTTCGCCGAAGAATACGCGGGCCGCTACGCCTGGTCATTGCCGGCGCGGACGATCCGCGCTATCCGGAATCCGCGCGGCGGGCCGCCGAACTCGACGTGGAACGCGACATCCTGCGTACCGGCTACCTGACGCCGGAACAACTGGTGGACGCTTATGCGCAGGCCGACGTTCTGGCGCACCCTTCGTTCTACGAGGGCTTCGGCCTGCAGGTGCTCGAGGCCATGGCCTGCGGCCTGCCCGTAGTATGCAGTCAACGCTCCTCGCTGCCGGAAGTCGCGGGCGAGGCCGCCTTGCTGGTCGATCCCGACGATCACGAAGCGTTTGCCGCCGCTATCGAGCGCGTTCTGACCCGACCGGCAGTGGCCCACGACCTGATCGGCAGAGGCCTCGAACAAGCCGCCCGCTTCCATTGGAATAAAACGGCGCGGGAAACCTTGCGGGTATACGAAGAAGTCTATGGCCGCAAAACTCGGTTGGATTTGTAGTTCGGAACAGGCCGCCGGCCTGTTTTCTCAATACACAAGCTGGAAGCTTGCGCTACTTTCGGCAAATCCAAACGAATTTTGCGGTATACGAACGAGTGGGCGGGAGCTTGCGCAATGACTGAAGCAATCACGGCGAATCCGACGGATCTGCGGTTCCCGGCGGAATGGAAAAATCTGAAGGTCGCGCTGTGTCACGACTGGCTGACCGGCATGCGCGGCGGGGAACGCGTTCTGGAAATTCTGTGTCGCGCCTTTCCCCGCGCGCCGATCTACACGCTGGTGTACGAGCCGGGCGCCGTAAGCGCGCTGATCCGTTCCCACACGATCATCCCGTCGTGGCTGGGTCGCATCCCGGGCGCCACGCGCCACTACCGCAAACTGCTGCCGCTCTTTCCGCTCGCGATCCGCAGTCTGCGTACTGGCGACTGCGACTTGCTGATCAGCTCCAGTCACTGTGTCGCCAAGGGCATTCGCACGCGTCCCGGCACACGTCACCTCTGCTACTGTTTTACGCCCATGCGCTACGCCTGGACGTTTTACGCCGAATATTTCGGGGGGAAACCGCTACGCGCCCTGGCGGGCAAGGCCCTGTTGCCCGCCTTGCGTCGCTGGGACCGCAAGACCTCGCGCCAGGTGGACGAATTCGTGGGAATCAGTCGGCACGTACAGGAACGCATTCGACGCTTTTACGGACGAGAGGCCGCCGTGGTCTATCCGCCGGTCGACACGAACGCCTGCGCGCCCGGCGCCGCGCCGCGCGGCTCTTTCGACCTGGTGGTGTCCGCGCTGGTCCCCTACAAGCGAGTGGATCTGGCGGTGCGAGCCTACACCAAATCGGGGCATCCGCTGACGGTTGTCGGCACGGGCAGCGAACGGGCGCATCTGGAAAGGCTGGCCGGCCCCAACATCGAATTTGCGGGCTGGCTCTCGGACGACGCCGTGCGCGACCGCTATCGACGCGCCCGTCTGCTGGTGTTTCCCGGCGAAGAGGATTTCGGCATCGTGCCGCTGGAGGCGCAGGCCTGCGGCTGTCCGGTAGTGGCGTACCGCAAAGGCGGCGCCACCGAAACGATCGTGGAGGGGGTGACCGGCGAATTCTTCGATCGGCAAAACACAGACGACCTTCTCGCCGCCGTGACCCGTTGCGCCGGGCGGTCATGGCGGGCCGAGGCCCTGCGGACGCATGCCGAAAAATTCGGGCAGCAAGCCTTTGTCAACGGAATGGCCGCCGCCATTCGCCGGATCATGGCGAAAAAAGCATCAAATTCATGTTGACTATTGGTTCTGAATTGTTAATCATCCGTGCTTTTATGGATAGACCGCAAACCAAGGAGTGTGTCGTGTCGCAACATCGCAGTTTCAAGTCCGCCAGTAAGATTCTGGTCAAACGCAATGTTCTCAAACGCTTTGAACGGGTCGACCTGCTTCAAACCCGCGGCAAGTGGAAGGAAGGGGACCGCGGACTCGGCCTGCCCAAAACCAAGCCGGAATAGGATGAAACGGAGCGCCCGAACGAAGCGGAACGGCGGCGCGGCCTGGCGAGCGCTGGCGCTGTGCCTGGGAACGCTGACCGGGTCGGTTGGGGCGCAGACGGTCGAAATAACGGGCGACAACGTCAATTTACGGGCGAGGCCCAGTCTGAAATCCGAGGTGGTCGGACAGGTTTCCCGAGGTCGGCGCCTCAACGCCGGCCCGCAAAAAAGCGATGGATGGATCCAAGTCGAGCCGCCCGCTACGGTTGGCGTGTGGGTTTTCGCCAAGCTGGTCGAGAACGGGCGGGTGCGGGTCGCGAACCTGCAGGTGCGGGCCGGACCCGGGATCAACTACAGCGTTCTGTCCACGGTCAAGCGAGAGCAACGAGTCGCCGTGCGCAAGGCGGTGCGGGACTGGCTCGAAATCGAACCGCCGACCGGTTGTTATGTGTGGGTGAGCGCCGCGTACGCGCAGATTCCTGGCGCGGCGGTCAAACCCGAGACGCCGCTGTCGGACGTGAATGGGCGCGAAGCAAACGAAACGACTGCACAGGAAATAACGAATACGGCCACGGAGACAACGACGGAAGACGGGACTTCCTCTGTAAAAGTCGACGAGTCTGTAGCCTTGGCGCCCTTGCCGATTCGCAAGCCGCCGCTACCGGCGGATGATGAAAGGCCGCCGCAAAGCGAGACGGAAACCCGCCGCAAGGATGCCGGACAGGAGATCATTGTCGCCGGAGGATTCCCGCCCGAGCCGCACAGGGATCAAGGCGATAAGGTTACGCGGACCGGACGATTGCGGCGGGCCGGATTTGTTCTGCGGCGCGGCCCGGGAGAATATCGCCTGATTGGAACCGACGGCAAAGGGCGTGCGGTTACCGTGTGCTACCTGACCGACGGCGGCAAAAATCTGGAAACGTTACTGGGACGCGAAGTAATGATTACCGGCCATGAATACTGGGTGCAGGGACTGAGAGCGCCGGTTCTGGCGCCGGAGAGCATTTCTCTCGAGGAGTAACACGATCATGTCCGTTCCTTGCGCAAAAGACGCCCTGCTGATTGTGGACGATGAAGCCATGATTGTTCGTCTGTTCCGCTCTGTTCTGTCTTCCGCCATGCCGCAGGCGAAGATCGAAACGGCCGCGAACGGGCTGGAAGCCGTCGAAAAATTCGAGAAAGGTCATCATCATACCCTGATGATGGATCTCCACATGCCGGTCATGGACGGACGACGGGCTTTCGCGCGAATCAAAGAACTTTGCGCGGAAAAAGATTGGGACATGCCTGCCGTGGTCTTTTGTACGGGATACGCGCCGCCCGACTGGGTACGCTCCGCTATGCAGGAGGACAGTCGCCACCGCATGCTGGCCAAACCGGTATCGGCATCGGTTCTGGTGGAGACCGTCAGAAGTCGGATGGAAATAGCGTCGTGAACCAACTGGCATCGATTCGCAGTATGCGCGCCCTGGCGCAGGAATGGCGGGCCCGCAATCTGACGGTGGCGCTGGTTCCCACCATGGGCGCCTTGCACGAAGGCCATTTTTCGCTCATGCGCAAGGCCGGCGCAATGGCCGACCGCGTAGTGGTCAGTATCTTTGTGAACGGGCTCCAGTTCGGACCCAAGGAGGATTTCGCCCGGTATCCGCGCAATTTGGCGCAGGACCTGGCCGCCTGCCGCAAAAGAGGCGTGGCGGCGGTGTTCACGCCGACGGAACGATCGATGTACGCGCCCGATCACAGCACTTATGTTGTTGAGGAAAATATGAGCCGCTCGTTATGCGGACCGTCGCGACCGGGCCATTTTCGGGGAGTAGCCACAATCGTCCTCAAACTGTTTCATATTGTAGAACCGCATATTGCGGTTTTCGGACAGAAAGACGTGCAGCAGGCGGCCGTGGTGCGGCGCATGATACGCGACCTCAACTGCCCGGTCCGCCTGGTGGTGGCTCCCACCGTACGGGAAGCCGACGGACTGGCCTTGAGTTCGCGTAACGCAGGTCTGTCTGTCCGGGAGAGGGCGCTGGCGCCGCGACTCTGGCGGGCTTTGCAGATGGCGAGCAGCCTGGGCCGCGCGCGGCCCTGCGCGTCCGGCGCTGTCGAAAAGAAAATGAGAGCCGTCATCGAGGGAGACGACGGCGCCGTCGCAGTGGAGTACATCGGTATTGTCGACCGGCGCACCCTGCAGCCTTGCTCCGTGGTCCGGCGCGGCGTACTGGTGGCGGTGGCCGCCAAACTAGGCCAGGTCCGCCTGATCGACAACGTCGTAGTGTAGCCCTCCGAGAAGAGGGGCAAAGGAATCGCCGGCGCATTCATTGCGGCGGTGTTGCCACAAGAAACAGAACAACGGTTTATTGCCTGCCAACCGTCCACCCTCTCCCCTTGGGAGAGGGCCGAGGAGAGGGTTGGCAAAGCCATTAGGAGGACGTACGAGCATGCATTTTGTGGTTTGCATCAAGCAGGTGCCCGACACGACCGACGTCAAGATCGACCCGGAGACGAACACTCTCGTTCGCGAGGGGGTCGCATCCATTGTCAATCCGTTCGACATGTACGCCATCGAGGAAGCGCTGCGACTCAAGGAAAAAACCGGCGGACGGGTCACCGCCCTGACCATGGGTCCCCCGCAAGCCGAATCCGCCTTGCGCGAAGCCATTGCCATGGGCGTCGATCACGGCATCCTGGTTTCCGACCGCGCCTTTGCCGGCAGCGACACCTGGGCCACCAGTTACACCCTGGCCGCCGCCCTGCGCAAAATAGGCGACTACGCCATCGTTCTCTGCGGCAAACAGGCTTCGGACGGGGACACGGCCCAGGTCGGACCGGGTATCGCCACCCATCTGGATCTGCCGCAAATCACCTACGTTCGCAAGATCGAGGAGATCGCTCAAGACAAAATCGTAGCCGAACGGCTGCTCGAAAACGGCTTCGAGTCGATCGAATGTCCGATCCCCTGCGTCTTGACGGTGGTCAAGGAGATCAACGAGCCGCGCCTGCCTTCGCTCAAGGGGAAGATGGCGGCCCGCAAGGCGGAAATCGTCAAATGGACGGCCTCGGATATCGAGGCCGAGCAAACCTGCCTGGGCCTTAAAGGCTCGCCGACCAAAGTCGTGCGCATTTTCTCGCCGCAACCCCGTTCGGGAGGCGAGATGCTGCAAGGGGAACCGCATGAGGTGGCGGCCGCGCTGGCGGAAAAAATCAAAGATGTACTTTTGGGGGTGGCGTCATAATGTCTGAACCGTCAATTAGAATTCTGGATGAAAAATGCGTGGGCTGCAAACTGTGCGTCAAAGCCTGTCCGTTCGACGCCATGTCGGTCGAGAATCGGCTGGCGGTTGTCGACCTCGAGAAATGCACCTTGTGCGGGGCCTGCGTGGACGCCTGCAAGTTCGACGCCATCGAACTCGACAAAGAGACCGGTCCCGTCGGCGATCTGAGCGGCTATCGCGACGTCTGGGTCTTTGCCGAGCAGGATCAGGGCCGCATTCAGTCCATCGCCTACGAGTTGCTGGGCGAAGGCCGCAAACTGGCCGACGAACTGGGCATGAACTTGTGCGCCGTTCTGCTGGGATCGAACGTCCAGGAGGCCGCCGCCGATCTGGTCACACGCGGCGCGGACCGGGTCTATGTCGTGGACCGTCCGGAACTGGAGTATTTCCGCGACGAACCCTACGCCGCCACGCTGACCGAGCTGGTCCGGCGGCACCGTCCCAACATTTTGCTGTGCGGCGCGACCACCGTCGGACGCAGCCTGGTCTCGCGCGTGGCCGTGGCCCTGCGGGTGGGTTTGACCGCCGATTGCACCGCCCTGGCCATCGACCCCGAGACAAAGAATCTATTGCAGACCCGTCCGGCGTTTGGCGGCAACATCATGGCCACCATTGTTTCTCCCGACGCCCGCCCGCAAATGGCCACTGTTCGCCACAAGGTCATGAAGGAAGCCGAGTCCGATCCCGGACGCGCCGGCCAAATTGTCGCCGAAGAAATCGCCGAGCAATTTCTGGCCGCGCGATCCAAACGTTTGCGTTTCGTTCCGGAACGTGAAAGCACCATGAATTTGGCGGAAGCCGACGTCATTGTGGCCGGCGGACGCGGGTTGCAGAAGCCCGAGAACTTCGCGCTCTTGCGCGAACTGGCCGAAGTGATCGGCGCCGGCGTCGGCGCCTCGCGCGCGGCCGTTGACGCCAACTGGATTCCCTATTCCCATCAGGTGGGCCAGACCGGCAAAACCGTCTGCCCGAAAATCTATATCGCCTGCGGAATCAGCGGTCAAATCCAGCATCTGGCGGGCATGTCCTCGTCCGACATCATTGTGGCCGTCAACAAGGATCCGGACGCGCCCATTTTCAAGGCGGCCACCTACGGGATTGTCGGCGATCTTTTCACAATCGTGCCGGCTCTGACAGCCGAATTTCGCAAGGCGCTTAAAAAATAGGGGGGAACAGAGCATGAATGGAAATGCCTCGGCGATCACACGCTGTTTACCGTCTGCATTGACTTTATTGGCGACCGTCTCCACGCTGTTCGCGATGGGCCGTCCGCCTGCGCAACCGGCCTCGTCGCCCCGGCCCGACCTGCTTCTCGTCATACCCGCGCGCTATACGCTGGTACAGATGGCCTTTGACATCGTCAAAATCCGTCCGTCCACCGCATTGCTCGCCTATGACGATCAGGCTCGGCCCGACACCCCCGTGATCCATCTGTGGGATGGCGACATTCGCGACTGGATTCGCATCGACCTGGAACAAATCCGCAGCGGCCAGAGATTCCGCAAAACCCCGCAAACGACGCTGCTGACGGGCCCGGCCGCAACCGTGCCGGCCGGGCTGGCCGAGGCGCTAAAGAATCACGGCGATGTGAGCCGAGTGGAGGAACTGAATCTGGCCGAAATCGCTAACGCCGTTCACGCCAGTCAAGCCTTCACCGCCAAAGAATGGCGCTGGCTGGCCGCCCGCTACGACATCGCTCTCCAGGATCTCAATGCCGAGCGCCGCCGCTACGGCCGTTTCGGCAAACCCGCTGAAGGCGCCGCAAAGCAACAGCGCCCCGCAGCGGCTCAGGAGGAGGAGGATAGACTGCCGCCGCCTGGCGCCGTCCCTGCGGAACCGAATGCCGACGCCGCCCCGCTCCGTGAAGAAAACGAACCGCCAGTCGCGCCACAAGAGGAGTTTCCGGCCGTCAAGGAATCGGCCGTCATCAAACCGACCGAGGATAGTATCGTACCGCCCTCCAGCGAGTCGCGAACCGAGCCGCCGGATGAACCGGCGGTCCTCGACAAAGACCGCATCGCATCCTAATGCGGACCCGCAGCCCAAGGTTTGACCGCGGATTAATCGGATGCCATGGAATGAAACACGAGGAGCCGATCGGGGAAATGGCCTGCGTGTTGCGTCGCAAATTTTTCTTGTTGCTCATGGCGGAGGCGACAGAACGAAGCTCCCGGGAATAATCCATAACTGCAGTTTTTGCGGAGAGTAACTATGCCCAAAGCCCCCATCGACAAAGGCAGCCACGAACCGCGCGCGGCCACCGGACCGCTCACGCAGGCCGACATGGATCTGCTGGAAGCCAACATGCGGCTTTCCCATGCGCTCACCGAGCTAAAACGGCACCAGCAGAAAATCATACAGCAGGCGCGGCTGAACGCGCTGGGTCAGATGACCGGTGGCATCACCCACGATTTCAACAACGCGCTGATGCCCATTCTCGGCTTCAGCGAGTTTCTGATCGGCAATCCCGCCCTGCTCGACAACAAAGAGGAAACGCTGGGAATCCTCAAGGACATTCATTCCGCCGCCCGGCATGCCGCCGACATGATTCGCCGCCTCAGCAACTTCTACCGTCCCGCCGACGAGAACGACCGTACGATGGTCAACATGGCGGAACTCGTACAGGAGGTGGTGGCCACCACGCGGCCGCGCTGGCACAGCGACATGGGGGTCAAGGGGGTCTCGATCCGTTTTCTTCTCGAAGTGGACGGCAAGGCGACGCTTTGCTGCAATGAAACGCAGATACGCGAAGTACTGACCAACCTGGTTCTGAACGCCGTTGACGCCATGAACCAAGGCGGTAAAATCACGATCCGGGGCCGAGTGGAAAACCCGTGGTTCATCCTGACGATTTCCGATACCGGACAGGGTATGTCACCCGAAACTCAGCAACGCTGTTTCGAGCCTTTCTATACGACCAAGGGCAAGGACGGCACCGGAATCGGACTGTCCATGGTGTACGGCATTGTCCGCGCCCACAACGGCCACATCGACGTCGAAAGCGAGAAAGGCGTCGGCACCACTTTCACGATCCGCCTCTCTCTGGACGAAGCGCGCCTTTGCAAAGCGGACTTGTGTCATAGAGCGCTTCCCGATACCCGCGAACTCAGAATCCTGATCGTGGACGACGAGCCTTGGTCGCGCAACTTTATGGCCCGTCATCTGCGCCACTGCGGGCACATTGTGGAAGACACGGAAAGCGGAGAAGACGGGCTGAGTATCTTTGAGAAAGAGGATTTCGACGTGGTCGTCACCGACCGCGCCATGCCGGATATGAGCGGAGACTCTCTGGCGCTGCGCATGAAAAAAATGCGGCCGGCCACGCCGATCGTCATGGTTTCGGGCTTCGGCGACATCATGAACGCCACCGGAGAAATGCCGCGCGGAGTCGACGCCTTGCTGGGCAAGCCTGTTACGCGCACGGAACTCAGCGGAGCTATCGCCAAGGCGATGGGATGCGTCGCCGCGTCTTGACGCCATGCGGAGGATCTTGCAAAACCCCTTGCGGAAAGAAAATCCCGTCCAATAAACAAGAACAAGACCTGCCTGCCGCGGGCACAGTGCCCGTACCACTTCTGACAGACATGGGTTTTGCAAGAGCCTCATGGGAAGCATCATTCAATGCGTGAGATTACAGGGTTGACAGACTGACTGCTTTTACACTATTTATGTCAACACGATGACTGAATATATACCACAGAAGCAGCTTTCGCGGCTGGAGAGACTGGTCCAACCGGGGAAGGTTGTGGTCGTTTATGGACCGCGCAGAGTTGGGAAAACCACGCTGCTGCAGCATTATGTAAAAAAAATCGGCGCTGATGTATTGTTTGTCACTGGAGAAGACATTGTCGTACGTGATTATCTTGAAAGCCAATCCATATCCAAGCTAAGGGCTTTTGTCGGATCGAAGAGAACTCTTGTCATCGATGAAGCGCAGCATGTTAACAGAATCGGATTGAATCTGAAGCTGCTGGTGGATCATATTCCAGGATTGCGAGTCATCGCTACCGGATCATCATCCTTTGACTTGGCGAAGCATACGGGGGAACCGCTCACCGGCCGTAAATACACCCTGCTTCTTCTGCCGCTGGCACAGATGGAGTTGAACAAAGTGGAGACGGCGCATGCAACCAAAGCCGCGCTTGAGATCCGCATGCTATACGGCAGTTATCCCGAGGTCATATTTCTGGCATCCAATGAAGAACGCGAACGCTATCTCGGCGAACTGATTTCATCCTATCTATTCAAAGACATTCTGGAGCTTGAAGACGTACGGCATGCCGACAAGCTCAACCGCCTCCTGCAACTTCTGGCCTTCCAAATAGGCAAGACCGTTTCCGTGTCTGAACTTGGCACGCAATTGGGAATGAGCAAGAACACCGTTGAACGTTACCTTGACTTGCTGGAAAAGGTCTTCGTGATATATGCCCGCAGCAGTTTTTCCGGCAATCCGCGCAAGGAAGTATCCAAGAGCAGAAGATACTACTTTATCGACAACGGCATCCGTAACGCACTCATTAGAAATTTCAATCCATTGGCTTTGCGAGACGACACCGGGGCGCTCTGGGAGAACTATACGGTCAGCGAGAGACGTAAGGCGAATTTGTATTTGGAACGTAATGCGGAAGCCCGCTTCTGGCGCACCTATGACGGACAGGAAATCGATTTGGTAGAACAATACGGCGGAAAAATCGCGGGATACGAGATGAAATGGGCGCCATCAAAGGCGCCGCGCCCCCCCAAAGCGTGGCAGTCGGCATATCCGAACGCGTCATTTGCCGTTATTCACCGAGAAAACTATGTGGATTTTATAACATCCGCCGCAGGCTTTTCGGACTCCATCGCAGAATAGCTGGTGACATATACAAATGCGACAGCGCAGCTTACCAACAGCAGACGATTTGAACTGGGACAAGGCGCGTGCGGCTCTCGGTGCGGAGGGGAGCCTCTCGATCATCCTCCCCTGCTATCGCCTTGAAACGGTGATTGCGGAGAATCTCCGCCGGGTCGCCGCAACCTTCCGGGGGAAGCTGCCGTTTTCCATCATCGCCGTGGACGACGGCAGCGGCGACCAAACATCGGAGCAATTGCACTCCATCCAAAGCGACATACCCGAGATGGAGATTGTCGAACTCAAAGACAATCAGGGCAAGGGCCATGCCTTGCGCGAGGGTTTCAAAGCCGCACGGGGCAGTCATATCATGTTTCTTGACGCCGACCTTGATCTCCCGGCCTATCAGGTCGCCTGGTTTTTTGACGAGATGGCTCGCTCCGACGCCGACATCGTAATTGGAGCCAAGCGCCATCCGCGGTCCGAGCTGGTCTATCCGATGAAACGGCGCATTATCAGCGCGACCTACTATATGATCGTGCGCCTGCTGTTCGGGCTGCCGGTACGCGACACGCAG
>CAZYAW010000216.1:0-11373 GCA_964646045.1 uncultured Victivallales bacterium | reverse complement strand
GCAGCGAAAAGTAGGTCGGGCATTCCTGCCCGACCCCGAGGCGTTGGAGGGTCAGCCAGGAATGGCCGACTTACCGAGGCTTCCTGAGCCGTTACGATTTCTCAATATCTGAAAAACAAACAGAGCATAGCGCGTCCCGCCTCGTCCTCGCTTGCGGCGCTTTTCAAGCGCCCCATTTGCAGATGACGCAGTGACGGCAGTCCAGATGCGCGGGCGGCTCGAAGCTGCCGCCGCGGCGCCGGGCCAGTACGGACTGGATATGGTTCATGAGGCCCAGCAGACAGCCCAGCGCGATGAAGCCGCCCGGCGCCAGCACAAAGAGAATAATCGTATCGCCGCCGGCCGACAGCTTCACCCCCCAATCGCCCCACAGCGTGATCGTGCCCGCGCCCAGGATTTCGCGGACCGTGCCCAGCAACGCCAGGCTCAAGGTGAAGCCCAGGCCCATGCCCACGCCGTCGGCCACGGACAGCGCCACGGAGTGTTTGGAGGCAAACGCTTCGGCCCGGCCCAGAATGATGCAGTTGACGACAATCAGGGGGATGAACAGACCCAGCGCCGCATGCAATTCGGGCACGAAGGCGTTCATCATCAGATCCACGACCGTCACGAAAGTGGCAATAATGACGATGAAGCAGGGGATGCGCACTTTGGCGGGGATGAAGCGGCGCACGGCGGCGATCACGGCGTTGGAGCACACCAGCACGAACGTGGCGGCCATCCCCATGCCCAGCGCGTTCTCGAGCGAAGTCGTGACCGCCAGTGTCGGACACATGCCCAGCACCAGCCGGAAGACCGGATTTTCCTTCCACAGTCCCTTGAGCAGTTCCTTCAGCATTCTCACGGGCGTTCCTCCTGCGGCGCGGCCGCGTCGGCGCCGACGGCCGCCCGAATGGCGGCCTCGTGCTCGAGATATTCGGTCAGCCCGGCCGCCACGGCTTCCGTGACGGCTTTGGACGAAATGGTGGCGGCCGTAATGGCCTGAATGGCGCCGTCTTCCTTATCGACTTTCCAGACCGTATCGCGAATGGAACGGCCCGCGAAACGCCCCTGGAAATCGTCGGAGGCGATTTTGGCGCCGAGCCCCGGAGTTTCCTTATGGCCGGGCAGAACTTCGAGGCCGTGCACGGCGCCGTCGGCGTTGACGCCGATCATCAGGCGCAGCTCGCCGCCATAGCCCCGACCCGTCACTTCACGGGCGGCGCCGACATAGGCGCCGTTGCGGCTGGCCACGTAGTAGAGGGCGTTGGTGCGCCCGTCGGCGGCCACGACCGCATAGACGGTTCGATCGGGCTGGTTGTCGTAGGCGGGCAGTGTTTTCTTAATGGCGGCCATCTTCTGCTTGCGCTTGGCCTCGCGAATGGGTTGCTCCGTGACGCCGTGGACCCAGGCCAGCAGCAGGCCGGCCAGCAGACAGATGACGGTGGGAACCCCCACCAGTTGAGCGATGTTTTTCATGATGGCTTGCGTTCCCCGAAAATGCGCGGTCGCGTCGCGCGGTCGATGAGCGGCGTTACCGCGTTCATGAGCAAAATGGCAAAGCTGACCCCCTCCGGATAGACGCCGCCGGTCACCGTGCGCAGGAGCATGGTCAGCACACCGCAGCCGACGCCGAAAATCGCCAGTCCGCGCGGGGTAATCGGCGTCGTCACCATGTCGGTCGCCATAAACCAGGCGCCCAGCATCAGCCCGCCGGTCAGCAAATGAAAATGGGGCGGCATGGCGACGTCCGGAGACAGCCCCCATTGAACGGCGGAGTACACGGCGACCGTGCCCAGATAGCAGACCGGCACATGCCAGGTAATGCACCGTCGATATAGCAAATAGAGTCCGCCCAGCAACAGGGCCAGCGCGGAAACTTCGCCGATGCAGCCGCCCATGTCGCCGATCAGGAAACGCAGCGTGGTGGTCCCGTCCATCGTAATCGGCAAGGCTTCGCCGGCTTTGAGCGACTCCTTGACCATACCCAGCGGTGTGGCGCCGGTCTGGGCGTCCATGGACAGGCCGCCCCATTGCCAGCGCGCGGGCAGCCGCGCCGCGTGCCAGGCGGTCATGCGGCCGGTAAAGGAAATCAGCAGAAAGGCCCGTCCGATCAGGGCCGGATTGAAGGGGTTGTAGCCCAGTCCGCCAAAGACCTGCTTGCCGATGCCGACCGCGAAGACGCTGCCCAGCGCGGCGACCCCCGACGAGAGCGAAGGCGGCAGATTGAACGCCAGCAGCAGGCCGGTCACGACCGCGCTCAAATCGCCCAGCGCCGCCTGGACCGGTCGTCCCATGGCGGCGCGGCAGAGCGCTTCGGTTCCCACGGCGGCGACCACGCAAACGACCACCAGCCGCAGGGCGTCCCAGCCGAAGTAATAGACCGCCGCCAGCAGGGCCGGGCACAGGGCGACGATCACATCGAGCATGATGCGCGAGACGGACGCCCCGCTATGCGCGTGCGGCGACGGACTCACCGTGTACAGCGTTGTTTGTTCCTCGAGTTTCGTCATGGACCTATGGCCTTTCAGGCGTTTATTCCGCTTTCTTTTGCAGGGCCTCGCGACGTTTGAGCGCAATGCGGGCCTTGCCCTGCCGCAGGTGCTGCACCAACGGGCGATGGGCCGGACAGGCAAAGGCGCAACAGCCGCACTCGATGCAGTCCATGGCCCGGAACGATTCCGCCAGTTCGTAGTCTTCCGCCTCCAGGGCCTGACTCAGCGAACAGGGCAGCAGGCGCATGGGGCAGGCCCGCACGCAGCGGCCGCATGAAATGCAGGCGAGCGAGGTGTACAGCGGGGCCTGGGTCGGCGCCAGCGCCAGCAGACCGGAGGTGGTTTTGGCCGTGGTCGCTTCGAGCGAACCTTGCGCAAAGCCCATCATGGGGCCGCCCGAAACGATTTTGGCCGCCGCATCGCGCCAGCCGCCGCAAAAGGCCACGAGATCGGCGTAGCGGGTTCCTATGCGATTGAGAATGTTGCCGGGCTGCACCAGCGGGTCGCCGGTCACGGTCGTGACCCGTTCGGTCAGGGGCCGCCCCTCGGCGACGGCCGCATGGACGGCCAGGCAGGTGCCGATATTTTCGACCAGGCAGCCGACATCCATCGGCAGGCCGCCCGAGGGCGTCTGGCGGCCGGTAATGCCGTAAATCTGCTGTTTCTCCGCGCCTTGCGGATAGCGGACGGGCAGCACGACCAGCGCCGCGTCGCCTTCGGCGTCGGCCATGGCCTTTTCCATGGCGCGAATGGCCTCCGTCTTATTGTCCTCGATGGCGACCCGCACGGTGTCCACGCCCAGAATGCGACGAATCATCCGGATGCCGCTCCATACCCGCTCGGCCTGTTCGCGCATGAGCCGGTCGTCGGCGGTCAGAAACGGCTCGCATTCCGCGCCGTTGACGATCAGGGTGTCAATGGTTTTCCCCGGCGGCGGCGCCAGTTTGACGTGGGTCGGGAAACCGGCCCCGCCCATGCCGACCACGCCCGCTTCGGCCACGATGGCGATCAGTTCCTTGGGCGAGAGGCTATGCCAGTCGGAGCGGGGCGTCAGCGTTGACGCGGCCTGATCCTGGCCGTCGGGTTCGATGGTCACGGCCGGGGCGGACATGCCGGACGCCGTGAGGGCGGGCGCCACCTCCACGACCGACCCCGAGGCGGGCGCGTGGACGGCGGCGGAAATAAAGCCCGCCGGTTCGCCGATGCGCTGACCGCGCAGGACCGTATCGCCCTTCTTGACGACCGGCTTGGCGGGCGCGCCCAGATGCTGGGCCATGGAAACGCGCAGTTGTTCCGGAAGCGGCATCTCCCGAATCGGCTCGTCGCGCGTCAAATCCTTGCGGTAGGCGGGATGCACTCCCCCCGGTATGGCGTAGGGCGCCGGAATCGTTTTCATCATACCTTCACTATGCAGTGGCCCGGACACTTCTCGACGAGGTCTTCCCGGTCCAGCGGTTTCGAATAATCCACGACGGCCAGGGGGCCGTCCATTTTGATGGCTTCGTTGTCCGTGAGTTTCGCGCAGCGCGTACAGCCGATGCAGCCGACCGCGCAGGCCTTCTTGACGACCGGCCCCTTGTCGCGGGAGCGGCAAAGCACATGCAGCGTCCGTGACGCCGGCACCATAGTGATCAGACTGCGCGGACAAGTTTTGACGCAGGCTCCGCAGCCGATGCACAGATCCTTGTGCACTTTGGCCAGTCCGTTGACGATTTCGATGGCGCCCACCGGACAGGCGCGCGCGCAGCTTCCGTAGCCCAGACAGCCGTAGGCGCAGACTTTGTCTCCGCCCAGCACGGCCTGGGCGGCCGCGCAATCGGCCACGCCGTTGTAGGCGAAGGCGCGCGGCGCCTGCGTGCGGTCGCCGCCGCACAGCACTACGGCCACCTGCCGTTCGCGGGCCTCGGCCGTACGGCCCAGAAAAGCGCACAGTTGGTCCAGCACCTCCTGTCCGCCCGCCGAGCAGAGATTGATGGGCGCATCATTGAGTACGATGGCCCGGGCGTAGTCGGCGCAACCGGCCAGCGCGCAGCCGCCGCAATTGGCGCCGGGCAGGATCGCGAGCACCTGTTCGATGCGCGGATCCTCTTCCACGGCCAGAAAGCGGGCCGCCAGCGCCAGCGCCGCGCCGCACACGAGCCCGATCAGCCCGATCAGCAGAGCGGTGGCCGCCACCGGATGCGTATTGACCCAGTCCATGGTACGTCCTTTGCAGTCGTCGTTACTTTACCAGTCCGGCAAATCCCATGAAAGCCAGACTGAGCAGTCCGGCCGTGACTAGGGCGATGGCCACTCCCTGAAAAGATTTTGGCGGATGCGCGCGGTCGATCCGTTCGCGCAGCCCCGTGAAGATGAGAAGCGCCAGCGCGAAACCCAGGGCCGCCGAGAATCCGAACAGGACGGACATGCCGAAGCCGTGCTCGTTTTGGATGTTGAGCACGGAAACGCCCAGTACCGCGCAATTGGTGGTAATCAGCGGCAGAAAAATGCCGAGCGCGCCGTGCAGAGCCGGCGCGCTTTTTTTCATGGCCATGTCCACCAGTTGCACGAAGGAGGCGATCACCAGAATAAACGCGATCGTTTGCAGGTAGCCCAGCCCCATCGGGTCCAGCGCCAGCCGCTGGAGCGGCCAGGTCACGGCCGATGCGGCGGTCATGACGAAGACCACCGCCCCGCTCATGCCCAGCGCCGTGGGCAAACGTTTCGACACCCCCAGAAACGGACAAATACCCAGAAAACGGGTCAGCACAAAATTGTTCACCAGCGCCGCGCCGACGATCACCAGAAGAATTTCCGTCATGCCTCTCCTGCCTTAGATCAAAAAAAGGGAACGGACTCTATAGCACAAGCGCGAAAATTGGAAAGAAAAAAATTAGGCGCTGTCGGAGATTCTTGAAAACTCCCTGGGTACAGCGGAGGCTGCTCTACGTCCATGCCGACTCGTCCGCCGGCAGCGCCCCCGCAGGGGACGCTGTACTTTCTCCTGCTAAAGGACATCCCCATACGTCTGGACACCCGCCAGAAAGGTGGCGACGACGCGTCCGCCGAGACGCAGTCCGATGAAAGGACAGTTGGCGGAGCGCGAGGCGAAGTCCGCAGCGTTGACGGTGACGTCCTCGTCCAGCGCGAGCAGGACGATGTCCGCCGGCGTGCCGGGCGCGAGCGAGGGGGGCGTCCGCCCCAGAACGGCGGCCGGTCCCGTCGTCCAGCGGCGCAGCCATTCCAAAAGCGACAGGCGCCCGGAACGCACGCAGGCCGTATAGGTGACCGCCACGGCCGTTTCCAGTCCGATCACGCCGCACGGGGCGTCCATGAAACCGCGGGCCTTTGCCGCAGCCGCATGGGGCGCGTGATCCGTGGCCAGAACCGACACCGTGCCGTCGGCCACGGCGGCGAGCAAGGCGGCCCGGTCTTCTCGCGAACGCAAGGGCGGACTCATCTTGAAGTTGGGGTCGCCGGTCGCGACATCTTCGTCGCAGAACCACAGATGGTGCGGTGTGACTTCGGCGGACACCGGCAGCCCCTCGCGACGGGCGGCCCGCACGAGATCCGCCGACGCCGCGGCGGACAGATGCTGAATATGGATGGCGCATCCGGTTTCACGGCACAGGGCCACGTCGCGCCGCACGATATCCGTTTCCGCCTGCGCGGGAATGCCGGGCAGTTTGAGTCGGCGGGCCGTGGCGCCTTCGTGCATGACGCCCCGTCCCGCCTGCTGCGCATCCAGCGCGTGGTCCAGCACCGGGCGCCCGAGCCGGGCCGCCTGCCGCATGGCGTCGGCCATAACCGCGCGGTCGGATACGACACTGCCGTCGTCGGTAAAAGCGACGGCTCCGGCCGCGGCCATGGCGGCCAGATCGGCGGTGGCGCGACCCTGCCGCTCCAGGGTCAGACAGCCCGTCGGCAGAAGCCGCACGCAGCCGGCGGCGCGAGCCCGTTGCGTTTGCTGCCGCACGCGCCGCGCCCGATCCACCGGCGGCACGGTATTCGGCATGGTCACCACGGAGCCGAATCCGCCCCGCGCGGCGGCACGACTGCCGCTGGCCACGGTTTCGGCCTGTTCGCCGCCCGGCTCGCGAAAATGAACATGCAGGTCAATCAGGGCCGGCGCCACCGTCAGGCCGCGGGCATCGACGAGGCGCGGCGTTTGACCGCGCAGTTCCGCTCTGCTCGCAATGCGTCCGTTCAGCACGAACAGGTCGCCAATCTCGTCGATGCCGGCAGACGGATCAACAAGTCGGCCCTGGCGAATATGCAGCGCGTTATTCATAATCCCCGAAATTCATGGCGGAACCGTAAACCCTTTGCGACAGACCGGTCAATCATTTTCGAACGGATACGGGCTACAGCAAATGCAAGGCGTCCACGTCCACGGCGAGGACGACCTCGCGCGGCAGGGTCAGAGCCGTCAGCGCTTCGGACAGCATGCCGGTCATGCGCCGTACCGAAGGGCCGCGCATGAGCACCTGGAAACGATACTGGGCCTTGGCCCTGGCCAGCGGCGCGGGGGCGGACTGCGAAACGTGTACGCCTTCCCGGGCCGCGGGATGTTCCTGCAGCCGTTTGGCCAGGCAGGCGGCGCAGTAGGCGACCGTCGTCTCGTTGGGGCCCTTGAGACCCAGACAGATCAGACGCGAATAGGGCGGATAGCTCAGTTCTTTGCGAAACTCCAGTTCCTCGTCGCAGAAGCCCTCGTAATCCACGCGGCGGGCCGCCTGTACGGCCGGATGAAACGGCGTATAGGTCTGAATGACGACTTCGCCGTTCACTTCGCCGCGCCCGGCCCGCCCGGCCACCTGCGCCAGGAGCTGAAACGTTCTTTCCGCCGCGCGAAAATCCGGCATGTGCAGGCTCAGGTCGGCATAGATCACGCCCACCAGGGTTACGTTGGGAAAATGCAGCCCCTTGGCAATCATCTGGGTGCCGATCAGGATGTCGAGTTTGCCGCCGCGAAAGGCGCCCAGAATGCGGTCGTGCGAGTTTTTGCGCGTGGTCATGTCCGCGTCCATGCGCTGCGTGCGGGCGTGGGGGAAGAGCTTGTTGACGATGGTTTCGACCCGCTGGGTGCCGATGCCGGAAAACTTGAAGGTCGGATCGCCGCAGGACGGACAGTGTTGCGGGGCGACGCGGCTGTCGCCGCAAATATGACAGCGCAGCCGTTCGTCGATGCGATGATAGGTCAGCGCCACGCTGCAATGGTCGCAATGCGCTACGAATCCGCAATGCGGACAGATCAGCGAGGTCGCATAGCCGCGCCGGTTGAGAAACAGGATGGTTTGTTCGCCCCGTTCAAGACGGCCGCGCACGGCTTCGACCAGCGCGCGGGAAAACACGCCGACCGGGCCGCCGGCTTCGGCTTCGGCGCGCATGTCCACCACGCGCACAGTCGGCATTTGCCGATTGTCGGCGCGGCGCGGCAGCACCGCCAAGCGGTACTTGCCCGTGCGGGCGTTGTGCCAGGACTCCAGACTGGGTGTGGCCGAGCCCAGCGCCACGGCGCAGTCTTCGATGCGACCCCGCATGACGGCCACATCGCGCGCGTTGTAGCGCACGGTATCTTCCTGCTTGTAGCCGGTATCGTGTTCCTCGTCCACGACGATCAGGCCCAGCTTGCGCACCGGCGCGAAGACGGCCGAACGGGCTCCCACGACAATGGTGGCCTCGCCCTTGTGGACGCGACTCCATTCGTCGTGTCGCTCGCCGTCCGACAGACGGCTGTGCAGCACCGCAATGCGTTCGCCGAAACGCGACTCGAAACGGTCCACCGTCTGCGGGGTGAGCGATATTTCGGGGACCAGCACGATGGCGCCGAATCCCTGCTTGAGGACGGCGTCGATGGCCTGCAGGTACACCTCCGTTTTGCCGCTGCCGGTCACCCCGTAGAGCAGGGTTACGCGACGGGTCGGCGACCGGCCGCCGGCGGCCGACCGGCTGTTGCGACAACAGTCCAAAATCTTGTCCAGGGCCGCCTGCTGTTCGGGCATGAGCGCCAGCGGTCCGGCCGGCAGGATCTCGCGATGCGCCAGCGGATCGCGCCGCATGGCGGCGCGTTCGAGCACGACGCGACCCTTACGGGCCAGCGCCTGCACCATGGCCGCCGAAACCGGCGGCCGGCTCGTCAACTCGCTCAGCCACATGCCGTCCGCCTGTGCGGCCAGCCGCTCCAGCGCTATCCGCTGACCCGGGGTGAGGCGTGCCGAACGGGCGGACGGGGCGGCGGCGGACGGGGCGATGTCCGGCTCGCCGGCCGGGAGTCGCACCCGAAGGCGCTCCTTGAATTTCGCGTTGCGTTTGCGGACGGCGCCGGGCAGGGCTACGCGCAGAGCGGCCTCGAGCGGGGCGAAATAGTAGTCGGCCATCCAGTCCGCCAGTTTGAGCATGTCGGGCCCGAGCCGCGCATGGTCGTCGGCCACGGCCAGGATCGGCCTGAGGCGCGCGACCTGCGAGCGGTCCGCCAGTGCGACCACGACGCCGCGCACTTCGCGGCTGCCCAGCGGCACCGTCACCTGGGAACCTTTCGCGATTTGCGACGCCAGGTCCGGCGGCACGGAATAGTCGAGCGCGCGCCCCACCTTGACATCCACCATGACTTTCGCGACCGCCGCCATCTTTCGAACTCCCGCCGATACGCTCCGGCCCGCATATTTCGTCGGCGAGCTTGCATTGTCGCCGCGTTTGTGCTTTAGTCTCCCGGTCGCTGGTCCGCCGGGCGCCGTTTGCGAGCCGTCCGCCCGGACGGCGACGGCACACCACCGACCGATACCATAGGAGAAACGCGTTATGAAAACCAGACTCTTTTTGAGCGCCCTGTCGGCGCTGGCGCTTCTGTTCGGCGGCTGCGCCTCCGCTCCGCCTCCGCCCGTGCCGGCGCCCGCCGCGGAAACGTTCGATCTGGTCGACTTTCGGGAGGCGGAAATCGCTCGCACGGCTTTCGATCCGCAAAGCGGCGCTTTCGTGACCTTGCTGCGTGTGCGCGAGACGGGGCGGCCGTCGCGCCTTGTGCCGATTTTCATCGGCGAACGGGAGGCGCAGATTCTGCACATGAAAACGGCGGGTGAAGTGACCATGCGCCCCATGACGCACGATCTGACCGTGGCCCTGCTGGAGAAACTGGGGGCCCGGCTCGAATTCGTCGTGGTGGAAGACATGCGGGAAGGCGTCTTTTTGGCGCGCATCGTTGTTCGTAACGCCGCGAACACACTGCTATCCCTCGACAGCCGCGCCAGCGACGCCATTATTCTGGCGGTCACGGCCGGCAAAAAGGTGTATGTCCACCGCGAAGTAGTCGAAAAAACGGGGGTCGTCGCGCCCGACGAAGAAGAAGCTCCCCGCGCGCCGCCCGTTTCAGTGTAATCGTCAGGAGTTTTTCAATGATCCATGTCCACACCGTTGCTGTTCCCCATGGCCGCTCGGAAGCGGCGCGTTGCCCTGCCGAACGGCGCGTCGGGCCGGCGGGTTTTGGCAGCGCGGTCCGTCTGCGCGGCGGGCTGGCGCTGATGGCCGCGCTGGCGCTGCCGGGCTGCGATCCGGGCGCGACCACACGTTCCGAGCCTCTGCCCAAACTCGGGCGCCTCGAGGGCTGGGTGCCCTATTGGACCCGGGAGGAAACGGTCGTGCAGGCGGCGGTCGCGGCCGGATTCACGGACATTTTGCTGTTTCACGCCACGGTCGAGGAAAAAACCGGGCGCGTGAAACTCGAGAAACCCGACGGCCTGGAACGCGGTCGGCAGGCGGCCGAACAGGGCGGCGCGCGAACCTGGCTGACGGCCACCAATCATGGCAAATCTCTGGAAGGCGCGCTGGGGGCGGGACGCGTCGCAGCCCATGTCGAGAGCCTGCTGGCGGCCTTTACAAGCAGTCGCTGCCGGCACCTCGACATCGACTACGAGAGCCTCACGCCGGCCCAGGCGCAGCAGTTGCCCGAACTGGCCCGGCAACTGGACCGCCGCTTGGCGCCGGATGTCCGCCTGGGCTTCACCTTGCAGCCGGTCGATTCGGTGTACCGCCCCGAGCAGCGGGAGATGGTACGCACTCTGCTGGCCATGCCGCGCGTCCACACGGTACGTTTCATGATGTACGACTATGCCTGGCGCACCAGCCTGCCCGGCGCCCTGTGTCCCCTGCCGGCCTATCGCCGACTGATCGAGGAATGGGCGGCGTTCGCGCCCAAAATCACCGTTTGCCTGCCGCTCTACGGCTACGACTGGCCGCGTCCCGAGGATACGACCCTGCCGCCGGCGGAAACCGTGGTTCTGCACAACGTCCGCGCACTGCCCGCCCGTTTTTTCTGGCTGCACGAAGAAGAGGAAATGGCGGCCTTTTACGCTCGGGACGGCGTACCGCGCATGGTGGCGGTCCCCTCCTATCGCGCGGTCAACGTCCGTGTGCGTCTGGCGCTGGATCTCGGCATTCCGGCCGCCGCGTTCTGGCATCTGGGCGCGGGTGCGCCCGAACGCGTCGTCGCCGCCGCGCAGCGCCGCGCCAAGATCCGCGAGGATGTGGCCTACAACGAGGCCGCGAGCTGGGAGGAATGGCTGGAACCCTACAAGCGACGCGTCTGCCGCACCGTGACGGGCGACGGCCGTTCGCCGGCCGAGCTGGCTCGCGCGCACGGTGTCGCGCTCTCCGATTTCCTGCGCTTTAATCCGCGCCTGACAGGCGACACCACCGGTCAGACCCTGTATTTACCCGTCAAACCATGACAGGGCGGAGCCGCCAACCGAGCCGCCGCAAGAGAACCTTTATGGTAAGCGTTCACGGTTCAGCGTTCACGGTTCACTGTTTAAAAAACGAATATGACAATGAAAATTGAGCGTTTTGAAGATATAGAAGCGTGGCGGCTTGGCCGGAAACTTGCGAGAAAAGCGCTCAAGATGTCTTGAAAACCGTGAACTGTGAA
>CAZYAW010000215.1:0-11969 GCA_964646045.1 uncultured Victivallales bacterium | reverse complement strand
TGGTTGAGTTCGTTGGAGAGGTAGGTCAGGATCTCGGCGTTGTTGGTGGCGGCACGGCGGTTGCCGATGGGGTCGTAGGCGTAGCCGTATGTGTTGGTGGTTGTCAAGGGGGAATCGGGATTTTCCATATTGGCAAGCTGGAAGCTTGCCCCGCTGTCCAGGCGTCGGGTGCGGCGGCGGGGCGCTCATGTTCGGGCGACGGGCGGATGTCCGGTTCGGCAGGCGGCCTGGCCTGTCGGACGCCGGGCGGGTCGGGCACGCGTACGCGCGCGATTATTGGATGGGATCTGTTCAGGCTCGGGCGGCGAAAGGGGCGGCGGCGAATCCGCCATACGCGGCGACAGGAGTCGCCAGGCGACGATCAGGGCGACAGCGAGGCCGGCGCCGGCAAGAACGGCGGCGACAAACGCGCCAGGCGTTTTTTCGGGGCCGGACGAAGGGTTGCTCATGGGATTTCCCTGCCGTTACGATTCGGTTGACCGCGAACAACGAACATGTTTATACTTTTCCGGCCGGGACTACGTGAGTCGGCAGCGTGAAAACGCGATATTTCATGCAAATTTCAGTTGTTTTGTCAATGGATTTTTTCTTATGCGGATGGATACGGCCGCTGCGATGCGCGGCGGGGTCAGGGTTCTGCGGAGGCGTTTTGCAGGACCTTCATTTCGAGGTCCAGGATGCGTTCGGCTTCGCGAGCGTCGGCGGCGAGGGCTTCCCGGCGGCGGCGGCGATACTGTTCCTCGGCCGTCTCGCGCGGGACGGCGGCGGAACCGTCGCCCACCAGTTCGCTGCCCGACCAGCGGCCCATGTTTATTTCGCTTGTGTCGCCGGATTCCTTGCGTCGGCGGGATTCCTGCGCGATTTCGCGCTCGGTATCCAATACGTAGGGGGTCAGGAAGACGATGATTTCGCTGCGCGAATGCTCGGTGCGCTTGAAGCCGAACAGACGTCCGATGATCGGGATGCGATACAGGCCCGGGATGCCGCGGCGAGTGGTCGTCTGGTGATTGCGCACGAGTCCGCCCAGAATAATGGTTTCGCGGTTCTGGACGGCCACGGAAGCGCTCATTTCACGGGACAGGACCGTGGGCCAGGTGGTGTCGCCGATTTGCTGCTCGCCGGCGACTTCGTCGATTTTCTGGGTGATTTCCATAACCACGAATTTTTTCTGGTTGATGCGCGGCGTGACCGTCAGGTTCAGTCCGACAGGACGCATGTCCACGTCGTCTTCGTAGCGGCCCTCGGTCGTGGTGCCGATCCATTTTTTGCCCTTGTAGAAATAGCGTTCTTCCGAGGAATCGATGCTGGCTTCCGTGTTGTCGTGGGTGACGATGACGGGCGAGGACAGGATGCGGGTGCGGCCGTCGCCGGCGGACAGGTTGAGCACGGCGTCGATATTGACGCCGAAATGCGTCAGATAGTAGGTCAGTCCCGAGCCGGCGGCGATGGAGCCGCTGCCGGTCAGCGCGGCGGCCTCGCGCGGGGTGCCCGAGCCGCCCCCGCCGCCGCCCGCGAAGCTGTAGTCGACTTGGCGGCTGCCGTCGGCCCTGGTGCGATGCACGGCCATGGCCTGCTGCACCCAGTCGACGCCCGACTGCAGGTTCTTGCCGAGTTGCACTTCCATGATGACGGTTTCGATCAGCACCTGCGAGAGGCGGATGTCCATGCTGTCGACAATGTTGACGATGGCCTTCATATCGCCCTGGCTGGCCATGACGACCAGGGAATTGATGCGTTTGTCGGACAGGATTTTGATGTTGTCGGCTGAAAGCGCGCCGACTTTGCTGACGGCCTCGGCGGTTTCGGAGGAACCGGCCGCGCGCATCTGGTGCACGTAGTCGCGCAGGGCGGCGACCCGCTCGTCGGAGGCGTCCTGGCCGCGCGGGGCGCCGGCGGCATCCTTGCCGGAGGAGCCGATCAGACTGTTGAGCGTGGCGGCCACGGTTTCGGCGTCGGCATGTTCCAGGCGAATGACCTGGGTAATGAAATCGGGCTCGGTCTGTTTGTCCAGAACGTCGATGATTTTTCGGAAGAACTCCATATTTTCGGGGCGCGTGATGATAATGAGCACATTGGTGCGGTCGTCCGCCACGATGTGGACGCGGCCGCGAATGATGCCGCGCTCGGCCAGTTCGAAGATTTCCTCGCTGGTTTGCGGCGTCGGCGGGGCGGTTGGCGGCGCGGTCGGGCGCGGCGCGCGAACGACGCCCGGTACCGGGCGTGCCGTCATGCGCGGCGAACCGGAGGGAGCCGGCCGCGAGACGGTGACGGTTTTGCGCGCTTCCGCCTGCGATTCGGCAATGACCTCCTCGAGTTTGGCTTTGATTTCCGAGGCTTTGGCGAACTCGATCTTCACGACGGCGGGTTCCTCGTGGACGGGTACGGGCACGTCGAGGTGTTCGATCATCTGCAACATGCGGCGGACGTTGGCTTCCGTATCGGTGACCATCAGGCTGTTGATCAGTTCGAAATGATGGATCTGGCCGCGGGCCGAATGCAGGAGCGGTTTGATGGCCTTGTCGGCCTCGGCAAACTCGATATGCTTGAGTTTGATCAACTGGCTGACGAGCCGACTGGTTTCGCCCAGCGCTTCCCGGTCCGCGTCCTCGAGGATGGGCATGGGCTCTTCGCGGGCTTTATTGCCCGGTACGACGCGCACGAACTTTTCGCCTTCCGCAATCAGGGCCACGCCGTGCATGGCCAGCACGGAGCGGATCGCCTCCAGATACTCCGCGCGGCTCAGAAATCCCTGGCTGCGCAGCGTGATATTGACGTTGGGCACGTTGGGGCCCAGCAGGAGGGTGCGTTTGGTGACGTCGCTGTAGTTCTGCAGCACGATTTCGAGCGGGGCGCCTTCGAATTCCAGGCGCAGTTCCGCCTTTTCGGGCGCCGTAGCGGGCGTGATGCGGGGTGCAGGGGCTGGGGTTTGGGCCGATGCCGCCAGCACCAGCCAGGCGGTGGCCGCCACCGCCGCCGGCAGGGCATAAGATGATCGAGCGCAAGGTCGTTTCATAGCCAATGTATCCTTCCTTTATTCCCCTGGCCGCAAAATTCGGCTGGATTTGCCATTCGGAACAGGGTTTATGCCTGTTTTTTCATTACGCAAGCTGGAAGCTTGCGCTATTTTGTCATTACACAAGCTGGAAGCTTGCGCTACTTTTCATTACGCAAGCTGGAAGCTTACGCTACTTTGTCAAATCCAACCGGTTTTTGCGGCCATAGCTTTATTCCATTTGTCAGGCGTGCGGAGCGCCTGTATTGTTATTCCTGATTTTCGGTTCGTGAATAGATGCAGACCAGGTTGAAGCGCCCGGAAATGGGCGGGTGTTTGCGGCGGTTCGGCGGCTCGATGCGCAGGTCGCGAATGTCCATGATGACCTTCGTTTCTTCCTGCAGGCCGCGGAGGAAAGCGACCAGGGCCTCCAGGGTTCCGGCCCATTGCACCGGAATGGTGCGTTCGTACAGATCTTCGCCGCGTTTGGTTTCCGCGCCGATATCGCGGCGGCGGATTACGACTCCGTGGTCGGACGCGATTTTGTCTACCAGCGACCGCAGGAAAACGTCCATTTTCTGATCGGCCGCGTAGAGGGGGATGTTGCGACTGAGTTCGCGATATTCCTTTAGCCAGGGTTCGCGCATGTCCACGATACGCTTTTGCATGGCGATATCCGTTTGGACGGCCTGACGCGTGTCGCGCAGCTCGCCCCAGTAGGCGATGCGCGGCCGCAGCAGCATTCCGGACACGACGAGCAGCAGCAGAAAGCCGGTGATCAGCGCCAAGGCGGATTCTCTGGGGGTCAAGGCCATCATGGCGTATTCTCGTCCTCCTCCGTTGCCGGCGCGAAATTGATTTTCACGACAAAATTCTGTTTTTTGGTTCGGGGATCCAGATTGGGGCCCTTGAGATCGGAATTCGGGAAGAGCGTCGATTCGTCGATGCGGGTCTTGTATTCGTAGATCTGGTTGACATGATCGGCGAAGCCGCTGATTTCGAGATGCAGATTCTTCTCGAACGTCACGCGCGAGAGCGTCACGCCGTCGGGCATCAGGCGTACGATTTCGCGGAAGCATTCCAGAAAGGACCGTTTCTGGTCGAGGTGGGTGCGCATGGTTCGGATGCGTTGGCGCAAGTCGCGGGCCTCGTTGGCCGGTTCCGTCCATTGGGCCTGGGTGACGCGAAGGTCCGCGACATGCTTTTCCTCGTACAACGAGCCGCCGTACACGGTCGCCATGAGCGCCACCCAAAGGGCGAGCAGGCCCAGCGCGCTTTTTTTGATGCGCCGGCGGACGGCCGTTTCGCGATCGGACACGCGCCAGAGGTCGGGGATCAGGTCGAGCAGGGCTTTGTTGTCGCCGGCGGCCCGGCGGGCCAGTCCCTCGCTGACCGGCGGCAGTTCTTGCAGGGAGCGCTGCGCGGTGGCGGCGCCGCACAGCGCGACAACGTCCTCCGTACGCAGTTCGTCCGCGGCGGCGGACTGCCAGACTGTGGCGACGAGGGCGGCGGCGGGTCCGTGTTCCAGTTCCACCGCCATCAGCGCGTGCTGGATTTCCGCCGCCGTATCCCGGCTCCAGTTTTCCGCGCTCGCGTCCGCGTGGCGCGGCAGGAAATTGCGCACGGCCATGAGTTCGCCGTTGTCGGCCACCAGCATATCCGTGCCGTTTTCCTGAACGATCAGATGCGCGTGGCGCGCGTTCGCGGAGATTTCGTTGGCGTCCCGCAGCAGGGTCCACCAGCCCATCACGGCGACGTCGATGCGTTGCGGCGTCAGACGGGCGCGGGCCAGTTGCGCCTTCAGTTCGTCCGCCACGGCGCGGCGTACGGCGACCATGAGCACGCGCGACAGATCCTGGCCGCTCGTCAGAACCTCGAGGGAAAAGGTCATGTCCTCGACCGGGAACGGCGAGATTTTATCCAGTTGCAGTTGCGCCATTGCGCGCAATTCGTCGGCCGGCGCGTTGGGCAGGTTGACGATACGCATGAGCAGATCGGCCGAGGCCAGGCCCACATGCAGATTGTCCGTAGCGCCCGCGCAGAGAGTCCGCAATCGTTCGGTTGCGTTCTCTTCCTCCTTCTCCGGCGGCGGCTCGGTTCCCTGGGGCGGGGCGTCGCCCGTTGGCGCGGCGGCGGCCAGTCGTTCGCGACGGAAGTCGAGAACGCGCAGGCCGTCGCGTTCGCGGGCGAGGGTCGTGCCTTCCGCCGTATCGGAGTCGATCAGCAGTGCGATAGTGGTTTCTTTAGCCATAGGTTCTGTTTCCCCCCGGAGGCGGGCTCCGCCCGTCTGTCTGCGTGCGGCCCTGCCTGCGCCGAGCCCGGCGCGGCAGGCAGGCCTGCACGGGCAGGCATCCCAAATTTCAGATTTCAGTCGGGCCTCGTGATTTCGCAGGCTCCATCAGGTTTTTCAAGGCTCTGAATATCCAATATCCAACAAGGAATTTCCAACCGACCACATTTGCCTTGGATATTGGATATTCCTTGCTGCGCGTCGCATGACGGTGACGGAGCAGTCCAAATGATTCATACTACGCGAGCGCCCCGCAAAAAGCAACCTGAATCCGCCAACAATTCTAATGATGACCGATTTCACAAGGTGGACGCGACGGAGCGCGTCCCGCCATGTCGGAAAACAACGGCGATTCGACGTTTTGGAGGGTCGCGCTTCGTCGCGACCGCACACCATGCGTCCAAACTCCAGACGCAAGCTGGAAGCTTGCGCTACTTTCGGCCATAGGAATTCGCAGTCAATGATCTTCTCTCCAGCGCAAGAGGGTTAGCCGGCGGTTGGCGTACTGGGCGATGCACCATGCGCGACTGACCACGCCCTGCACCTCGCCGCCGACCGTTATGCGGAAAATCGTGGATCGGGTGACCACCAGCGGCTGCAGAGCGACGCGGTCGACCTCCGGAACGCGTCCGAAAAAATCGTTGATATTCTCGAACGAGGCGTCCACCCGCTGGCCCTGTTCGTCGGTCCAGCCCTCGCGCTCGGCCAGGATGGCTTCCGCGATGAACTCGTCGACGCCCGGCAGCGTCATGAGCACCCGTCGCGTGGCGGCGTTGACGTTCACCTTGCCGTCGCCGTAGACGGTCAGCATATCCGCGATGCCGGGCATCTGCACCGCCTCTTCCGGCGGGTCGTCGGGATTGAGGACGCCGCCGAAGAGGATGGGGCGGGTGAATCCGCGGATCAGCAGCAGCTCCTCGACCGTGTCCAAAGGTCCGTTTTTGGCGCGATAGGGCGCTGCGAGCCGGCCGTAGAAGTCGTCGGTTTCCGCCCCGTACATACGCGGAATGTCGTCGCGGTCGAACCAGTCCAGGAAGGAGTCGGCCAGAATCAGGCCGAGATCGGAGAATTCCGGGATGCCGGCCGCTTCCAGCAGGCGTTCCCAGTCTTCCTCGCTGGTCAGTTTGTTGATATTACGTCGCGCCGGTTCCGGCACGATTTCGACCGTCACCGTGCCGTCGCCCAGTTCATGGCGGAAATTACGGACGGGCAGGCCTTCGGCCAGTTGGCGGGCCGGTTCGGCCCAGCGGCCCTCCTCGGCTTCCTCGGAGCCCTGCTTGATTTCTTCGCTGCGCATCAGCATCAGCTCGGCGATTTCCATGCCGGAGCGGGCCAAATACTGGGCCTTGGTGCGGTTCCGGCGCCAGATGGCGATGCGGGCTTCGATGTGCGCATCGAAGATCATGGACGTCACGACAACGGACAGCACGCCGATGCTCCACAGGACCAGCAGCAGGGCGCTGCCTGCTCTGGCGCGATCGATGGTGCGAGAGTCGTTCATAAGTTTCCTAATCAGCGCCAGGACAGGGGTGCGACGGGAATGCCCAGGACCCGTTTAATCTCGACCGGTTCCGCGTCCTCCGCCGGCGGCGTCAGGTAGAGGGTCAGCTCGACGGCCGTCGGCAGCCGATTGGTTTGCTCCCACTCGTCCATCCAGTCGATTTCGTCTTCGATTTTACGATAGGCCGCCCGACAGCGAAAACCCGTTACGCGGTCGGAGAGGAAGACAGGCGGCACGTCCTCTTCGCGAAAATCCTCCATTTGTCCGAAGATTTGCCAGGCGGTCACGGCGGCCGCGCGACGGCCTTCCTCGTCGTTGCGCACGGAAAAGACGACGCGATGCGGGCTGCCGGCGTAGGTCTGGTCGTCGCCGACCAGTGCGTCGCCCAGTTTGACCCAACTGACGACATCGGAATTGTACGGTCCGCTCCCGCCGTGTTCGTGACGGAATCCGTAGAGGGCGGCCGCCCGCTGCGTATCCGGATAATAGGCCGAGCGCAGGGCCATCACCAACTGGTCCATAATGAAATCGCCGCGCTGGAGCGTGTCCGCCAGCGCCACGCTGCGGCGCCAGCCCCCGATAACGATCGTAAAGGTCGCATAGGTGATGGTGGACACCATGGCGAGGATGACGATCGCCAGCATCAGTTCCAGCAACGTGAAGCCGGCTGTGCGCCTGGGCCGTGGAGGCTCCGGCCAAATCCCTTGCGGAACGGGTGTCTTGTCCAAGGAACACGGGCAAGATGCCCGTGTCACGTTCCAACACGGGCAAGATGCCCGTGCCACGTTCCAACGCGGGCAAGATGCCCGTGTCACGTTCCAACGCGGGCCAGATGCTCGTGCCACGTTCCAACGCGGGCCAGATCGGCCTGCCGCGCGGCGGCGCAGACACGGCGCCCGTGCCGCTTTGGGCAGGCGTGGGTTTTGCGAGAGTCTCTGTGGGTTGTGCGTTTTCATGTTAGGGTTGCGGTTTGACCAGCAGATAGCGCACGACTTCCTCGCGCGCCACTGCGCCGCGGTCTTCCCACGACACGGTGGAGCGCACGACAAACAGTTCTTCGTCCTCGGTCTCCTCGATCGATCTTTCGAAAATATGCCCGTTATCGAAGGTATGCCCGGACACGGCCAGTTCCTCGGGGGTGTCGGTCACCAGCAATGGGAACTGGGTTTCGGCCATGCCCAGCGTCCATTGCGCTTCCTGATGCCTCCGGGCCATGTGCACCGAGCGCAGCGCCCGACTGGCGCCGGTCAGCAGCACGGTCAGGCCCACGCTAAGAATGGCCAGCGCGGTCAAAACCTCCAGCAGCGTGAAGCCGTCTGTGGCGGAGTTCGTTTTCATGGGGTCTCCGTGCGCGCCGTGCCGAAGCGGTCCACGACGACGACGGCCTTTTGTGCGCGCTCGTCTTCCAGTTCCACGCGGTAGGGGGTGCAAGTGCCGTTGTTGAGGTAGCGCGCCCTGTTTTCGACGGACTCCGACGCTTCGTTCGCCGTCATGGGCCGGTCCAGTTCCAGCGCCACGATGCGCACTCCGTCCAGCGTTCGACTCTTCAGCGTGGCGCCTGTCCGCTGCGACACCGCGGCGACGCTGCCGCTTTCACGATCGAATTGCAGATGCAGCGTTTCCTGGTCGAGCACGGCCATACTGCGCGCATAGCGCCCCAGCATGACGATCGAGCGCGCCGCCGCGCGCAGCCGACTGCCGCGCATGGAACGGCTGACCATGGGAAAGACTATCGCCGTGCTCACGCCGATAACCATGGCGACCAGAATCAGCTCGATCAGCGAGAAGCCCTGTTTTTTGCTGTTGCGCATGGCGATGGTTCCCGGCTTGGCGTTGCCTGTTATTGGCTTGATCTCTTGCGGACGGACGGACACGGACACGGATACACGGATACACACGGACGGTCACGGACGGACATTTTTTCACGCGGCGTGACGGGAAGCGCGATGCGCTTCAGTTGGTGATGTCGTCGTCGCCGCCGTGCTGTTTGTCGGGTCCGGCGGAACTGATTTTGTAGTCCAGGCGCCCTTTGCGCTCGTATTGGAATTCCAGGCCCCAGGCGTCGGTTGGCACGCTGCGCAGCAGGGGCGGCTGTTCACCCAGCGGCTGGGTCAGCGCCGCCAGCGAATCGGGCAGTTGGCTGGCCTGCATCTCGTACATTTCGATGGCTGTGCCGAGATTGGCAATGCTGGCGCGTGTGGCGCTGATGCGCGCCTCTTCGGAACGACCGCGAATGTTGACGACCACGACCGAGGCCAGAATGCCCATGATGACGACTACCAGCATGATTTCGACCAGCGAAAAACCGGCTCGCGCGGAGTGACGGCGGTCGTTTTCCTTTTCGTGCGGATTCATTTTGTTTCCTTTCCTTTGTCTGGTTGCTGTCCATGTCGACAGTACGTTTTGTTTAGCGCCCAATTTTCCAATGAGGGGCCGTTTACGGACTACGTTTCGCCTTACGCTCCCAGTCCGCTGCTCAACTGAAACACCGCCATCAGAATGGAGATGGCGATAAAGCCCACAATGACCGCCACCACCACAATCAGAATCGGTTCCAGGGCGGCGGTCAGAATTTTCAGGTTGCGATCCAGTTCGTTGTCGTAGCGGCGGGCGATGTGGCGCAGCGCGCCGCACATGTCGCCGGTCTGTTCGCCCACGGACAGCATGTCGGTGAGCATGGGCGGGAACACCTGGGACGCCGCCAGCGGGCCCGAGATGGTCGTGCCGTCCGCCACCCGTTCGCGGGCGCGCGCGATTTCGCGGGCGACCACGCTGTTGCCGACTGTTTTCTCGATGATGCCGAGCGCCTGCACCACGCGTACGCCATTGGCCATCAGGGTTTCCAGGGTCTGGGCGAAGTTCGAGAAGATACCGGCCGCCACCACGCCCTTGAGCAGGGGGAAGCGCAGCAAAAGGCCGTCGCGCCACAAGCGGCCGGACGGGGTTTTGAAGGCGCGCGACAGCAGAACCAGTCCGATGATCAGGCCGGCCAGGACGAAAAGGCCGTAGCGCACCATCCAACGGCTCATGCCGATCAACATCAGGGTCGGCAACGGCAGGCCGGTTTCCATTTGCGAGAAAACTTCCTCGAAGCTGGGAATGACATACACCATGGAGAACACCAGGGTCCCGAAGCCCATCACCAACACGATGACGGGGTAGATCAAGGCGGCAATGATTTTTTCACGGGTTTCCTGTGCGCGCTCGAAGTGGCGGACCAGTCGCGCCAGCACCTCGCCCAGTGCGCCGCCCGCTTCGCCGGCCCGGATCATGCTGACATAGAGGTTCGGGAAGGTGTCCGGATGCGCGGCCAGCGCGTCGGACAAATTGGCGCCGCGCATGATGCGGTCGCGCAGATCGCTCACGACGGCGTCCCCCGCTCCGCCCGTCCTGCGGGTGGCCAGCGAATTCAGGGCCTGCCCGAGCTTCATGCCCGACGCCAGCAAATCGCTCAGCTCGGTGGTGAACAGCAGCATGTCGCGCGCCTTCATGCGGTCGGCGGCATGGCGTCGTTGCAGCAGCGGTTTGCGGCGGGCGGGCGCGCCGTTTTTCGTCGCGCCCGGCTCCGCTACGCTGACGGGGATCTGGCCGCGGCGCTCGATTTCGAGCAGGGCGCCGCGACGATCCGGCGCCTCGACGACGCCTTCGACCTTTTCGCCGCCGCGCGTGCGCGCCTTGTAGCTATATGCGGGCATCGTCGTGCTCCCCCTCTAGGGCCGTATAATCCGGTTGGATTTGCAATTCGGAACAGGCTTTCGCCTGTTTATCTATACGCAAGCTGGACACGTACCGCCGTAGTTTCTTTTCGTAGGCGTAAGCTTGCACTACGGTCGGCAATTCAAGTTAGTCGTTTTCTTCCGTGACGCGCAGCACTTCCTCGATGGTGGTGACGCCTTCCAGCGTTTTGAGCCATCCGTCGTCGCGCAGGGTGCGCATGCCCTGTCGCTGCGCTTTTTGACGAATTTCGTTGGCCGCCGCGCGGGCGACCACCATGGCCTGGATTTCCTCGCCGACCTGCAGAATCTCGAAAATGCCGGTTCGGCCGCGGAATCCGGTTTTCATGCAGGCCTCGCAGCCGACGGCCTCGTGAATGCGACCGCTTGCCGTTTGCGGCGGAAAGCCGATTTCGCGCAGAAAGGCCGGATCGGTCTCTGTCGGTCGGCGGCAGGCGGGACAGAGTCGCCGCACCAGGCGCTGGGCCACAATGCCTTCCACGGCCGACGCCACCAGGAAAGGTTCCACCCCCATGTCCAGCAGACGCGTAAAGGAACCGGCGGCGTCGTTGGTGTGCAGGGTGCTGAACACCAGATGTCCGGTCAACGAGGCCTGGATGGCGATTTCGGCCGTTTCGAGGTCGCGGACTTCGCCCACCATGATAATGTCCGGATCCTGGCGCAGGAACGAACGCAGCGTCTTGGCGAAGGTCAAGCCGATATCCGGCCGCACCAGCACCTGATTGACGCCCGCCATCTCGTATTCGATGGGGTCCTCCGCCGTCATGATGCGCACGTCGATCGTATTGATTTCGTGCAGATAGGCGTACAGCGAGGTGGACTTGCCCGAGCCGGTCGGACCCGTGACCAGCACAATGCCGTTGGGCCGATGGATCAGCTTGCGGATGAGTTTGGCATCGTCCGGCGCCATGCCCAGTTTGGCCAGCTCGACGAAGCCGGTCTTGCCGCGCAGCAGGCGCAAACTGACGCTTTCGCCATAGACGGTCGGCATGGTCGAAACGCGAATGTCGATATCCTCGCCCTCCATGCGCAGGCCGATGCGGCCGTCCATGGGCAGCCGTTTTTCCGCGATGTCCAGATTGGCCATGACCTTGATGCGCGAAATAATCGCCGCCTGAAAGCGCGCCAGTTGGGCCGGCACCGGGGTCTGATGCAACGCGCCGTCCACGCGGTAGCGAATGCGCAGCCGATTCTCCATCGGCTCCAGATGAATGTCCGTGGCCCCCTGTCGGCAGGCTTCGTAGATGATCTGGTTGACGAACTTGACGATGGAGGCCTCCTGATCCAGCTCGTTCAGGTCCGTCTTGGCCAGAATCTGATCCTGACTGACGTCGAAACGGTCGTCGAGCATCATGCGGTCGACCGTTTCCGCGCCCACGCCGTAGAATTTCTTGGCCGCGCGGGCGATGTCCTCGCCCGGACTGAGGGTCAGTTTGACGTGCGCGCCCGCCG
>CAZYAW010000214.1:0-8426 GCA_964646045.1 uncultured Victivallales bacterium | reverse complement strand
GACCGGGTTCCATGACGCTGACGCGCTCGACCGCGTTTTGCAGCTCGCGCACGTTGCCGGGCCAGTCGTAGCGCCGCAGGACGTCGAGCGCGGCGTCGGTAAAGCGGACGCCGCCGCCTTTGTTGAAGCGGGCCAAAAAGGCGTTGGCCAGCAGCGGAATGTCCTCGCGACGTTCGCGCAGCGGCGGCGCCCGCAGGGGCACGACATTGAGGCGGTAGTACAGATCCTGTCGAAACGTTCCGGCCCGTACGCACTCGGCCAGATCGCGATTGGTCGTGGCCATGACGCGGCAATCGGTGCGCAGGGTGCGGCTGCCGCCGACCCGCTCGAATTCCTGTTCCTGAAGCACCCGCAGAAGTTTGCCTTGCAGTTCGAGCTTCATTTCGCTGATTTCGTCCAGCAGCAGACTTCCCGACTGGGCCAGTTCGAAGCGGCCCGCCCGGCGGCTCAGCGCGCCGGTAAAGGCGCCCTTCTCGTGACCGAACAGCTCGCTGTCCATGAGGGCGTCGGGCACGGCGGCGCAGTTCAGGCGCACGAAGGGCCGATCTCTGCGCTCGCTCAGGAAATGAATGGCCAGGGCCACCAGTTCCTTGCCGGTGCCGCTTTCGCCGCTTATCAGCGCGGTAGCCGACGAGGCGGCCACTTTTTCGATGGCGCGCTTGAGATCCTGCATGGCCGCCGAATCGCCCAGCAATTGCCGACCGCGCGGCAGGGTCCAGCCCAGTTCCTCCTGCAGATAGGCGGCCCGGTTTTGCAGGCCGACCCAGTCGCGGGCCCGTTTGACCACCAGTTCCACCTGTTCCGGAGAAAAAGGCTTCATCAGAAAATCGACTGCGCCCATTTTCATGGCGTCCACCGCCTGTTCCACCGTGCCGAAGGCCGTGACCATGACCGGCAGCGTTCCGATGCCGTCCTTTTTCATGCGAGTCAGAAGCTGCATGCCGTCCATGCCGGGCATTTTGAGATCGATGAAGGCCAGATCGAAATCCTGTTCGGCCATGAGCTTGAGCGCCTCGCTGCCGTTACCCGCCTGCGTAACGGCGATATTGGCGCGACGTAAAGTCTCGACGATGAAATCGCGCATCAGGACGTCGTCGTCCACGACCAGCGCGTTTTCAATGCTGCTTGTCATGATAGCTCTCCTTTATTTTGGGCCTACGCGGCGGCGTCTTTCGTATCGGCGCGCGCGCCCGGCGCGAGAATCAGGAACAGGCTGCCCCGGCCCTCGCGGCTCTCGAGGCCGATCTCGCCCCCGTGCGCCGTCACAATCTTATGGCAGAGAGACAGTCCGAGCCCGGTCCCGCCGTGTTTTTTGGTGAAGAACGGATCGAACAGCCGGGCGCGGTCCGCGGCGGCGATCCCGCATCCGTTGTCGCGTACGGTCAGCGCCACGCGCGAACCGCGCCGCTCCGCGGACAGAGTCACCTGGCCGAGCGGCGTTTGCGAACGAGTCCGCACCGCGCCGGTCCGCCGGAACTTTTCCATGCAGGCCTCGATGGCGTTCATGCCCAGATTCAGCAGAACCTGGCGCCACTGCCGGATGTCCCCGTCCATGACCAGATCGTCCAGTCCGTCCCGATCGACGGACAAAGCGACGCGCTCGTTGCGGGCGCGATCCTGCAGGATCGGCTCCACGTCGGCGAGGAGCGCGGCCACGGCAAACGGTTCGCATTGCAACGACATGGGTCGGGCGTAGGTCAGCATATTGGTAATGACGTAGTTGAGGTTCTGGACGCCCTCCACGATCTTGCCGGCCAGGCGCAGGCGGTCGGGCTGATCGGCCAGGTCGCGCTTGAGCAGCCGCGCGAAGCCCTCGATCGTGCCGAGCGGATTGCGAATCTCGTGCGCGACACTGGCGGCCATTTCGCCCAGGGCGGCCATGCGCTTCTGGTTCTGCACCCGTTCTTCCAGTCTGCGGATTTCGGTCACGTCGCGCATGACTTCCACCGCGCCCAGGATTTGACGGTTCGGGTCCAGGATCGGCGCCGCGCTGGCCAGCACGACGACCTCCCGTCCGTCGCGACCGACGCCGCTGCGCTCGCGGTCGAGAACGGGTCGGCCGGTGCGCAGCACGGATTCCAGCAGGGCGGCGTCGCCCAGTCCGTTGGTCATGTCGCGATACGGACCGCGCGTCGGCGCCTGCGGGCTCAAGCCGATTAGGCGCGCCATGACCGGGTTGCACAAATCCACGTTCAGTTCGCGGTCCACGACCAGGACTCCGTCGGTCAGGCTGGCGACGATGCACTCCAGGCGGCTGGACATGCGCCGCAGCTCGCCGACTTTCGCGGACAGCGACTCGTTTTTTTCGCGCAGACGCCGATGGGTCACGGCCAGGTCCCGCTTCAGGCCGTCGTAGGCCGTCTGCAGTTGTTCGCTTTGCGACTGGAAGAGTCGGAAGGCGTCCTGAATTTTTCCGAGGGTGTCCGGCGGCCGTGCGGCCGCGCAGGCGCGCTCCGCTTCGAGAACCGGCATGGAGGTCGTTTCAATCATCATGCGGCCCTCCTATGCGGCCGGCGTGGCCGACCGACAGGGCGTAGCGCGTTTCCCGTTCCAAAATTACGACTTTTTCCAGCATTTCGCGAATTTCCGCGCGCAGGCGCAGCGCGTAGGCGCGCTGGTCCGGCCCGCCGCCGAACTCCCGCTCGCCGCGCGGAAGCAGGCGCATATAGCGCAAAAGTCGATTGGCGGTCGCGTCCGCCGCGCGCAAAAGTCCGCTCGGGCCGGCGGCCGCCGTATTCGGCGCGCAGCGGGCCTGTTCGTAGGTCTGTACCAGGCGCCGACAGCATTCCCGGGCCTTGACCATGGCGGCAATCACGGTTTGTCCGCTTCTATTCACCCCACACTCCCTACAGGTATCTTCCGACGATTTCCCGCGCTTTTTCCACGCTGCGCGCGGCCTGCAGCAAAAAATCCAAGTCGCGCGCGGGACGCGGTTGGCGGTCTTCAATCAGAGCGGCGCTTTGCTCCAGGAACGCGATCAGCGCCGCATTGCCTTCTTGTTCCAGCACCAGGCGTCCGGTACGCAAGCTCATTTCGCGCAGCGGCAGAACGGCGACATGCGGACTGGCGGCGGCGCTTTCCAGGAAGCGTTGCGCCGCTGCGACGCCGGTCTCCTCGGCGATTCTTTGAAAACAGGAAAGATAGGCCCTCTTCAGAAACTCCGCATGGGTCCGGTCGTCCGGCATGTCCGCCAGCAGGGGCAGCAAGGCCCATGCCGCTTCCGCCGTTTTTGCGCCCGCCCGCAGATCCATGAGCAGCGATTCCAGCGCCGCGCGACTGGCTACAACCGCATCGGCCCGTTGCGGATCCACCAGAGCCAGGCGGCGCCGCGCTTCGGGCGTCTGATCGTTTTCCAAGGCCAGTGTAGCCCACAGCCAGGCGGCTTCCGAGCGCACGGCGCCCGCTTCGGTCATGCCGCACAGGCTGCGTAAAACGTGATCGGCCCGCGCCTTTTCGCCCATCCGCAGGAGGCAGCGGGCGTTGCCCAGCATGGCCTGCGCGACGGTCGAGTCGTCGTTCAGAACCGCCTTTTCGTTTTCCCGGCCCAGTCGCAAAAATTGGAGGAGCATGATTCTCGCGTAATGCGTCTGCGCCAGGGCCGGCGCGCCCATGTCCTCGATACGACGGGCGGCCGTCAGCAGCGTGGCGGGTGTGCGGGCGTCGGCGGGCGTTTCCGTCGCGGCCGCCATGGCCAGGCGGATGGTTTCCGCCTCGTCCGTTCCCGCGCGTCGCGACAAATCGAACAGGGCGAACAGCGCCGACCCGCAGCGCTCGTCCGCAGGATAGCTATGAACGAAGTGGGTCAACAGGCGCCGTGCCGCCTCGTGTTCGCCCCGGCGCAATAGAATGCCGGATCTTTCGAACATGGCCCGGGCCGCCACGGGGTCGCCGGGCGCCGGCGCCATATCCTGCAACATGGTGAAATATCGCTCTGCACGCGCATCGTCTCCCGTATCGCGAGCCAGTAGACCGGCCTTGAGCAGCAGGGTTTGACGGACGGGCGCGGAAACGGGCAGGCGCGCGTACTGATCGATCAAATCCAGAGTGGCCCGGGGCGGTCCGTGCTCGGCGGCCTCTTCCACGACGGCCATGAATTCGTCGGCAATCATATCGTGCCAGGCATAGCGGCGCAGGAACGTGGCGATCAGTTCACGTGCCTTGCGGACCTGGCCCTGCTGCCGCGCCAGCGCCAATGACAGAACCAGAGCGTCCTTGATATGCGCGGACGGTTCGCGAGCCAGAAAACGATCCATTTGGCGTTGCGCCGTCGCGAAATCTCCGTTGTCGTAGTACAGGCGCGCGGAAAGAAAGAGAGCGCTTTGGGCAATGCGTTCGGGCCCGTCCGCGGCCAGGCGCGCGAAGCGCGCAGCCGTCTCGCGCAGCAGGCTGTCGCGCGCATGGGCCCGCGCGGCGTCATTCGTCGTGCCGCGCCGTTCCGCCCAAGCGTCGAACCACTCGGGGTCGGTCAGCGTTTTCATGTCCGCCTGCGCCTGGCGCAGTTCGAGTTCGTCGCGCCACAACTCGTGCCGGGCCAGGCTCGCGACGGGATCGGTCAACCGCTCCATGTCGGCCCAGGCTCCGTGCTCCAGCAGGTAGTCCAGTTCGAGCAGTAGCAGTTGGCCGCGCTCGATGTCGCAAGTGGAGCGTTCCCGCGCGTGCCGCGCGGCGACCAGCATGGCTTCCGTATCCTTCTGGAGTTGTGTGGCGCGCATCAAAGCGCGGTAGGCGCGGCCTTGGCTCTCCGCGCGGGTTTCGGCCTCGATCAGCGCTTCGAGATACTGTCGGGCCATGAGCGCATAGGGGTGCGGTTCCGTTTCGGCCCGGTCCAGCAGCAGGAGCGCCATGCCCAGCGTGGCGTCGTTTCTGGAATCGGCGTCGAGCGCGTTGTCCAGCGCCAGACGGTACAGTCCGTATGCCTGCGAGAAAAGACCGATGTCGCGAAACTGATCGGCCCGCCGGGCGGCCAAAGCGGAATACATGCGGCGATCCCGCGCCAGGCGGTCGCGCAGCGCTTCGACTTGCGCCGGCACCCAGAGCGCGGACGCGACCGCCCCCAGCACGGCGCCGCCGGCCAAACCGACCACCAGCGCCGTACGCCGTGTTTTCTTAAAAGCGAAACGTTTCACGGCTCGTCCCTCTCGATCACGCTGTCCAGCAGACTTTCGCGTTCGGCGGCCGAAATCAGCCGCCGATTCTGCGAAATCAAACCGGCGACATCGTCCACCAGATCGATTTCGCGTGTCCAGCCGGCCGCGCGAAAACGCGCGTGCCAGGCGGGCGACAGGCCCATCAGGCAAAGTCGGCCTCCGCGTCGCGTACGGGTTCGTCCCATGTCCAGTAGCGTGGCCGCCGCTTCCGCTTCCATGTCGTCGGTTGCGCCCATATCCAAAGCCAGCCAGTCTTCCGTCGCATGGTCTTGCGCCACCTGCGTCAGTTCGGCGACGGTGACATGGCCGGAACAGACCGCCATGCGGAAACGACCGACGCGTTCGTCGGCGCCGGATGCGCGGTGGGTCGACGCCGGCGCGTGCGCGCCGATCAAACCGTGTGCCGCCGTGACCAGGGCGTCGAGATCGACCGGCTTGTTCCACACGGCTCCGATAGCCAGCGCGCGACAGGTGTCGGCGTCGATGCGTTCGGATTCGGCGGTCAGGCAGACCACCGGCTCGCGTCGTCCGGCCTGTCGCATGTTGGCCACGACATCGACGCCCGTGCCGTCCGCCAGCCGGTAATCCATCAGAACGATGTCGAAACGGTTGCGCCCCCAAAGCTCTTCCGCCGCCGGGCCGCTTTCCGCGCCGGTCACGTGCCAGCCCAGTCGTTCCAGCCGTTTGACGGTCGTCCACAAGACGAGCGCATCGTCGTCCACGACCAGCGCGCGAACAGCCGCAACGCCGGACAGGGCGTGCGGATTTGTCGCGAAACGGTCGGGCGTGTCGTTTTTCTCTTCAGAATTCATAGCGGCCACTGGCGGGGAAACGGGGAATAATGACAACTTCGCCGGGCACGAGACGGTCCAGATCCTTGACATGTCCGCGATTCGCCTGCCGAATCAGGACATGACGGGCGGCATCCCCGTACACGCTCGGCTGGGCGGCAATGGACTCGACCGTATCGCCCTCCTTAATCTCGTAATATTCGTATTGGCCCAGTCTCAGCAGATCCAGAGATTTTTTTAAACGGGCTTTTTCCTCGGCCGAGGCGGACAGGTCGGCCGTCTGCGCGGCGATTTTATCGGACAGGGCCAAAATCTCCTTGCGTTGCGCTTCCAGGGTTGTCCGGGTTTCGTCCAGGGCGGAGCGCATCGTTTCGATCATGGCGTCCTTGTATTCGATTTGTCCCTGAACGGCCTCGTATGCCAGGGCTTTGCGTTCCAGTTCGGCCAGTCGTCCTCCGCAGCGCGCGGGCGGCGTTGATTCGTGTATTTTCAGCCGTATCGCCGCGAACCGCGCCTGCGTGTCGCGCAGCTCGCGTTCGAGCGTTTCGTATTTGCGGGTCCATCCCGCAAGGTCCTCGGCGGGTGTGGCCGCGACGGCGCTCGCGGCTGGCGGATTGGCGGCAGCGGATGGTGTCGTCGTCTCCGTTTCGTTGGTTGCGGGAGCGGCCGCGCGTCCGGCAGAGGGCTCCGTTTCATCCGTCTCCGCCGCCACGCCTCTGCGCTCCGCGAATTCGCCGACCAGCAGAGTCGCTGTCAGAACGACGAGGCTTTTGCAGAACCCCTTGCGCCCAGGAAGTCTCGTCCATAAAACACGGGCAAGACGCCCGTGCCACGTTTGACCGACAGGGGTTTTGCCGGAACCTCTGTCGGGGAGAAGTTTTGCCGTAATGCTCATGCCGCTGCCTCCAGACCGTTCTGTTCCGCGGTACTGTTAGCAATTCGGATGCCGTACGGCCCCTGGTTTGGCTGATCCCAAGGCGGGCGCAGCCCGCCTTGGGGCCCGCGCAAAAACAACTTCACATTTCGGACGCAGAGGCATCCCGGCCGGCCGCGTTGCGAAAACTCGGAATATCGGGGAACTACTCAGCTATCCATTCACTACGACACGAAAGTCACGAAAAATCCTTCCGCGAAACGCGGGAGGATTGGTTGATGTATTTTTTACTGCTTAGGACCCGGCGCCGTTCATTCCAGGCCGTATTCGGCGATTTTCTTGTAGAGGGTGGTGCGGTGTACGGCCAGGATTTCGGCGGCTTTGTTTTTGTTGCCGTCCACGGAAGTCAGGACGGAGCGAATCAGGCGTTTCTCGCCTTCCGCCAATGTCATGGGCGAAAAACTGTCCGCGGCGGTGTCGGTTGCGTCGGCGCTGGCAACCGCTTGGTTTTCGGCTTGGGGCAGGGCGAGAGCCTCGGCTCCGATGTGTTCGCCCGTTGCCAATATGGAGCCGCGTTCGACGGCGTTGCGCAGCTCGCGAATGTTGCCTGGCCAGGCATAGCGGGTCAAGGCGGCGAGCGCGTCCGGCGCGAAGCCCTGGAAGAAACGGCCCATCTCCCGGCTGAAATGGCGCAGGTAATGCTCCGCCAGCGGCAGAATGCTTTCGCGGTGCTCGCGCAGAGGCGGCATGGTGATGGGCACGACGGAGAGCCGGTAATACAGGTCTTCTCTGAAGGTTCCGGCCGCCACCATTTCCTTGAGATTGCGACTGGTGGCCGCCACGATGCGTATATCCACGCTGGTGGTTTTGGAACTGCCCAGACGGCGAAAGGCCTTGTCCTCGATCACTTTCAGCAGTTTGCCCTGCAAATTCAGCTCCATGTCGCCGATTTCGTCCAGGAAGGCCGTGCCGCCATGAGCGATTTCCAGCAGACCGGGTTTCCCGTTCTTGGCGTCGGTGAACGCGCCTTTTTCGTAGCCGAAAACCTCGCTTTCGATCAGTTGCGCCGGAATGGCCGAACAGTTGATGTCCACGAAGGGCTTGTCGGCCCGGGCGCTCAGTTTATGAATCGCTTTGGCCAGCATGCCCTTGCCGGTGCCGCTTTCGCCGAGAATCAGCACGGTGGTTTCGGAAAAGGCGGCCAGACGCTGGGCTTTTTCGAAAATATCGCGTAGTCCCGCCGCCCCGATCATGTCGTCGAGCTGCCACACGTCCTTGGCGCCGCCCAGGGTCATACGGCTCAGTCCGGCCACGCGTTGGTTCAGGTCGACTCGATCGCCCGTATTGCGCAGAATTTTGCGCAGTTGATCGTCCTCGAAGGGTTTGGGCAGGTAATCGTAGGCGCCCTCCTTGATGGCGGCGACGGCGGTGGTCACATCGGCGAACGCGGTCATCATCACCCCGCTTTCGCCGCCTTCGTCGGATGGCTTGCGATCGCGCAGAAAATCGAGTCCATCGCCGTCCGGCAGCCGCATATCGAGCAGGATCAGGTCGAAAGACTGCTTGTCCAGTCGGCGGCGGGCGTCCACCAGAGAGTCGCAGGCCTGCGTCGCG
>CAZYAW010000213.1:0-3038 GCA_964646045.1 uncultured Victivallales bacterium | reverse complement strand
ACAAAAATTTGGTCGGTTGGAAATTCCTTGTTGGATATTGGATATTCAGTCCCCCGAAAAACCTGATGGAGCCTGCGAAATCACGAGGCCCGACTGAATCCTGAGCCTTGCAGGTTTCTTGTGTGTTGATTTCAGACTCGAACTCCAGGTTGACGACGATCGGGACGAAGACAAGACCGACGAGGATCGGGACGACGACATCTGGACAGCTTCATCGTCATCATCCTTGATCCGTCTGTTGAATTCAGCCTTCAACCTTCAAACTTCCCGGCCACCTCCCGCGGACCCTTTTTCTGACGCGATTCGAACGCGCCGCCAACACGTCGCTAACCTTCCTTGCGCACCGTGGAGCGCAAACAAGACAAAGGAGGGCGCGTATGTTCCTGGCCGATTTGCATGTGCATTCACGGTATTCCAAGCATCCTTCCGAATGGTTCCTGCAGCGGATCGGCGCGGCGGAATCCTATACCGACGTCGAGGAGGTCTATCGACAGGCCAAGGCGCGCGGCATGAGCGCGGTGACGCTGACCGATCACAATACGATCGACGGCGCGCTCGAGTTGCGCCGGCTGCATCCGGTCGACACCTTTGTCAGCGTGGAGGCCACAACCTACTTCCCGGAAGACGGCTGCAAGGTTCATGTGCTGGCCTACGACATTACGCCCGAGCAATTTTCGCAAATCGACACGCTGCGCACCGACATCTACGCTCTGCGCGATTATCTGCGCGCGGAGTCCATCGCCTGTTCCGTGGCGCACGCCACGTACAGCGTGAACGACCGGCTGACCGTCGATACACTCGAAAAACTCGTGCTCCTGTTCGATGTGTTCGAGGCCATCAACGGCGGACGCAACCAGTTGCACAACAAAACATGGTCCGACCTGCTGATGTCGTTGACGCCCGCCCATATCGAGCGCCTGCGGGGGCGGCACGCCATCGAGCCGTGGAGCGAGGATTCCTGGAAGAAAGGGTTTACCGGCGGGTCCGACGATCATGCCGGCCTGCTGATCGGCCAGGTGTACACGCTGGGCTGCGACGATACGACGGCGGGTTTTTTCGATCAGTTGCGGCGGCGGGAAACGCGCGCGGCCGGGCGGCATGCCGATCACAAATCGCTGGCTTGCGCCATTTACAAGATTGCGCATCGTTTTTCGCAGACCAAAGGTTCGAACGCAAGCGGCAATCCGCTCGCTTTGCTCAATACGCTGTTTTTCGATCACGGCAAGCTCGGCTTAAAAAACTGGCTGGCGGTGCAGAAGCTGAAACGCCGCAAAGGTTCGGCCAACCGCGCCATGCTGCAATGCGTAGAAGAGCTGCTCGACGGACGCAATGGAATGCCCCTCGACGGCGAAGCGCAGATCGAACGGATGTATCAGGGACTCGCCACGCTGTCCGACGGGTTTTTCGCCCTGTTGGCCGAGTCGCTGGAAAAGGATTTGCAACGCGGCGACGCGGGGCGACTGCTCGGGAACCTGTCTTCGGCCTTGCCGGCGTTGTTCCTGCTGACGCCGCTGTTGAGCGTGTTGCGGCACATGCACCGGGACCGGGAACTGCTGAACGGCATCGCCGAACGCTTCGGGCGAACGCCGTCCGCGCAACGCAAAGTCCTGTGGTTCAGCGATACGGTCACCGATCTGAACGGCGTGGCTGTCACCATGCGCGAAATCGCCGCCTGCGCCCATGCGTCCGGTCGGCCGGTCAAATTGGCGGCCTGTTTGCCGCCTGAACCCCGAACCGCCGCACTGCCGCCGGGCATCCTCGACCTGCCATGCATCTATGCCGTTACTCCCGATTTCTACAACGCCTGGACCTTGCGGCTGCCCTCGCTCTTGCGCTCCATCGATCTGATCGCCCGCGAGGCGCCCGATGAAATCGTCATCTCCACCCCGGGCCCGGTCGGACTGGTGGGTCTGGCGGCGGCACGCCTGCTGCAGATCAAGTGTTCCGGGGTCTATCATACCGACTTCACGAAGCAGGCCGATCTTTTTATCAACGATCACTGGGTCTCCGCCATGATCGAAAGCTACACGCGCGGCTTTTTCACGATGATGGACGAAGTGCGCGTTCCCACGACCCGCTATATGGACATGCTCGCCGAGCGAGGGCTGGAACGCGCGAAGATGAAACTGTTCTCGCGCGGCATCGCCGACGGCTTCGCCGTTCACGACGAGCAACGACAGGCGGCCTGGCGGCAAAGGTTGCGTCTGCCCGCCGACCACGCCGTCCTGCTGTGGGCCGGTCGGCTGGGTCGGGAAAAGAATCTCGATTTCCTGTTCGAAGTCTATCGCGACGTGTTGCGACGGCGTCCGCAAACCGTCTTGCTGCTGGCGGGCGACGGACCGGAACTCGAACGTCTGCGCAGGGAGTCTCGTGATTTGCCGAACGTTGTGTTTGCCGGCCGCGTCGAACGCGCGGATCTGCCGCACTTGTACAGCCTGGCCGACGCCTTTGTCTTCCCGAGCACGACCGACACCTTCGGCATGGTGGTGCTCGAAGCGCAGGCCTGCGGCCTGCCGGTCGTTGTCAGCGACGTGGGTGGACCGCAGGAACTGGTGCGGCGCGGCGAGACCGGTTTCGTCGTGGCGGCCGACCGACTTTCCGACTGGACCGCCGCCGTGCATGGCGTGCTGGACATTCGGGAGAACGATCCGGAGGTCTGGTCACGCATGAAGGACGCGGCCCGCGCGCACGCGGCCCGCGACGGCGGCTGGGAGCGGCTGCTCGACGACATGACCGGCGTCGCCGAGCCATCGTCGAGCGACATCGGCACAGGCACGGCGAAAAACTGGTCGGATTCGCCGCGTACCGTCGGGGCCAGGCTGTCCCCGGCCGAACCATGATCGGACGCGTCGCGATCGGCCAACCGCCTTACCCGGGCGCCGTCGTACGAGAAACGGGCTCTCTCGCGAAGAAAACCTCGCTTATTTTAGGCTAAGGGCCCGCGCAAAAATAACTTCACATTTTGGACGCAGATGCATCCCGCCCGGCTGCGTTGCGAAAACTCGAAATATCGCGAATATTCCTGCGTTTTCGCGCCT
>CAZYAW010000212.1:0-2785 GCA_964646045.1 uncultured Victivallales bacterium | reverse complement strand
ATCATTCGCTCGGGAAGGGGTTTACTCGCTCGATGTCAGCTTTGATTATGGCACGGACATCGACGTGGCGTTTCAGGACGTGCTGGCGGCGCTCACACGAGCCGGACAGGACCTGCCCGAAGATACTGAGCCGCCGTTTGTCTTTAAAGCCGATCCGTCGCAGCTTCCGGTCATGCAGCTTGCGGTCAGTTCGTCAACGTGGAGCCCTGTGCAGTTGCGCGACTGGGCCGACAACTGGCTGCAGGAGCGAATCCTGGGAGTGAACGGCGTGGCCGGCGCCGAAATTGTCGGCGGGCTTGAACGGGAAATCCGGGTACTGCTGGATCCTGCGGCGCTTGAAAAATACCGCCTCTCGCTGGACACGGTTCTGAACCGGTTGCGCGCCGAAAACATGGAACGCACTGCGGGACGAGTGACGTCCGGACGAAAGGAAATCATCGTACGCACAACCGGCGAGTTCACATCGCTCGATGAAATACGCTCGGTCCTGATTGCCCGCAACGGCGCCAACAAAATCTACCTGCGCGACATGGCCGAGGTTGAAGATGCGCACGAGGACGAGCGGGTGATCACGCGCTTCAATGGCGAGGATTGCGTAAAGATCTCCGTACTCAAGGAAGCCGAGGCCAACACCGTCGAAGTCGCCGATGCCGTGGCCGCGCGCCTCGCCGATTTGCGCGCATCCTTTCCGGACGGCGTACGTCTGGCCACCATCGAAAATCAGGCCGAATACGTCCGGCAATCGTTGAACGGCGTGCGTAATGCGGCCCTTGGCGCCGCCGTACTACTGATCCTCATTGTCTATCTGTTTCTGGGCAGTGTGCGGCAAGTCCTGGTCATGTGCCTGGGACTGCCGCTCACCCTGATCGTCAATTTCGGGGTGATGAAACTGGCGGGGTTTTCCCTGAACATCTTTTCCCTGGGCGGACTGGTCATCGCCATCGGGGTCGTGCTCGACAACAGCATTGTCGTGATCGAGAACATCAGCCGTCTGCACCACGAAGACCCCGAGGGGAAAGTCGGGCCGCAGGCCATCCAGGCCACCAGCGAGGTCGGGCCGGCCATCGTCGCCTCCACCCTGTCCTTCCTGGCCTTGTTCGTGCCGTTCCTGATCGTTCCGGGCCTAACCACGCTGCTCTTCCGTGAACTGATCCTGGTCGTCGCCGGTATCGTGGTCATCAGCCTCACGGTTGCCGTCACGGCCACCCCCATGGTGGCCGCCGCGCTGTTCGGTCATCGTCGTCCGGCGCGGGTCGCCACGGGTTTCGAACACGTTTTTGAACGTATCACCGAATGGTACGGGAAGTCCCTGCGTCCCATCCTGCGTTGGCGCTGGCCGGCGCTTTCTGTTTTTGTTGTCATCCTGATCGGCGGCGCACTGCTGTTGAGCCGCGTCGGCGGCGAATTTTTGCCGCTGATGGACGACGGGCGGCTGATGGTCAAGGTGCGGCTGCCCACGGGCACGGCGGTCGGGGAAACAGACCGGGCCTTGCGCAAAATCGAACAGAAGGTCGGCCAGGATCCTCTCGTGGATAGCGTGTTCGCGTTGGCCGGCGGACAGATTCGCGGTTTGACCACCTACGAGATCGCGACCGAAGGAGAGCTGAATATCCAGCTTGTTCCGAAGGCGGAACGAAGCGTCAGTACTGCCGATTATGTCCAGTCGCTGCGTAAAACAGTCGCGCAGACGCCCCTGCCCGGAGTCCGGGCCATGGCACGGCAGAACCCGATCAAGGGCATCAAGGGAATGCAAGCCTCGGATCTCATTGTTCAGATTCGCGGCCAGGACACGGGTGTGCTGGGCAATTTAGCCCGGCGCGCCGCCGAGACCATGCGGCAAAGCGGCAACGTCGCCAGTGTCAATATTTCCATGGATCTCTCGCGCCCCGAATACCGGATCGTCATCGACCGGGCCAAGGCCGCGGAACTGGACATCGCGGTTGCCGACGTGGCGAACAGTTTGCGTACACTCGTCAACGGCGCCGTATCGACCCGCTACCGCGAAGGCGGCGAATACATCGACATCCGCACCCTCGTGCCAGAAGGCAAGATTAACGGTATTGGGGACATCGAAAACCTGCCCCTGACGCGGCGGGACGGTCAGACGCTGCGCGTGCGCGATCTCGCCGAGGTACGCGCCGGAGTCGGTCCCGTGGAAATCATTCGCGAAGACCAGGTCAAGCAGGTTTCCATTGAAGTCGATCTGGCGGAAGGCGATCTCGCCGGCGGTGTCGCCCGCTTGAAGAACGTCCTCGCCGATCTTGATTATCCGCCCGGCTACGAGGTGAGCTTCGGCGGAGGCGCGGAAATGATGCGCGACATGAAGAACACCGTGCTGTCCGTGCTCGGCTTCGCGCTCTTCTTCTCGTTCATCATCCTGACCGTGCAGTTCAACAGCCTGAAGCTGCCGGCGCTCATCCTGGGCAGCGTTCCTGTTTGCCTGACGGGCGTGGTGTACGCCCTGTACCTGACCGGGTTCCCGCTCGGGGCTACGGTGGTTATCGGCGTGTTGGTCGTGGTGGCTGCCACCATCAACGACGGCGTGTTGCTGCTGACCTTCGCCGGGGAACTGCAGGAGCGCGATCATGTTTCTCCGGTCGACGCCGTCATCAATGCCGCCAAGATCCGTCTGCGCCCGCGTATCATGACGACCCTGACCACGATGATGGGCTTTCTGCCGCTGGCTCTGAACATCGGCGAGGGCGGCGACATGCTGCAACCCATGGCCATTGGGGCCATCGGCGGTCTGCTCCTTGAAATGCCCGTGGCACTGTTGCTGATGCCC
>CAZYAW010000211.1:0-10388 GCA_964646045.1 uncultured Victivallales bacterium | reverse complement strand
TTGCTCCTCTTTTTGTTTGGGGGGAATTCGGGGCGCGGACAGCCGGGCGTCTTGCTGGCAACGGATCGAACGACCGTAGCGATCGCGGAAGGCCGTTCGGCCGCCATGCAGGAATGGCTGAAAAACTGCATTATGGCAGTGATCGTCCGCTGACCTCGACCAGGAGGTTTGTCGCCCGCAACTCAAGTATGCGAGTATTCACCCGCACGCTCACGTATTCGCACACCCGCAAACAAACAATCACGCCTTTCATTTTTGTAGCCGTTCCCGTTTTTTGAGACTTTCGGAGCGTTCTTCTCTTCTTCTCGAAATCAGGCCCGTATGTGACAAAACCGGATATCTTGCCTCGCGTCGTCCCCGCCATCTCATGCAAAGCGTGGAACACCCCTTTCATGGTCGTATTCTTTTTTTTAAACGGGAACGCTTAGCAATTTGCAAGTCTGCCGCAAAGGCAGGACGCCAACCCGCTCGCAGCGTCAAGGTCTGTGTTGATGATGAGCCGACAAAAACGGATTGTCAACGCGCCGCAAAGATGATTCAGTCGGCCTTTCCATTGATTCATGGAACGACGTTGATTCGGGGACGAGACATCATGAGTTGGCAGGTTCTGTACTTGCGTCCGCGCTGCGAGAAGAAGATGGCCGCCTTCGCCCATGGCATGGGCATGGACTATCGTCTGCCGCTGCGTCGACATACGCGCATCTATCAGTATCGCAAGGTAACCTTCGACGTGCCGCTCTTTCCGGGCTACTTTTTCGTGTGCGCCGACGAACGCGAGCGCGATGAACTGCTCAAAACGAGCAATGTGGCCCGGATTATCGTGCCGACCGACGAGGCCCGCCTGCTGTACGAACTGGAACAGATCGGCAAGGCCCTGGCGGCCGATCCGACGCTGGGCGTGTGCCGCGCGTTGCGGCGGGGCACGAGGGTACGCATCCGCAACGGCCCCTTTACGGGCGTCGAAGGCGTGGTGCGTGCCATCCGCGACAACAACAAGGTGCGCCTCAACGTGGATATGATCGGACAGGCCGTGGCGGTCGAGGCGGATCGCGACTTTCTGGAACCGCTGTGAAAACCTCTTTTTTATCTTTCCAAGTCCGTACGCTTTAAGGTATAAGGCTCCGTATGAAAATATTCCTGTGCTTTAATCTTCTGTTCAGCCTGCCGTTTATGCTGTCGGCGACGCAGGCGGTGGAATTCCCCGCGACGGACGCCGCCGCGGACGCGCAACCCGCCGCCGCGTCGCAAGCGGGCGGCCTGGTGTACGTGATCCCCATCCGCGGCATCATCGAGGACGGCATGCTGTATGCCGTGGAACGCCACTTCGAGGCCGCCCGCCGCTCCGGCGCCGACAGTATCGTGCTGCACATGGACACGCCGGGCGGCGCCCTGCAAACCACCGAAAACCTGGTGCGCGTGATGATGGCCCTGCCGGACACCATCCGCACGTACACCTTTGTGGACCCCGACGCCCTGTCCGCCGGCTCCTACATCGCCCTGGCCACCGACGCCATCTACATGGCGCCGCAGAGCCGCATCGGAGCCAGCGCCATTGTGCTGCCCACCGGCGATATCGAAGAAGGCGATACCAAGGAAAAAAGCTATTCCGCTTTCATGGCCCTCATGGAAAACGTGGCGGCGCAGAAGGGATACGATCCCGACCTGCTCAGCGCCATGTCGCGCCGGGAATTCGAGTACCGCATCGGCGACGAGGTTCTCGCGCCCGTCGGACGCCTGCTGACCCTCAACGAAGTCAGCGCCGCCCGCCTCGTCGAAGGCCCGAACGGCCAAACGAAACCGCTCCTTTCCAGCGGTACGGTGAGCAGCGTGGAAGAATTGCTGGAGGCCGTCGGACGTTCCGAAGCCCGGGTCGTTCGGCCCCGCCTGACCCCGACCGAGGAACTTGTGCGCTGGGCCAAGACCTTTGGCTTCCTGTTCCTGGTCGGCGGCATTCTCGGCGTCTATATTGAAATCCGCACCCCCGGCTTCGGCATCCCGGGCGTGCTGGGCCTCTTTTGCTTCCTGCTCTTCTTCTGGGCGCAGAGCATTGCCGGAACCGCCGGCACGCTCGAGGCCCTGGTCTTCATTTTCGGGATCGGCCTACTTCTGCTCGAAATCTTCGTCATACCGGGCTTCGGCATCGCGGGCATTAGCGGCTTGACGCTCATGGGTTTGAGCGTGTTCGCCGCCATGATTCGGCGCATGCCCGGCCAGACGGACTGGTTTACCTTCCCCGAAGCGCATCTTTCCGAAGCCGTCACCCGCCTGGGCCTGGCGATCGTGGCCTCGGGGATCGGCATGGCGCTGCTGGCCCGCGTCTTCTCGAGCGGCCCGCTCTTCACGCATCTGGCGCTGGCCCAGGCGCTGAATCGCGAGGCCGGCTACAGCGCCGCCGAACCGACCGATGCGCTGCGCGGACAACAGGGCCGTTCCGGCACCCCGCTACGCCCGTCCGGCATCGGCGTTTTCAACGGCAAAAGACTCGATGTGGTCGCGCGCGGCGAATTTATCGAGATTGACACCCCCATTCGCATTGTCGAAACGCACGGCAACCGCGTGGTCGTGGAATCCGTGCCGACGCAAATCGCGTCGGACGCGAAAATAGTGTAGGAAACGGACAAACCTTTACGAGCGGCCCCGGGAGCGCCCGAGGCGGGAGACGCATCACGATGAACACGGCTATGCAGTTTTTTTTCGTGTCCCTGCTGGCGGGACTGATTCTGTTTGGCGCGGAAATATTCGTGCCGGGCGGCATTCTGGGAACCGTCGGAGCGCTGGCGCTGGCGGGCGCCATCGTTTCCGGCTTCTACGCCTTTCCGCAACACGGCGCGCTGATCGCTATCGCCATCTTTTTTCTGCTGGGAGCGGCCCTCTTTTTGTGGGCGCGCTACTTTCCGAAATCGCGCGTGGGCCGGCAGATGACCGCTTCCAGGGATCTGGCCCGCTACCGTTCGGGGGAAGCGGGCCTGGACGAACTGACCGGCAAAAACGGGGTGGCCACCTCCGATTTGCGCCCTTCTGGATATTGCAGCATTGACGGACGGCGCGTGGATGTGGTAACCAGTGGAGAAATGGTGACCCAGGGCAGCGCCGTGCGCGTTGTGGAAGTCAAGGGCAATCGTGTCGTAGTGGAGGCCGCCTAGCGGCGCCGTTTTCAATAAACCAACAGGGAGACCCGCATGGACCAGGTATTGAAAGTTGTTCTGATTGTTGTCGCGATTGTCGTGGTGGCCTTTCTCGCCATCTTCCTGCATTTCCTCAACGTCTGGGTACGCGCCCTGATGTCCGGAGCGCGCGTCTCGCTGCTCTCGCTGGTCGGCATGAAGCTGCGCCGCGTGGCGCCTTCCCTGATCGTCGATGCGCGCATTCGCATTGTCAAATCCGGGCTCGATGTGGCCACCGACCTGATGGAGGCGCACTTTCTGGCCGGCGGCGACGTCATTAATGTCGTCAACGCCCTGATCGCCGCCGACAAGGCCAACATCGATCTTTCCTTCCAGAAAGCCGCCGCCATCGACCTGGCCGGTCGCGACGTCATGGAAGCCGTGCGCACCAGCGTGCAGCCCAAGGTCATCAACTGCCCCTCGCACGAGCAGGGAGTGTCCGGCTATCTGGACGCCGTCGCCAAGGACGGCATCCGGCTGCTGGTCAAGGCCCGCGTCACGGTACGCGCCAATATCGACCGACTCGTGGGCGGCGCGCAGGAAGACACCATCATCGCCCGCGTGGGCCAGGGCATCGTCAGCGCCATCGGCTCCTCGCCCAGCTACAAGCACGTCCTCGAAAATCCGGATCAGATCAGCCGCAAAGTGCTCTCCAGCGGACTGGACGCGCAGACCGGCTTCGAAATCGTTTCCATTGACATTGCCGACATCAGCGTGGCTGGCGCGGCCGATGTCGCCAACGTGGGCGCCATGCTGGAAACCGAACGGGCCGAGGCCGACAAGAAAATGCGTCAGGCCGAAGCCGAAGGCCGCCGCGCCATGGCCGTGGCGCAGGAACAGGAAATGAAGGCGCGCGTCCAGGAGATGAACGCCAAGGTGGTCGAGGCGCGCGCCGAAGTGCCGCGCGCCATGGCCCAGGCGTTCCGCGAAGGCAACCTCGGCGTCATGGACTTCTATCGCATGCAGAATATCGAGGCCGACACCTCCATGCGCAAAGCCATCTCCGGCGACGAAGCCACCGGGCATAGCACGGACAGCTAAACGATGTCGGACCGTTGGCCCCGTCCCCCCTTTCGCTAGGCGGGGGCGGGGCGCCGACGCTTGATTGGAGATCGAAGCCCATGTTCTATTCGTTCTGGCCCCTCGCCGAGTTCGACCTTGAGTCGGTTTCCGGTCTGATCTGGCTTGTCATCGTCGTGGGCGGGGCGATCATTCAGTTGATCAATAAGAGCCAAACCAAGAAACCGAAACCCGGCCATACCGACACACCGGCAACGGCGGAATCGCCGTCGGCGGAGCTGCAGCAGTTTCTGGACAGCCTGCGCGGCAGCTCGCGCCCGGTCGCCAAGCCGCCCGACACGCCGCCTCCGGTCGTTCCGGCGCCCACCGTCCCGACCGCACGGCAGGCCACCCCGCGCGCCGTTCAGATTCGCAAAACCTACGCGGCTCCGCCCGGAAGACCCGCCATCAAAAAAGGCGCTGCGCCCGCGCAAGCGACCAAGACAGGCGTCGCCCCGCAAACGGCCGTTCCCGAAAAGAATGTCTGGGCCGGCCGGGAACGCCCGACCTTTCGTCATTTCAAACACGGCGACGTCCATGCCGCCGACCCGAAAGCCGCCGGCCAGGGGTTGCGCCGGTTGCGGGCCGGAGTCGCCGACGATTTGATCGATCTCCCGTCCCTGCGCAAGGCTCTCGTTCTGCGGGAAATACTCGGCCCGCCGCCGGCCCTGCGCAAATCGTAAGAACCCGCCGCGCCCAACCGTCACGGATACCGCAACATGACCGACTCGCCCGCCACCATGCCGACCGTGCTAAGCGTGGCGGGCTCGGACAGCGGCGGCGGCGCCGGGATTCAGGCCGACCTCAAAGCCTGGTCGGCACTGGGCGTCTTCGGCGCCACCGCCATCACCTGCCTGACCGCCCAGAACCCGGACGAAGTCAGCGCCGTCGAAGCGGTGTCGCCCGCCATGGTGGAAGCGCAAATCCGCGCCGTCTGCCGCGGCTTCCCGGTGGCGGCGGCCAAAACCGGCATGCTGTATTGCGCCGCCACCATCCAGCTCGTCGCCCGCATCGCGCGCGAACGCGTCATTCCCGTCTGGGTGGTCGATCCGGTCATGATCGCCACTTCCGGCGCGCGCCTGCTGCAGGCCGACGCCTTGCGCGCCCTGCGCGAGGAACTCCTGCCGCAAGGCTCCGTGCTGACCCCGAACCTGCCCGAGGCGGAAGAACTCTGGGGCCGGCCGATTCGCTCGACACAGGATCTCGGCCGCGCCGCGCGCGAAATCGGACAACGCTACAAGGTCGCCTGCCTCGCCAAAGGCGGCCATCTGAAATCCGCGCCGGCGGCGGGTGCAGAACCCGCCGTCGTGGACGTTCTATGGGACGGGCGGGACCTGCACGCCTTTTACGCCCCGCGCCTGAACGTCGCGCAAACCCACGGCACCGGCTGCACCTTTTCCGCCGCCCTGACCGCCGGACTGGCCCGCAACCTGTCGTTGCCCGCCGCCGCCCGCGCCGCGCAGCAATTTGTCGGCGCGGCCCTGCGACACGCCGTCCGCGTCGGTCGCCACACCCCGCTTAATCCGACACGTCCTGCGGCGTCCGCGCCCTCGTCAAACCCAATCCCGTAAAGGAACCCCATGAAACACTTCACCCGTCGTTCGTTTGTCCGCACCGCTCTCGTTCTGTCCGTCTGGGCCGGCGCCGCCCTGCACGGCGCGGAACCACTGCTCGACGCCCGGGAGATCGCAGCGCGTCTGCCCACGGTCACGGCCGCCGCCTATCCCGACGCGCAAGTCGTACTGACCGCCGGCGCCATGCGCATCCGCTACGCGCCCGACGGCACGTATGAGCAGTGGCACGAGGACTACATCACCATTCTCACCGAAGAAGGCCGTCGCCGCTACCAGACCCTCTCGTCCCACTATACCATCCCCTACCAGCGCGGACCGCAGGACTGCCGCATCGAAGCGGTCGCCATCATCAAGCCGGACGGACGGCGGATCGAACTGGATGTCGCCGCCCACAGCCGCGAGATGGCCGATCCCTCCAGCATGGGCCAGAACATTTACAGCCCGAACCAGCGCATTATCCGCATGAACATCCCCGACCTCGAAGTCGGCGACACCCTCCACTACGTCATGTACGACCGCATCGTGCATCCCCGTACACGCGACCTGTGGGCCGGCTGGTATGTTTTCGAACACGACCAGCCCATCCTCTATAAGTACGTCGAAGTGGACGCGCCTAGCGACCGGCCCCTGCGCAGCATGGCCGTCAAGGCGCCGGTCGGCGACACCTTGCGCTACACCGGCACGGAACGCGACGGTCGCACGCTGCACCGCTGGGAGGCGCGCGACGTGCCCCAGGCTTTCCCGGAACCCGGCATGCCCCCGCTCTATACCGTGGCCCAGCGCGTGCTCGTGAGCACTTCGCCCGACTGGGAAACCGTTTCGCGCTGGTACTGGAACCTGTCCGCGCCCCGTCTCAAGCCGACCCCCGCAATCGAGGCCGAAGTCGCCCGCCTCGTCGCCGACCGCACCACGCGCATGGAACGTATCGAGGCCCTCTTCCGTTTCGTTTCCCGGCACATCCGCTACCTGGGCGTCATCAAGGAGTCGGAGGCGCCCGGCTACGAACCCCACGATGTCGGCACGACCTTTGCCGTGCGCCACGGCGTATGCCGCGACAAGGCCGCCCTGCTGGTCGCCATGTTGCGCGTGGCGGGCTTCGAGGCCTACCCGACCCTCATCCATAACGGTCCCCGCAAGGACGCGGAAGTGCCCCAGCCCTTCTTCAATCACGCCATCGTGGCCCTGCGCGAAGAGGACGGCCGCTTTCTGCTCATGGATCCCACGGACGAAAACACCACCACGCTCCTGCCCGCCTATCTCAACAACCAGAGCTATCTGGTCGCGACGCCCGCAGGCGAAACGCTCCACACTTCCCCCATCGATCCCGCCACGCAGAACATGATGCGCATCGCCACCACCGGACGCGCCGACGCCGCCGGCCGCCTGCGCGCCCGCACCGTGCTGAACTTCGAGGGCGTCAACGACAACGCCTATCGCAGCTATCTGTCCCGCCAGCGCGTCGAGGATCGCCAACTGTTCTTCCTCGGCCTCCTGCGCCGCACCCTGCCCGGCGCCCGCCTCCTGGACTTTCGCCTGATCCCGGAAGATCTGGGCCATGTCGACCGCACCCTGGTCGTGGAAATGGAATACGAAGCCGACGGCATTCGCATCGACGGCGATAACCAGTTCGTGCTGCTGGCGCCCCGCTTCGGCATCAGCGTGGGCATGGTCAACTTCGCCCTGGGCCGCATGGGTCTCGACCGCCGCCGCTATCCCCTGCTCATTTCCTCGGCCTCCGGGGTGAAAGAGCAAATCGACATCGACATCGCACCGGCGCCTGAAGCCGCCCTGTCCCTGCCCGTCGGACCCGACCGGGATACCGACGACTACACCCTGCGCATGCACTCCAGTCTGACCAATGGCAATCGCTTCCGCCAGCAGACCGAGTTCCGCCTCAACAAGGTGGAATACGAACCCGACGCCTATCGGCAACTGCGTGCGGCCCTGCGCACTCTCGAAGGCGAACTGCGCAAGCGCCCGGTCTTCGCCGTCGCCGCGCCCGACAGCCTCGGCGACGCCCGCACCCTCGCCGAGCACGTCGTCTACGAAATCGAAAGCCCCTCCCGCTGGACCGAAACACGGCGCATCCGCCGCAAAATACTGAACTATGCCGGCAAAAAACGCTATGCCGAAATCAAGCTGGACTACAACGCCGGCTGGGAAAAGGCGGAAATCCTCGCGGCTCGCGTCACCCTGGCCAATGGCGAAGTCCGGGAAATCAGTCCGGAGGAAATCAACCTCATGGATCAGGCCTGGGTCGGCGGCGCCGCGCGCTACCCGGCCGGCCACACGCTGGTGGCCAGCCTGCCCGGCGTGGAACCTGATTCCGTTCTGGAATACGAAATCCGGCGCACACGCTGGGATCGCCCTTTCTTCACCGCTCTGGAAACTTTCTCCGGGCTCGAACCCTGCGACTTCAAAAGCGTCGTCATCAGCGCGCCTAAAGAACTTGCGCTGCGCCTGGACGACCGGCGTCTCGCCGAGATCGGCGTACACCGCACGGAAACCGTCGAAGCCAACGGCCGTATCGTCCGCCGCTGGGAAGCCCGTGATCTGCCGCGCATCCTGCGCGAAGACCACACGCCCCCGACCTGGGTCGACCAACCCGTACTGCTGTGCAGCGCCGGCGACTGGAAGACCTATGCCGCCACCGTGGCCGCCGCCCTGGAATCCGCCGCCAGCCGCCAGCCCGCCAGCGCGGCCCTGGCGCAAACCCTCGTCAAAGACCTCGAAACACCCGCCGAGAAAGTGGCGGCCCTGCGTGATTTCGTGGCTCGGCAGGTCCGCTCCGCCGGCCCCAACCTGGGTGCCATGCCGCTCTCCACGCTCACGGCGGCCGACCGCACACTGGCCGACCGCTACGGCAACAGTGCCGACCGGGCCGTCCTGCTGACCGCCCTTCTACGCGCCGTCGGCTTCGCCCCCGAATGGGTCCTGGCCGGCAGCTACCCCTCCGTGTCGGAGTTCGGCCCGGTGATCGAGGGCTTTCCGCAACCGGCCTGGTTCGGAGCCGTTCTGCTTCGCATTCCCGAACTGCGCGATCCCGCCGCCGGCGACGTATATCTCAACGACACCGACCAGTACGCCGTCCTGGGCGCCTGCGCGCACGAGGGGCGTTTCGCGCTGTCACTGCCGCAAGGCGCGCTGTCCACGATCCAGCCGCGTCATCGGACCCGCACAGAGACCGAATATCGCATCGAACTGGCGGCCGACGGCGCCGCGCGCGTTCGGCGTACGCAGCTTCTGCACGGCCTCGACCATGGCGCGCGCCGACGTTTCTACGAAGAGCTGACTCCCGAAAAACGGCGCCGCGAGCACAGCGAAATGCTTGCCGCCCTGGCCCAGTCCGCCGTGGCCGACGGCGATCTGGAAACCGATTTCAGCGCCTACCCCGGCCGCGTCGTTCTGACCGCGCGCATCCCCGACTTTGCCGTACGCGAAGACCGCCGGCTCTACTTCGAAATGCCGGGCAGCATCGAAAATCTGTTGCGCCTGCGCAGCGAAACCCGCACGCGTCCGCTCTATTCCTCGCGCCTGCATGTCGAAGAATGGCGCGCCACCGCGCAACTGCCGGTCGGCTTCGTTCCGGCCATTCGACCGCCCGACTACCGCTTCCGTCTGGCCGGCGCCACCCCGGTCGCCGTGCAAGCCGCCGCGACCTGGAACCCCGACACGCGCGAACTGGCGGCCACGCAGCAGGCGCAACGCGCCGCCGGCGTAATCTCCGCCCAGGACTACGACGCTCTGCTCAAACTTGAAAGCGAACTGCAGCACACCCGTCGCCGCTTCACCCTCTTCGAAGCCCCCGCCGGCAAAGAAAACTGAAAGCCGCCCATGACACATGCCCCCCACCCCGCCGCTGAGCGGCCCGTCGTCATCGAGCGCAACCTGGGCGAGCAACCGCTTGCGGCTCTCATGCGCGCACAGGGAATCAAGGCGCACGATCTGGTAGCCGTCTCGACCGAACAGATCACGCACAAAATGGTGGCTCGCGCCTGCAAAGGTCGCCGCCTGACCCCCAACGTACAATCCAAAATCCGTAACGCCCTGAACCGGGTTGCGGCCCGCGACTACGCCCTACGCGACCTGTTCCACTACTAATCTTGAACGGCGTAAAGATATTGAAAAGATTCATCGCGGTCAGACATGCCCGGAAACACGGTCCATATCAACTTATCAGGGCAAATGCGCCTGATAATCAGTGGTTCGGAACGAAAGGAGGATTTGAAGAGAGGAAGAAATTAGTGATTATTCTGTTTGGCATGTCTCGGGCAATTGCAGAATGCGGATGATTTTGTAATTGCAAAGCAAGCCTGAAGATTACAGGATGATCATTGTGTTGAAGACGAAAGGCGATGTTCGGATGTCCGTACATCGGCGCAAACAACTGTCATGAACGTGGCGAGCCTTCAACCGGATCAACACGTTCCAACAACGGAGTGCAGTCGATTTCATGTTTCGCTGCGCTCCACATGAAACGCCTGACCCCAGGCGTTGGAGGAGAGGAATCATGACATCGAAGCAACTCACGGCAGTAGCGCTCAAGTGCCTCGCCATCTACCTGCTGTTCACGGCTGTGGTCGCCTTTCCC
>CAZYAW010000210.1:0-3471 GCA_964646045.1 uncultured Victivallales bacterium | reverse complement strand
GCCGACGAGCCCTGGCCCGCCCGGCGGGGCGCCCGCCGGATGGCCCCCGCCGTTAACGGTGAAGAGCGCTGCCTGGACTTGGTAGCGGGGCAGGTTCTTTGTCTGAGCCCTTTTCCCGCAGATCTAACGGCCATCGAACAGGCTTGCGTCGGCGCCCAGACGCTGCCCGACCCCGAACTCGAACAGGAATATCGGGCGCAGTGTCTCGACGCGCGCGGCGGGCAACCGCTGACGGCAAACGAAATCAAAGGTCTGGCCGCGACCCTGGCGGCCATGAAAGCGGATCCCCTGCGCTTCTGCGCCCGCCTGGCCGCGAACCCCGATTCGCCGCGTCCGGCGCCCGGCGCCGTACATTGGCGCTGGCCCGCCGATATCCGGCGCGTCGTGATGCTGCCGCCCGAACAGATTCTCTGCGTGACTGCGGCGGTCCCGTTCCGGGCGACGTTGCGCGACGCCGCGCGCGCCTACCGTCAAGTCCGCGGATTGCCCATGGCGGACGGAGGATGGTTCGCCTTGCTGGCGCCGCCGCCCGCCCCCCCGACGACCCGGCGCCTTTGGCTCGACATAACGGTTTTCGAGTCGGACGGCGTTCGGCACGAGAGCGGGCCGCTGGAATGGCTGGCGGACGGACATCGCCCGATGGCGCGCATGGTCATGCCTAAAGCGCCGATGAAAACGGCGCACAGCCTGGCGACGCTCTCCAATGCCTGCGGCGCCATGGCTCAGGTACGCGGGGCCTGGGGCCGCATAGAAAGTCAATACGACGCCTGGCTGGCCGGCAACGAACATACGCGCTACCCGACTGATCGGCGCATTATGTTTGCGCGCTGCCGCGCCTGGCTGCTGTATCGGGGACATTGGCAGGATCTGGACGAAGATCGCGTCGAGTCTTTCGGCTTGTCCGGTCAACGCGGCGCGCAGTGGCGTTTCCGCGTTCCGGTGGGCAGCGGCCGAGCGGTGACGCTCGAGGCGCATTTCACCCTTGCGACCGACCGCAACGCGGTGCAAGTCGTTTTTCGCCGCATCTCCGCCGGTCGGGGCAGCCCGGAATCCTTGTCGAACAGCGAACCGGTGGAACTGATTTTACGACCGGATATCGAGGATCGCATCAGTCACGAGAAGACCAAAGCCTATGCGGGGCCGGAACGGGAATGGCCGCCCGCCGTGGAGTGCGGAGCGGACGCTTTCACGTTTCGCCCGCAGCGGGAACGGGCGCTCACGATCCACGTCGCACAGGGCGTCTTCCGGTCCGAACCGGAATGGATTTACGGCGTGGCGCATCCTTTCGAAGCCGAACGCGGGCTCGAAGGCTCGTCCGATCTTTTCAGTCCGGGCTATTTTTCCGTCATGCTCAAGGGCGGCGCAGACGTGTCGCTGACCGCCACCATGACTACGGCGGCGGAACAGGGGCCGACTCCGCGCCCGGAGTTCGAGCCGCATTCGTCTGTCGCGGCGGCGCTGCCGCTGCGGGAAGCGCTGCACCGGGCGCTGCGCGCCTTTGTCACGCGCCGCGGTTCCGGTCAAACCGTTCTGGCGGGTTTCCCCTGGTTCCTGGACTGGGGACGCGACACCCTGATTGCGCTGCGCGGCATGATCGCCGTCGGCATGCGAACGGAGGCCCGCGCCATTTTACTGGAGATGGCCCGTTTCGAGGAACAGGGCACGCTGCCCAACATGATTCGCGGCGCCGACGCTTCCAACCGCGACACTTCGGACGCGCCGCTGTGGTTCTTCACCGCCTGCGCCGATCTGGCGCGCGTAGAAAACGACACCGCCTTCCTGAACGCCGACTGCGGCGGCCGGACGCTGCGCGATGTCATGCTTTCCATCGCGCGCGCCTATCGGGACGGAACCCCGAACGGCATTCGGCTGGATTCGCGCAGCGGCCTGATCTACAGTCCGCCCCATTTTACCTGGATGGATACCAACCATCCGGCCGGCACGCCGCGCGAGGGCTACCCCGTCGAGATTCAGGCGCTGTGGCATGCGGCGCTGCGGTGGTTGGCCACGCTCGACAAGCATGGCGAATGGGCCGCCATGGCCAGTCAAACAGAGGCTTCGATCCTGGCTCTGTATCCGGTTGCATCCGATGCCGGCGGTTGGCCGGAACGATACTTGAGCGACTGCCTGCACGCCGCGCGCGACGTCCCCGCCGCCCGCGCAACAGCGGACGACGCCTTGCGCTCCAATCAGTTGTTGGCCATTACCCTGGGTGCCTTGCGCGACCGTGATCTGCAGATCGACGTGTTGCGCGCATGCCAGACTCTGCTGATTCCCGGCGCGTTGCGTAGTCTGGCCGATCGGCCTGTGCGCATGCCCCTGCCGATCGCCGGGGCGACGGGACTGCTGAACGATCCGCAACGGCCCTATTGGGGGCGCTATGGCGGGGATGAAGACACGCGGCGCAAACCGGCCTATCACAATGGCACGGGCTGGACGTGGACTTATCCTTCCTATATCGAAGCCTTGCGGATGGTGTACGGGGCGGCGGCGGAACCGACGGCGCGCGCCTACGCGGCCGCCTCGGCCGCGCTGCTCGACCAGGGCAGTCTTGGGCAGATTCCGGAAATTCTCGACGGCGACGCCCCGCATGCGCAACGCGGCTGCTGCGCCCAGGCCTGGGGCGTGTCGGAATTGGCCAGGGTTGCGGTACGAATGACAAACTCTACATAGCCTGAAAAGTACCGTCCTGCATTTTTTTCCAGTCGCGGTTCTGAATGCCGACCGCCAGCCGCCGCAATGCGTCGAACATCATTCCCACCGTAAAACCCGCATTCTTGCCCGCCAGCAGAATCGCCAGCAGACAGTCGGCCAGCGGCTGAATATCGCCCGGATTGTACTGGGCTTCGCGCAGTTTGGCGGCGATCTTCTTGATTTCCACCTCCAGCCCCGGATGCTCCAGTTTCTCGTACAGCAAGTTCACGGCCTGCTCGATCGCGGGATCCGCCTGCATCTCAACTCCTTTCCTTCCCTGACATTTCAAAAGCCAGCGCCACATGTCCGGCAATGGCGATCATCGACAGCAAATCGTCGGCGGCAAACGGCGCAGCAGCAGTGCGGCGTCCCAGAAAGAACTGCCCGATCGCCTTGTCGCCCGAACGAATCGGAGCCAGCAATACGGAATCGATATCCATCTCCAGCAGCAGCCGGTCGTCCGATGTAATCGGCCCGCTCTTGGCTGAAACCAACTCCGTCTTGCTCGAATGCAAGTTTCGTATCGCCGGCAGATCGGTCTCGTTCAGCGCCGCCCGGTAACGCGCGGCGTCCACGCCCGGCAGGCGGCCGGCATAAAAACGCCCGCGCAGACAGGCCCGGCTGCGATCCACAAACGCCGCGATCACGCAGTCCGGACGCAGACAGCGATATACGCCCTCCATTGCCAGCATCAGAATCGTATTGACATCCGCCCGCTTGTGGACGGCGATCATCAGTTCGGAAAGAAAATGAGACATTGCCAGCGGCGACTCGTCG
>CAZYAW010000209.1:0-2767 GCA_964646045.1 uncultured Victivallales bacterium | reverse complement strand
CACGCATATGTGGAAGAACCATGATGATAACATCTGGCCGATGCAGCTTCTCGACGGCGGATACATCGGCGCAAAGAATCTGATTTATTGCCAGAAATCCCCGCCCCGCTTTGAAGGCAACCGGACGGAGGAGGCGTGGTGGGCTCACATGGCCGGATACGGGATCAACTTTTTTGACCGGACCGTCGGCGGGATTCAATACTCGAACAATAAAAACCGCGCCGACTGGAAGGCGAATTACAACAAGGTGCGGGACCCCTCCAATTATTGGTTGCTGGGTGATAGCTATTACAGCGAGTTTGACACGACGTATTACAAGATCCCCAACGAACGAGCGGATCCCCTCGGCGCGCACCTGCGCCACAGTGCGGGAACCGCCGCGAATGTTTTTTTTATCGACGGCCATGTCAGGCCGTGTGACCCCGCTCGCCTTCACCATTTGGGTCTCCAGCGGTTCTTTTCGGAAGATAAACAGGTGATTCAATGAAAAAAGAAAATGCGTTCCCGCCGACAAAATTCTCGCTCAGACCCCTGTCCGCAATGTGTGTCGGGACGCTGACCGCGGCATCCGGCGCGCTTGGTTTGACCGCACAGGCGGATGAGGGCCCCGCACGGCCCAACATCATCCTGGTTTTGACTGACGACCAGGGATGGACACAACACGCCTTTCGAATGGATCCGGCCGTTCAATACAGCGGGTGCGACTATTTTGAAACCCCCGCCATGGACCGGCTCGCGCGCGAAGGCATGCGGTTCACGGACGGGTACGCGTCGGCCCCGATCTGTACGCCCACGCGGCGCAGCATTCTTTGCGGCATGACCACCGCGCGCCAGAAAGGCACTGAATTTCCGAGCCGTTTCGTGCCGCGAGAACACCTGACGATCCCGCGGGCGCTGAAATCCGTCGATCCGAAGTACTACTGCGCCCACTTCGGCAAGTGGGGCGAGAGCATGGAAACGTCGCCCGCCGAGGCCGGATATGACGAGAGCGACGGCGTCACCGGCAATCACACCGGTGACCAGATGACCTGGGAAGAAAAACGGGAACGCCATGCGAAAGGCCATCGGCTGCCCCTGCATGCGCGGGAGCCGCTGGAGGATCCCAAGGAAAGCTTCAGCGTGACCGACCGCGCAGTCGACTTCATCGATCGCCGGGCCGACAACGGCAGCCCCTTCTATCTGCAGGTCAGCTATTACGCCATGCATACCCAGATTCAATCGCGTCCCGAGACGCTCGAAAAGTACCGGGCCAAAGGCGTTCCCCCGGTCGACGTGTCGGTGATGTATGCCGCCATGGTGGAGGATACGGACGAGTGTATCGGCCGGCTACTGGCGGCGCTCGACGAACGGGACCTCGCGGACAAAACGTACGTCTTTTTCTGTTCCGACAACGGGGGCGCAACACACAACCGGGCCCGCACCCCATTTTATCAACGATATTCGCGCGGAGAAGATCCGGGTTCGCCCCGGGAACGCATTCCGCCCAATTTCCCGCTGCGAGGCAGCAAACAGTGGGTGTACGAGGGCGGCATCCGCGTTCCGTTCGTTGTGCGGGGGCCCGGCGTGAAAGCGGGGTCGCTCTGCCGGGACCCGGTCTACTCGGTCGATTTTCTCCGCACCTTCTATCACCTGGCCGGGGGACGCGGCCCGCTGCCCGACGAGATCGATGGCGGCAATCTCGACCCGTTGTTGACACAGCGGGGGAATGTGCGGCGGACCGAACCCGGCCTCGTCTTTCACCGGCCGCTCCTGCGGTTCCGCAAGGGAAAACCCATCCCCCATATGGGCATGACGGGATTTCGGCAGGGCGACTGGAAGCTCGTGGTCGACTGGGTCGAAAACCGCCGGGAATTGTACAACCTGCGCGAAGACATCGGTGAACAGCGCGACCTCGCGGCCGAACGGCCGGAGAAAACGGAACAGATGCTCCGGGATCTGACGGGCTATCTCCAGTCAGTCGACGCGGAACCGGTCCAGGCCCAGATCGGCGCCGGTGGTGAACGGACGGCGCAGTGGATTGCGGATCCGGCCAAGATCGAGCATCTAAAATCCCTGGCTCAAAAAGCGTTGCGCAGAGGCGAGCGATAGACGGCTCATATCAAATCCCATAATAGATGACACACCCTTTTTTATACACTGGGTGGCATGGTGGAGCAAGTTTATCGTCCGCGCCGGCCCAAGGCATCGCCCCTGTGGCCATGCCTTTCCGGGCCTTTCGACGCGATTCTGGAGCTATACGAGGAACCATATCAGCCTCGGTACGGGGCTTCCTGCGCCCCATCATCCCGGAGGTCGTCAACAGGTTCCTCGATGGCGGCGACCTGGAGCGCGGCTTCGCCCGCGTGCGCTGCGACGACTGCAAGCACGAGTACCTGCTGGCGTTCTCATGCAAGGGGCGCTGGTTCTGCCCCTCCTGCTACCAGAAGAAGGTTCAGCTCGTCCGCTACTACGGCTGGTACAGCCACAAGATGCGCGGACAGCGCGACAAGCATGCCACCGAAGAGGCAAAGGCGGCCGGCCAGGCCGTCGTGATCATCGATGTGTCCGAACACAAGCCGCGCCGCATCCCGTCACCGAAATGGCGCGAACTCGCCAAGAGAGTCCGGGAAGCCGATCCGATCCTCTTTCCGAATGCCAGAAAGAAATGCGTATCGTTTCTCTGATCGACGGCCGGGCGGTGATCGAGCGCTTCCTCCGCCACCTGGGCCTCTGGGAACAGGGTGTGCGCGTCCTACCGGCGAGGGCGCCGACTGAAGTTGCCGAATGG
>CAZYAW010000208.1:0-4321 GCA_964646045.1 uncultured Victivallales bacterium | reverse complement strand
CCCCGATCGAGAGAGGCGACAGGAGTACGCCCGCCGTCTTTGGGGATTACATCGACAAGTACGACATTCTCCGGGCTGTCGAGGATGGCGCAACGGTGCCGATCTACTATGAAGGTCGGCTCGCCAAGATTGAACTCAACGAGGAAGAGCGTCCCAAGCTCGACACCGAGTTCGATGAGATTACCGAGGGCGAGGAAGAAAGCGAGAAACAACGGCTCCGCACGAAATGGGCGGCCCTCGAAGCCATGGTTGGAACCGAAAAGCGCATCGGGCTTGTTGCCGACGATCTGGTTGACCACCTGGAACGTCGTCTCGAAGCCATGGACGGCAAGGCGCTGGTTGTCTGCATGAGTCGACGCATCTGTGTCGAGATGTACAACGCCCTCACGAAACGCCGCCCGAGTTGGCAGCATGACGACGATATGAGCGGCGAGATCAAGATCGTTATGTCGGGTTCCGCTTCGGACCGGCAGGAATGGCAACCCCACATTCGGAGCAAGGCGCGGCGCGAGGAACTCGCAAAGCGGTTCCGGGATCCGCGCGACCCGCTGAAGATCGTCATCGTGCGGGATATGTGGCTGACGGGGTTCGACTGTCCCTGCCTGCATACCATGTATGTGGACAAACCCATGCGCGGACATGGCCTCATGCAGGCGATTGCCCGCGTGAACCGGGTGTTCAAGGACAAGCCCGGCGGATTGGTCGTTGATTATCTCGGTCTTGCCGACCAGCTCAAGCGGGCGCTGGCCGACTACACGGAAGCCGGTGGACGAGGCGACGCCACCGTTGACCAGGCCAAGGCCGTCGCAGTGATGATCGAAAAGCATGAAATCGCTGTCGGCATGTTCTATGGATTCGACTTTAGAAGTCTCATCCACCCTCATCCCCCGGCCCCTTCTCCCATCGGGAGAAGGGGAGAAAATGCGGAGGTGGGGGGCCGAAGCACATGCTCCCCTCTACCTCTGGGAGAGGGGCCGGGGGTGAGGGGCCGAAGGCTAGCCGGGATTGCCCAGGCGATGGAACACATCCTTGCCCAGGAAGAGGGCAAAAAGCGGTATCTCGATGTTATCTCGGCACTGTCGAAAGCATTCGCCCTCGCGGTTCCCCACGAAGAGGCAATCAGGATTCGGGACGAAGTCGCGTTCTTCCAGGAGGTCAGAAGCGGCTTGGCGAAGGCAACCGTCGAAGGAGAACGCCGATCACAAGAGGAAATGGACGCCGCCATTCGCCAGCTTGTATCTCGTGCCGTCGCCTCCGACCAGGTTGTCGATATCTTCGCCGCTGCCGGACTGAAGAAGCCAGACATCTCCATTCTCTCGGACGACTTCCTTCTGGAAGTGCGCGCCCTGCCGCAACGTAATCTTGCCGTCGAATTGCTGCGCAAACTCCTGAATGACGAGATCAAGGCCCGAGCACGGAAGAACGTTGTCGAGGCCCGGTCTTTCGCCGAGATGCTGGAAGAGGCCGTCCGCAAGTACCAGAACCGTGCTATCGAAGCGGCCCAGATCATCGAGGAGTTGATTCGACTCGCGAAGGAGATGCAGGTAGCCCGGATACGCGGCGAGGCGATGGGACTGACCGACGACGAAGTCGCGTTCTATGACGCCCTCGAGGTCAACGATAGCGCCGTCAAGGTACTTGGCGACGAATGCCTGCGCAAGATCGCCCAGGAACTTGTCACGACCGTTCGGCGTAGCGTGACTATAGACTGGACGGTCCGCGAAAACGCCCGCGCCAAGATTCGCGTCATGGTGAAGCGAATCCTGCGCAAGTACGGCTACCCGCCGGACAAGCAAGAGAAGGCCACGCAGACAGTTTTGGAACAGGCGGAAGTGCTTTGTCAGGACTGGATGGGATAAGGACCAAGGGTCGCGCCACCTGTCACGGCGGCAAGCTCACAGGTGTTTTGCGAGGAACGCGCGGCCGGAATGTGTTTTCAGGTATCGTTCGTACTCGATGGCGCGCTGGCGGTTTTTGAACGCCGTGCAGGTGCGATAGGTCCAGGGGCAATTTGCTTCCGTACTGGGGACGGCCCCCGCGTTATGGCGCTTCAGGCGATCCTCAAGGTCTTCGGTGAAACCGATGTAGTAGCGTTCAGGATGTGACTGACTCTCGACAATATAGACGTAGTGGAATCCCGTCATCTTTTTTTCTGTCTTTTACTGGCGTGCCAGGCGTAGTTCGTAGCATGTACAGCCGCCCCGCTTCGTACCTCCTCGCAAGCTCGAACGCACTGCGCCGGGCAGTCTTCGTTCTCCGCCATGTCACGCCGCAGCCTCTTGGCGCAGGCGGATGCGCTACGAACGAAGACTGGCGGAGAGGGCGGGATTGCCGCGGCCCGCGGACGGGCCTTGCCCTTCGGGGCTGACAGGAAGTCAGCCTGTGGCGCCTGCGGCGCCGCGCGAACCCTGCGGGTTCTCATCCCGCCTGGCGGAGAGGGCGGGATTCGAACCCGCGGTACACCTAATAGGCGTACAAAGGATTAGCAATCCTCCGCTTTCGACCACTCAGCCACCTCTCCAGCGCCTTGTCGCGTTGTTTTCGTGCGAGTTTTCTCGGAAACACCATGAAAAAAACCTATGTCCCCGTCAATCGCATGCACAACGTATGATATCCCGCAAAAAAACACAACAGTAAAAAACAGCGCATTTTTCAGCCGGCGGCTATGGTTTCGGCGATGCGCAAGCCGTCCATGCCGGCGCTGACAATGCCGCCCGCATATCCGGCGCCTTCACCGCAGGGATAAAGACCGCGCAGCCCCGCGGATTGTCCGTTGTCGTCGCGGACCACGCGGACGGGACTCGAACTGCGCGTCTCGGCCGCATAGAGCAAGGCTTCCTCCAAACGTACGCCGCGCAGACTGCGCAGCATCTTGGGCGCCGCACTGCGCAAGGTCCGATCGACAAACTCCGGCAGCAGCTCGCGCACGTCCGCCGGCCGCGCTCGCGCGCAGGATCTCGCGGTCGGCAAGTCCTTCGACGCTTGGCCGTCGAGATAATCCGTCAACCGCTGCGCCGGCAGACTGTAGTCGGATCCGCCCGCGGCGAATGCCGCCGCTTCCATCTTCCGCTGGAACGCGATGCCCGCCCGCGCGTCCGCCGCGGACCCTCCGCTTTCCGGCCGACCGACGGGCACCAGGAAGGCGGCGTTGCCAAAGGGCCGATCGCGCCGCGACAGACTCATGCCGTTGGTGGTCAGCAACCCTGCCGCCGACGCGCAGGCGATGACGCATCCGCCCGGACACATGCAAAAAGTGTAGCAGGCGCAGGCGGAACCTTCCGCGCGGCGCGTCAGACGAAAACTCGCTTTGCCCAGAATCGGCACGGGACCGCCCCATTGCGCGACGTCAATACGATGTTGCGGAATTTCAAGGCGCACTCCGACGGCGAACGGCTTGGCTTCCAACGCTACGCCTTGACCGTCCAGCATATCGTAGATGTCGCGCGCGCTATGACCGGTCGCCAGCACGCAGACGTCGGTGCGCAACGGTTCGCCCGAAACCAACGCGCCACGCACGGCGCCGTTCTCGATATCGAGCCGTTCCAGACGCGCGCCAAAACGCACCACGCCGCCTCGATCCTGAATGCGCCGCCGCAGCGCCGGAACCAAGGCATGCAGCACGTCGCTGCCCAGATGCGGTTCGGCATCGACCAGAATGTCCGACGGCGCGCCGCACTCGACCAGAATTTCCAGAAAACGCCGCAGACGCAGGCGATCTTTGCTGCGAGAGGTCAATTTGCCGTCGGAAAACAGACCCGCGCCGCCTTCGCCGAAAAGCACATTGCTTTCCGCATGCAGTTCGCCGTGTTCCCAGAAAGACGCGACCCGTCGGGCGCGCGCCTCGACCGGCTCGCCGCGTTCGATCAGGATCGGCCGCAACCCCGCCTCCGCCAACGCGAAGGCCGCCATGAGTCCGGCCGGCCCCGCTCCGACCACCAGCGGCTGCGGACCGCCGCCGATCCTGACCGCCGGGCGCGGCCGTACGGCGACGGCGCCGACGGGCTCGACATTTTTCAATCCGGGCGCGAGCGAGCCCGCGACTTCCGCTTCCGCCGTCACCGTCATGCGCGGCGAACGCCCGCGCGCATCGACGGAACGACGAATCGTGATCAGTTCGCGCACGGCGGCAGGACGACAGCGCAAGGCCTTGACAACGGCATGATGAAGCTGCCCGGCGGTGTAGCCCGGCGGCAGATCAAGTTGATGGATGCGAAATTTCATGTTTTGTAGCCGTTCACGGTTCTCGGTTCACAGTTCACGGTTTTCAAGACATCTTGAGCGCTTTTCTCGCAAGTTTCCGGCCAAGCCGCCACGCTTCTAT